>NZ_JBSFFI010000047.1:0-25417 GCF_053596035.1 Streptomyces sp. NPDC001781 | reverse complement strand
GGGCGCCCGGGCGGCGTCCGGGCCCCCCGGGCCCCAGACGTCCCGGGCGGCCCTTCGGTGTGCGGGGGTCAGCGGGCGCCCGCGCCCGCCGGCACCTTCGCGGTCAGCCGCACCGGCAGGCTGCGGTGGCCGTTCATGATGAACGTCGGCAGCGGCTGCAGCGTGTCGCGCTCCACGGCCAGCTCCAGGTCCGGGAAGCGCTCGAACAGCCGGGACAGGCCGGTGGTGGCCACCAGGCGGGCGATGCCCGCGCCCATGCAGTAGTGCGGGCCGAACCCGAACGACAGGTGGGACTTGTCGGTCCGCGTCAGGTCGAAGGCCTCGGGCGCCTCGGCGTGCAGCTCGGGGTCGCGGCCCACCGCCGCGTAGTTCACCAGGATCGGGTCGCCCTTCGGGATGGTCACCCCGTCCAGCTCGATGTCCTCCGCCGCGTACCGCAGCGGCAGATGCGCCAGCGGCGACTCCACCCGCAGCGTCTCGTCGATCACGTCGTCCCAGGTGGCGCGCCCGGAGCGGACCAGCTCCAGCTGGGAACGGTCGCTCAGCAACGCGGTGATGGCGTTGTCGAAGAAGTTGATCGTGGTCTCCGAGCCGGCGCCGAGGATCGCGAAGATCGTGTCGGTCAGCTCGTCCTCGGACAGCCGCGAGCCGTCCTCGTCGCGGGCGGCGACCAGGTCGCTGGTGATGTCCTCGCCCGGCTCGCGCCGCTTGTCGGCTATCAGGTCGGCCATCGCGCCGCGCCAGCCCGCCAGCACGGCCTGGGCCTGCTCGGGGGTGATGGTGGTGTCCACCATCGCGTCGATGACCTTGGCGGTCTTGGCGCGGGCCTCCTCCGGCATGCCGATCAGGTCGGCCACCAGCCGGGCCGGCAGCGGATAGGCGAACCGCTCGCGCAGGTCCACCGTCTCGCCCGGCCCCGCCTGCTCCAGCGCGTCCAGCAGCTGGTCGGTCAGTTCCTCCACGCGGGGCCGGAACGCCTCGGCGCGGCGCGGGGTGAAGGCCGCGCCGACCAGCTTGCGCAGCCGCACATGGTTCTTGCCGTAGGCCGTCACCATGTTGTCCATCGCGACCCAGCTGATCAGCTCCCAGTCCGGCGGCACCTCGCCGTTGACGAAGGCGGGCCAGTGGTTGCGGGCGCTCTTGGTCACGCGCGGGTCGGCGAGCACCTGCTTGATCACCGCGTGGCCGTTCAGCGACCAGGCGAACACGCCGCCCGGCAGTTCCACCCGGGTCGCCGGGCCCTGGGCCCGCAGGGCCGCGGCCTCGCCGTGGATGTCGCGGCCGGTGGTGTCGAGGGCGAAGGGGCAGCCTTGTTCCATGGGTTCATCCCGATCTGTCGGACGTGGACTCGTGTGCGGACGCGGTGTCCAGGGGCGCAGCGCGGCGGCACTCACCGGACGCCGGTGCCGAAGTGCGCCTGGGCCAGCTCGCGGTTGGCGAGCGAGGAGAGGAAGACGCCGTTCCCGGCGTGGCTGTGCAGCGTGGACAGGTCGCGCCAGACCCGCTCGATACGCTCCCCGGCCCGCACCGAGCTGGATCCGGCGGTCGGGAACAGCTGCCCTTCGACCGCCCGCCAGGCCAGCCGCACGGCCTCCCGGCTGATGGTGGCCAGCCGCAGCTCCTCCTCGCGGGTGAAGGCCGCCGCCTCCTTGCGGCACAGCTCCTGCCACTGCTGCGTGGCGTGCAGCACCGCCGCCTCGGCCGCGGCGATCATGCCGGTGGCCTCGCCGTAGCGGAACTGGAAGTCGGGGTCCTCGGTGCGCGGCACTATGGGGAAGAACGCCGTCGTGCGGGAGCGCATCAGCTCCTCGTACGCGTCCAGCGCGCCCTTGGCCATGCCGACCGCGAGCACGCCGAGCTCCAGCAGCATGAAACTGAGCGGACCGCCCCCGTACTCGGGGCCGTGCAGGCTGCGGCCAGGGAGGTCCTCGGTGACCGCCATCTGGCTCAGGTGTCCGCCCAGCGTGTGGTTGCCGGGCACCCGGCCGCCCTCGATGCGGATGCTGTGCGAGCCGCTGCCCTTGAGACCGAGCTGGGCACCCCAGTCGTCCAGGCGCTCGAACTGCTCGCGCGGGGCGATGAACAGCATCGGCGCGGGTGGCTCGCCCTCGCCACCGGCCACCAGGGTGTGGCCGACGAAGTGGGTGGCGTAGGGGGCGCCGGAGCAGTAGTTCCAGGTGCCGTCGAGCAGCCAGCCGCCCTCGCCGTCGGGCCGGGCGGATCCCGCCGGGGCGACGGTCGCGGGGCAGATGAAGTCGCCGCCGGCGAACAGCTCCGCCTGGGTGGCCTCGTCGAACAGGGTGCCCACCACCAGCGCGTGCGCCGCGCCGAAGAGGTACATCCAGCCGGTCGACGGGCAGCCGCGGGCCAGCGCCATGGAGACCTTCACGAAGGTCTCCGGGCCGAACTCGTAGCCGCCGTACCGGCGCGGTACGAGGATCCGGTAGAAGCCGGCGCGGGCGAAGGCCTCGTGGATGTCCTCCGCGTAGAAGCCGCGCCGCTCGGTCTCGGCCTGCCGCTCGATCAGGGTCGCGGCCAGGGCCTCGGCCCGGGCGACGATCTCCTCGGGGGTCAGGCCGGGCTCCGGGGGAGCCACAGGGGCGAAGGGGGCCAGGGTAGTCATCGTCGATCGGTCCTCTTGGCGTCGAAGGGGCTCGGCTCCCGCGGGTCAGTCCAGCGGGGTGTGGGGCGCGTCGGCCAGCGTGCTCAGCAGTTCGCGGAAGCGGGCCACCAGGTCGGCCGCGGTGGACTCGTCGAAGCGGTGGTGGTCGAACTTCAGGCTTCCGGCGAGCTGCCCGTTCGGCAGCACGTCCATCGCCCACAGGCCGCCGTCCGGGATGGCCGAGCTGACCTGCTGCGACCGGGTCCGGTGCCGGATCTCGGCGAACCCGAGGCCGCCGGCGTCCGTCCCCGTCATCGGGAAGGCGCTCTGCAGCACCTCGAACGCGACGACGGCGAGGGAGGCGTCGGCGAACGGCGCGAGCAGCTCGGGGCTGTCCTCGGCGATCCGGGCGAAGGGGATCTCGTGCTGGTAGGCGCCCACGCAGGCCTCGCGGGCCCGGCCCAGCACCTCGCCGAGGGTGGCGCAGCCGGTGGTGTCGATCCGGACGGGCACGAAGTTGAAGAACGGACCGACCGCGTCCATGAACCGCTCCTCGTAGCGGCCCGAGGAGAAGGTCGGGAAGACCACGTCGGTGGTGCCGGTGCGTTCGCGCAGCAGCACGCTGTAGGCGGCGGCCATCACCATGAACGGTGTGCAGCGGGTGTCGCGGGCGGACCGCAGGACGGCGGAGGACAGCTGCGCGTCGAACACGAACCGGTGCACGCCGTAGGCGCTCGCCAGGTTCTCGTCACGCGGCCGGTCCGAGGTGATCCCGGTGATCCGCGCTCCCGCCAGCCGCTCGCGCCAGTAGCCGCGCGCCCGGTCCAGCCGCGGGCTCGCGGCGGTCTCCTGCTGCCAGCGGGCGAACTCCCGGTACTGCGCGGCCGCGTCCTGCCCGGCGTGCCCGCCCGCCACGCGGGCCGCGTAGGCGGCTGCCAGGTCGCGCATGATCACCTGCAGCGACCAGGCGTCGGTGGAGGTGTGATGGGTGGCCAGCACCAGGACGGCGTCGGTGGCGTCGAAGCGCCCCACCGCGGCTCGCAGGTGCGGCAGTTCGCGTACCTCGAAGGGGCGAGCGTCCAGCTCGTTCAGGAATTCCTCGGCGCGCGCGTCACGCGGCGCGCCGTCGCCCTCGCCCAGCTCCCTCACCTCCAGCGTGACCGGCGACGGCGGCTCGACCACCTGGTGGCCGCCCTGCTCGTCGCCACGCACCGCGGTGCGCAGCACCTCGTGGCGGACCACGACGTCGTCCAGGGCCAGCTGGAGGGCGGCGAGGTCGATCGCGCCGGTGACCCGCCAGCCGCACACGAGGGTGTGGCGGTGACCGAACGCACCGTCCGTCTCGCCCTTGTCGAACGCGCGCAGGAACTCCTGGTTGTACGACAGCGGGATGCGGTCGGCGGTGCTCTCCGCCTTGGGGGGTGCGGCGGTCATGCTCACGGTGATCGGGTCCTCTCCGAGTGGTGGGGCGGTGCGCCGCAGGGCGCGGCCGACGGGTTCAGGCGGCGGTCGCCGCAGCGGCGGGGTGGCGGCTCGAGGCCCGGTCGATGAAGTCCAGGCACCGCGCGCGGGAGGCCGGGCCGTAGGCGACCGGCCAGCCGGCCGGGGTGTCGAGGTCGGCGGGCCACAGCGAGTGCCGGCCCAGGGTGTTGACGAGGACGACGCAGTCGCGCCCGGCGGTGCCGTCGGGGAGGGGCCGGCCGGTCACCGCGCCGCCTCCGTGAGCCCGTCCGCCCGGGCGAGCTGCTCCATACGGCGGTCCAGCTCGGCGACCGTCGGATGGTTCAGCACGTCGCCGACGGAGATCTCGTAGCCCAACTCGGCCTCGATGCGCGAGGCCAGGCGTACGGCCTGCAGCGACTCGCCGCCGAGGGCGAAGAAGTCGTCGTCCACGCCCACGCCGGGGACGCCGAGGACCCGGGAGAACAGCGCGCACAGCGCGTCCTGCCGGGCGCCGGCCGCCGGCGCGGAGCCCGCGGCCGTCTGCGGGGCGGGCGCGGGCAGCGCCGCGCGGTCCAGCTTCCCGTTGGCCGTCAGCGGCAGCTCGGCCAGCTCCACGAACGCGGCGGGCACCATGTAGTCGGGCAGTACGGCGGCGACCGCCGACCGCAGCGCCGCCTCGTCCAGGCCTGCGTTCTTCGGCACGAGGTAGGCGACCAGGCGCCGGTCGCCGCCCTCGTGCTCCCGGGCGACGACGGCGGCGTGCGCCACGCCCGGCTGTCCCGCCAGCACGTGCTCCACCTCGGCGGGCTCCACGCGGAAGCCCCGGATCTTGACCTGGTCGCCGACACGGCCGGCGAACTCCAGGCCCCGGGAGCCACGGCGCATCAGGTCGCCGGTGCGGTACATCCGGGATCCCGGCGCCCCGGGGTCCTCGACGAATCGTTCCGCCGTCAGGTCGGGCCGTCGGTGGTAGCCGAGGGCTAGCCGGTCGCCGGCGATGTAGAGCTCGCCGGTCCCGCCGTCCGCGACCGGCCGCAGCTCCTCGTCCAGCAGCCGCGCGTCGACGGTGTCCAGCGGGTGGCCGACGGGGATCACCGCCGTCGGCTCATAGGGCGCGGTGAGCGTGGCGCTCGCCGCGAACGACGACACCTCGGTGGCGCCGTACATGGCGCGTACGACGAGGCCCGGGCAGGCGTCGAGGACGCGCCGCACCGCTGTCGGGGAGATGACGTCCCCGCCGGTGAGGACCTCGTGCACGGGGGCGAAGCTGTCCGGGGCCTCGTCGGCGAAGAGCCGGAACAGACCGGCGGTGACGTGCAGCGCGGTGATGCCGTGCGCGGTGATGAGCCGTCGCACCGTGCGCACGTCCAGGTCGCCGGGCGGCGGCAGCACGATCTCGCCGCCGCGCAGCAAGGGGACCCACAGCTCGTAGGTGGAGACACCGAAGGCGTACGGGGCGAGGGCCAGTATCCGCCGGTGCGCCCCGCCGTCCCAGCAGGAGTCGTCGGCCAGGCCGAGGACACCGCGGTGGGGGACCTCGACGCCCTTCGGCTCACCGGTGGAGCCGGAGGTGTGGATGACGTAGGCCGGCGCGTCCGGGCCGGCCGGGACGCCCGGATCGGTGGCGGGTGCCCCCACCGTGGCCAGGTCGCCGGCGGGCAGGATCACCTGACGGGTGCGGGGCAGCCCGCGTGCCTCACTCGCCAGGTCGGTGAGCAGCACGGGGGAGCCGGCCCGGTCCATGATCTGCTGCATCCGCGGCAGCGGGTAGGCGCTGTGCAGCGGCAGGTAGAAGGCGCCGGCCTTGAGGGCGGCGAGGATCGCGACCACCACGTCGGCGGAGCGTTCCATCAGCACCGCCACCGGATCCCGCGGCGCGACGCCCGCCTGGATCAGGCGGTGGGCGAGCCGGTTGGCCCGCTCATCGAGCTGACGGTAGGTCAGGTGCGCGTCAGCCGCCGACACCGCCACCGCGTCCGGCGCCCGGCGCGCCTGCGCGGCGAAACGTTCGTGAATCGAGGTGGAGGCCATCGCTTACGTCCAATCGCTCGTCCCTGCCGAGGGCAGCCCGCACGCAGGCGGCCTGACGGGTCAGCCGGAACGGTCACACAGGGCCGACGGGCGCTGCATCTCCTGGATTGCCGTGCGTCACAGGACGGTCGGCGGCCCAACGGCGGGTCACGGCAGCACCGCACGTCAGAAGATGGCGCCGCAATCACGCCATGCCCATGCTGAACAAGCCATCGAGACACAGAGGAGCGCTGACGCAGTGAAAGCCAATCGGGCCGCGGCACCGGCCCAACAGACCAAGCGCGTCGGGGGACTCGACGGTGTCCGCGCGCTGTGTGCCCTCGGAGTTGCGGCCGTCCACACATCCTTCGCAGCCGGAGTCATGGGCGCCTACACGGCACGGCCCGGCAACCAGGCCCTCGCCGACCTGCTGGCCGGCCTGCGTCCACTGGCGCTGGGCCCGTTCTTCGTCCTGTCCGGCATGCTGCTGTACCGGCCGTTCGCCCGCTGGACCCTCGGCGGCGGCGAGCGCCCCAAGGTCGTCCCGTTCCTCGCCAAGCGCCTCGCCAGGCTATGGCCTGCCTACATCCTGCTCTCGCTGGTCTGCGTGTTCCTCCTCAACTTCGACGCGGTCGACGGGGTCTGGTACGTGCTGCGGCCGATCCTGATGCTCCAGGTCTACGACTACACGTGGATCGCCGGCATGGACCCGGCCTGGACCGTCCCGGCCGAGATGCAGTACTACCTCGCCCTCCCCCTGCTCGCCGCACTGATGCACTGGCTGGCCCGCGGCACAGCAGATCCGGTGCGCAAGGTGCGCCGCATGATGGTCCCGCTGGCGCTCATCACCGTCGGATCAGCGGTGTGGACGTACTACATCCACCGCCCGTCGATGGGCATCTACCCCACCAAGTACTGGTGGCCGCTGGGCGTCGGCGGTGCCTTCGCCCTCGGTATGGCCATGGCGCTCCTGCACGTCCTCGCCGAGCTGCGCCCCGACCGTAAGCCCGTCCTGTACCGGATCGCCGCCGGCCATCCGCTGCTGTTCTGGGTCGGCGCCCTGGCCGTCTACGCCTTCAACTGCACCCAGCCCTTCGGCCGCCCCGGCTACGGCGACTACGAAGGGGTCGGCCTCGCCCTGACCCAGTACGTCCTGCTGCTGGTCTTCTCCTACCTGACGGTGATGCCGCTCTCGATCCCCGGCACCAAGTCCCGGGTCGTCGACGCGATCGTCGCCAACCCCGTCTCGCGCTACCTGGGACGCATCTCCTACGGCATCTACCTGTGGCACTTCGCCATCATGTACTTCTGGTTCGAGACCGGCAGCGTCTTCGGCACCCAGCCGGGCCTGATGAACCAGCTGCGCGGCACGATCGGCTTCCCGGAGCTGATGACCGCGGTGCTCGTCGGCAGCATCCTGGCGGCCACCGCGAGCCACTACCTCGTCGAACGTCCCCTCGTGAAGGCCGTCGGCCGCTGGGCTGCCCGCAAGGACGGCGCCACCCGGACCGCCCCCACCGCACAGGACGCCTACACCGTCGCCGGACCGCGCTGACCTGCGCACGAACCCCGAACCACCCGCCCCGGAGGCCCGCCGGCCCCCGGGGCTTCGTGCGCCGCCGGCGCGGACGCAGCAATTCCGAAGATGCGCCGCGACCCCCGCCGTCCGCAGGCTGGACGGGCACACAAACCCGACATCCGTCCGCGCAGCCCGGCGCCCCCAGGTCTTCAGGAGAACAATGAACACAGTCCAGTCCGCCGACGGCACCACGATCGCCTACGACCGCTCCGGCCAGGGCGAACCGCTGATCCTCATCGGCGGCTCCTTCAGCGAGCGGGCGCATCCGACCATGACGCAGCTGGCCGAGGAACTGGCCCCCCACTTCACTGTCTTCAACTACGACCGCCGCGGCCGCGGGGACAGCGGCGACGCTGCCGAGTACGCCGTGGAACGCGAGATCGAGGACCTCGCGGCACTGATCGCCGAGACCGGCGGCTCGGCCAGGGTCTTCGGTCTTTCGGCCGGCGGCGCCCTGGCGTTCAAGGCCGCGGCCGCCGGCCTCGGCATCACGCAGATCGCCGTCTACGACCCGCCGTACGTCGTCGACCAGTCCGGCCCGCGTCCCCCGGCCGGCTTCACCGCCCGTCTCGCGGAGCTGAGCGCGTCCGGCAAGCGGGCCGAGGCCGTCGAGTTCTTCATGGTCGAGGGCATGGGCGCGCCGGCCGAGGCCGTCGCCGGAATGAAGTTCGCGCCGTTCTGGGCGGGCCTGGAGGCTCTGGCGCACACGCTGCCGTACGACACGACCATCGTCGGCGACGA
Source organism: Streptomyces sp. NPDC001781 (assembly GCF_053596035.1). Lineage (NCBI taxonomy): Bacteria > Bacillati > Actinomycetota > Actinomycetes > Kitasatosporales > Streptomycetaceae > Streptomyces > Streptomyces sp. NPDC001781. Next base: position 17,042 of record NZ_JBSFFI010000047.1, on the reverse strand, counting down.
CTTCGCCCTGCCGACCGGGGAACTGGCGTCCGTCACCGTCCCGGTGCTGGTGGTGCACGGCGGCGAGGCGGACGCGTGGCTGAAGGCCTCCGCGCAGGCGGTCACCGACGCACTGCCGGACGCCCGCCGTCACGCCCTGGCCGGCCAGGGCATCGCCGTCGACCCGGCCGTCCTCGCACCCGAGCTGAAGAACTTCTTCGCCAACTGAAGTTCTGCCCGGGCCGCCGGGCGGCACAGCACAGCGCCCGTGGAGCGCGGCTCCGCGGGCGCTGCCGCATGCGCGCATTCAGCAATATGGAAGATGCGGCCCCGGATGAACGCCCGGGACGATGAACCGTCCCCGCCGTGCGGCCGCAGCGCGCCCGGCCGCGGAACGTCCCCCCCAAGAAAGAGAGATCTCCATGCGAGCATGGTTCGAGCGAGCCGCTGTCGTGCCCGGTGGACGTCGCGGAAAATGGCTCGTCCTCGTGACCTGGCTGATCGCGGTGATGGCGCTCGGCGCGCTCGCCGGCAAGCTCGGCGAGGTCCAGGACACCAGCGCCAACGCCTTCCTGCCGCGCGGCGCCGAGTCGGCCGAGGTGAACACGGAGCTGGAGAAGTTCCGCACCGACGACCTGACCTCGGCCGTCGTGGTCTACAGCAGCCCGGGCACGCTGGGCGACGAGGCCCGCGCCAAGGTCCGGGCCGACCGCACCGCCTTCGACAAGGTCGCCGCCGAGGGACGGCAGGTGCCGCCGGCCATCGAGTCCGAGGACGGCAAGGCCCTCATGGTGGTCGTGCCCCTGCCGGGCAAGGAGCAGTCGGTCGTCGCCGACAAGGTCGCCGACCTGCGCCGCATCGCCGACGCCCACGCCCCGCCGGGCCTCGACGCCCGCGTCGGCGGCCCCGCCGGCTCGCTCACCGACGCCTTCACCGTCTTCGACAACCTCGACGGCACGCTGATGATGGCCACCGGACTCATCGTCGTCGTCCTGCTGCTGCTCACCTACCGCAGCCCCGTCCTGTGGCTCTTCCCCGCGCTCGCCGTCGGCTTCGCATCCGTCCTGACCCAGGCCGGCACCTACCTCCTCGCCAAGGGAGCGGGCCTCCAGGTCGACCCGCAGAGCTCGGGCGTGCTGATGGTCCTCGTCTTCGGCATCGGCACGGACTACGCGCTGCTGCTCATCGCCCGCTACCGCGAGGAACTGCACCGCCACGCGGACCGGCACACGGCCATGCAGGCCGCGCTGCGCCGCAGCGGACCCGCCGTGCTCGCCTCCGCGGGCACCGTCGCGACCGGCCTGGCCTGCCTCGCCTTCGCCGATATCAACTCCTCCCGCTCCATGGGACTGGTCGGCGTCATCGGCGTCTTGTGCGGCTTCCTCGCGATGGTCACGATCCTGCCGGCCCTGCTCGTCATCGCCGGCCGCTGGGTGTTCTGGCCGCTCGTGCCGCGCGAGGGTGCTCCCGTGCGCGCCGCCCGCCCGCTGTGGGAGCGCGTCGGCCAGGCCGTCGCGGCCCGGCCCCGCACCTCGTGGATCGCCTCGCTGGCCGTCACCGGCGCCCTCGCGCTGGGCGCACTGGGCCTGAACATGGGCCTCAGCCAGACCGACTGGTTCGCGAACAAGCCGGAGTCGGTCGTCGCCCAGGAGAAGCTCTCCCAGCACTTCCCGTCCGGCTCCGCCGACCCGGCGACGATCATCGTGAAGACGCCGGACGCGCAGAAGGACGCCCGCGCCGCCCGCGGCACCAAGGGCGTGGTCGAGGTCAGGACCGTCGGCCGCACCCCGGACGGCACCCTCACCCAGTTGGCCGCCGTGCTGCCCGGCACCCCCGACAGCGACGCGGCCAAGCACACCGTCGAGGCCCTTCGGGACCGGGTCGACGGACTCGTCGGCGGCACCGCGGCCCAGGCCCTGGACAAGGAGAACGCCGCCGAACGCGACCTGGACGTCGTGGTGCCGCTGGTCCTGCTCGTCGTCCTGCTCGTGCTGGTGTGGCTGCTGCGCGCCCTGGTCGCGCCGCTCGTCCTGCTGGCGACGGTCGTCGTGTCCTACTTCGCCGCCCTCGGCGCATCGAACCTCCTGTTCGAGCACGTCATGGGCTACCCCGGCGTCGACTGGACGGTGCCGCTGCTGGGCTTCGTCTTCCTCGTCGCACTCGGCATCGACTACAACATCTTCCTGATGCACCGGGTGAAGCAGGAGACCGCCCAGCACGGGCACACCAAGGGCATCCTGATCGGCCTGAGCAGCACCGGCGGCGTCATCAGCTCGGCCGGCCTGGTGCTCGCCGCGACGTTCGCCGTGTTCGCCGGGCTCCCGCTGGTGGCGATGGCCCAGATGGGCTTCGTCGTCTGCATCGGCGTCCTGATCGACACCTTCCTTGTCCGAACGGTCCTGGTGCCCGCGCTCGCCCTGGACCTCGGCCGGCGCTTCTGGGCACCGGGCCGGCTGTCCGCGAACCATGAGGCGCCCGCGGCCGCGGCCGTCGCGGAGCACCGGCAGACGCTCGAGAACGTCTAGGGGCGACGAGCCGTCCGTCCCGGACCTCGACTCAGCATCGCAACAAGGGAGATGGCCCCCGCCCGCCCGTGCGCGACGATGAAGCCACGGGCTCCGGGAGGGGGCCGCCGACCAAGGGAGGACATGCCGTGTTGGGTGACGGGGACGGATCGGCTGCCAGGCTGTGGGCGATGGCGAGCCTGGGCACGCCGATGGCCGTGCGCGTGGCGGCCACGCTGCGGATCGCCGACCACATCGCCGCGGGGCGCCGCACCGCGGCCGAGCTGGCCGAGGCCGCGGGCGCGCACGCCGAGGCGCTCGACCGCCTGCTGCGCTACCTCGCGGTCCGGGGCGTCCTGGAGCGCGACGAGACCGGGCGCTACGCCCTGACGGCCCTGGGCGAACCACTGCGCGAGGACCACCCGGCAGGCATCCGGGCCTGGTTCGACATCGAGGGCGCGGGCCGCGGCGAGCTGTCGTTCGTCGAGCTGTTGCACAGCGTCCGCACCGGCGAGGCCGCCTTCCCGGTCCGCTACGGACGCGAGTACTGGGAGGACCTCACCGACGACCCCGACCGCGTCGCCTCCTTCAACAAGCTGCTCGGGGCCGATGTCGCCGAGCGGGCCCCGGGAGTCGTCGCCGGATTCGACTGGGCGTCCCTGGGCCACGTCGTCGACGTCGGCGGCGGCGACGGCTCGCTGCTGACCGAACTGCTCCGTGCCAACCCGGCGCTGCGCGGTACGGTCGTCGACCTGCCCGGCGCCGCACACACCGCCAAGGAGCGGTTCGCCGCAGCCGGGCTGGGGGACCGCGCCGACACCGTCGCCGGAAGCTTCTTCGACCCGCTGCCCCCGGGCGCGGGCGGCTACGTGCTCTCGCTCGTCCTGCACGACTGGGACGACGAGCCCGCCACCGCCATCCTGCGGCGCTGCGCCGAGGCGGCCGGCGAGAACGGCTCGGTCCTCGTCATCGAGACGGTCGGCTCCGCCGGACGCGCCCCGCACACCGGCATGGACCTGCGCATGCTGTGCGTGTACGGCGCCAAGGAGCGGGGCGTCGCCGAGTTCTCCGCGCTGGGCACCGCGGCCGGACTCCGCGTTGTGGCCGTCCACCCCGCGGGCCCCTCGGTGATCATCGAGCTGGCCGCGGCCCGATGAGGACCCAGCCGGACGCCGGGTCGGCCACGGCCGAGGAGGCATGGGCGGCGCTGGCGACCGTCGGCGGCCGGCAGGACCCCTACCCCCTGTACGAGGCGATCCGGGCCCACGGCGAAACCGTCCGGCTCGGGCCCGGCAAGCTCGTCGTCGTCGGGTACGAGGAGTGCGACCGCGCACTGCGGGACACCCGCCTCCACGTCCAGGACGCCGCGCGCTACGACACGTCGGCACCGGGGTGGCGGGACCACTCCTCGCTGCGCGCCTTCACCAGCTCGATGCTCTACAGCAATCCGCCCGACCACACCCGGCTGCGGACGGTGGCCGGCTTCGCCTTCACCCCGCCGCGGATCCGCCGGCTGCGTTCGGTGATCGAGGAGATGACCGAACAGCTTCTCGACCGCATGGCCCGTCTCGGCGCCGCGGGGTCGGCCGTCGACCTCATCGCCGAGTTCGCCTCCCGGCTGCCCGTCGCCGTCATCAGCGCCATGCTCGGCTTCCCCGAGCAGGACCAGGTGTGGTTCCGCGACATGGCCTCGGCCATCGCCGTCTCCACGGACGGATTCCGTGACGCCGCGGCCCTGGAGCGCGCCGACCGCGCGATGGACGAGATGACCGCCTACTTCGCCGACCTCGCCGGCCGGCGCCGCCGTGAGCCCCGCGACGACCTCGTCACCCACCTGGTGAACACCCACGACGAGGACCCACGACGGCTCGGCCACGACGAGCTGATGGGCACTCTGATGGTGCTGCTCACGGCCGGGTTCGAGACAACGAGCTTCCTCATCGGGCACGGCGCGCTGCTCGCCCTCGAGCGGCCCGGCTTCGCCGAACGCCTCCGCGCGGAAGCGGACTTCGCCACGGGCTATGTCGAGGAGATCCTGCGTTTTGAACCGCCTGTGCACGTCACCAGCCGCTGGGCGGCCGCCGACACCGAGCTGCCCGGCGTCACCGTGCCCGCCGGGACCCGGCTGACGCTGATCCTGGCCGCCGCCAACCGCGACGCACGGCGCTTCGCGGACCCGGCCCGCTTCGACCCCGACCGGCGCGACAACCGGCCACTGAGCTTCGGCGCCGGCGGGCACTTCTGCCTGGGCGCCCCGCTCGCCCGCCTGGAGGCGCAGATCGCGCTGCCCCGGCTCTTCGCCCGGTTCCCCCGCCTGGCCGCGACGGAGCCGCCCGTCTACCGCGACCGCTGGGTCGTGCGCGGGCTGGACACCTTCCCCGTCGCCGTGACCGCCTGAGCGGCAGCCGCGCCGCACCCCTTTCCGCCGACACCCTCCCGCACCGCCGCCGTGACGACGGCACGCCTCCGACGGCCCCGGACCTCTACCAGGTCCGGGGCCGTCGGTCCATCCAGCATTTACGAAGATGCCTCGATCCGTGCGGAGACATGACGATTTAAGGGAGTCAACGGGCCGAGAGCGGCAGGGAATGTGCTCGCCGGGCACGGGCGCCGGCCGGATCCTTCGAAGGAGACACCTCGTGACAACACGTCTGAAGATCCTCGCCATCAACGGATCGGAGCGGGACGGCAACACCGCCGACGTCCTCCGGCACGCGGCCGCGATCGCCGAGCAGCGTGGTGTCGAGTTCGAGGTCGTCGACCTGCGCAACATCTGGATGGAGCGCTGCGGCCCCTGCGGCAACTGCAACGACCGCCCCGTCCCCTGCGCCCTGACGGACGGTGTGCCCGGCGTGGTACAGAAGATGATCGAAGCGGACGGCATCGTCTTCGCGGCCCCCGTCCACGGATTCGGCACCGCCAGCCTGATGCAGACCTTCATCGAGCGGGCCGGCGTCGGCTACCTGCGCTTCGACCGGCCGCTGAGCAACAAGGTCGCCGGCGTCATCTCCGTCGCCCGCCGCTACAGCGCCGGCGAAGTGTGGGCCCAGCTCACCGTCAACGCCCTGCTCAACCGGATGATCGTGGTGGGCAGCGGATTCCCGGCCACGGTGCACGCGCTGCACCGTGGCGACGCGCTCAACGACGACGAGGGGCTGACGAACGTGCAGCGCCTGGTCGACCGCATGGTCGACATGATCCAGCTGCTCGACGAGCACCGCCGGCTGACCGGCCGGGACGACCTGCTGGTCTCCGACGACGTCAACGAGCGCGTCGGCTTGGCCCTGAACGAGACGCAGGTGCCGGCATGACCACCGCGCTCCAGACACTGCGGGCCCCCGCGCGAGGCCTCGGCCTCGGCGACTTCCTCGCCGCCTACCGCAACGTCAGCCGGGCCTTCTACGACTCCACCCTCACCGACGCCCAGCTCGCCGACTGGCGCCAGGAGCAGCTGACCACCGTGCTCCACCACGTCACCGAACGCTCCCCGTTCTACCGTTGTCACCTGGCGGGCGCGGACATCGACGCCGTCACCCCCGAGGACCTGTCGTCGCTGCCCTTCACCACCAAGGACGACCTGCGCCGCGAGATGTACGACGTGCTGTCGGGCCGGGTCGGCGAGGCGAGCATCTACTACGAGACCAACGGGACCACCGGCGCCGCCACACCGTGCCCGCGCGGACCCAGGGACATCGCCACGTCCAACGCGGCCGTGGAGGAGTCCTGGCGCCGGCTGTTCCGGTCCCGCTTCGGCGACCGCATGCCGGTCGTCGGCCTGATGGGCCCCTCCGAGCTGTACGCGTTCGGCGACGTGTTCAGCGCCGTCACCGCCTCGCTCGGCGCGTGCCACGTGAAGATCTGGCCCGAGTCGCCCCGGGTCGGCTTCCAGAAGGCGCTGCGCCTGATCGAGGAACTGGACGTCGAGGTCGTGGTCTGCGCGCCCGCCCTCTGCCTGAGCCTCGCCAAGGCCGCGCTGCATTACGGCTACGACCTCGCCCAGCTGCCGGTGAAGCTGTTCCTGGTGCTCGGCGAGATCTGCACGCCCCAGTTCGCCGCCAACGTGGCGACCGTCTGGCCGCAAGCCGTCGTGCGCCCCGCGCTGTACGGCTCCCAGGAGGCGCTGTGCATCGCCACGGGCGCCGACGACGGCCTGCTGCACCTGTCGACGCCCAACTACGTGACCGAGCTGATCGACCCGGACACCGGGGCCGTGCTCGGCGACACCGGCGAGGGCGAACTGGTGCTGACCATGCTGGTCGACGGCATCAAGCCGCTGATCCGCTACCGCACCGGGGACCTGGTCCGCATCAGCGACGCACCGGCCGGCGCACCTCTGCCCGGCCCCGTCGTCGAGGTCGTCGGCCGGGCCGCCGACCGCATCGCCCTCGGCCGGGTCCGGCTCCACCCCGGGCAGCTGGAGACGGCTGTCCTCGACGGAGTGCGCGGCTGCCTGGGCTACCAGGTCGTCATCGACCGCACGAGCGACGGCGAGGACGAGATCACCGTCCGCATGGACCTGCTGCCCGGGTCCGCGGATCCGGACGCCGTCGCCGACGCCGTGGCCGGGCGGCTGCGCGCGCTGACCGGAGCCCACGCCAGGGCCGTCATCGAGACCGAGCTCGACCCCGTGACCCACACCGGCTCCTTCGTGAGCTGGAAGGCGGCCCGGGTGCTCGATCAGCGGTCGGCTCCCGACAGCGCCGCCGTCACCGCCCGGCAGGTCGCGCACCGCTACGCGATCACCACGTGAACCGAAGGAACCCGCGATGACCGAGCCCCGCACGGCACCGGCCGCGGTCCGGGTGACCACCCGGACGCGCCCGCTCTCCCGGCTGCCGATGCTGCCCGCCTACCGCGCCCTGGCTGCGCGCTTCGGCGACGACAGCGTCTACCTGCTCGAATCGGCGGCGGGCCCGATCCGTGAGTGCCGCTTCCAATTCGTCGGCTTCGGCGCACTGCTGTCCGTGGCCGTCACCGGCGGAGCCGTCCGCGTCGAGGGCGTCCCCGCGCTGCGCGACCCGCTGCTGGAGCGCATCCGGCCGCTGGTCGCCGAGGGCGCCGACGGCACCCTGCGGCTGCGGACACTCGCCGGCCTGTGGCCGCTGCTGCGCACCGCCCAGGGCCTGTTCGACACCCCCGGCTCCGCGACCCGCTTCCGGTTCGGTTTCCTCGGCTACTTCGGCTACGACACCGTGCGCTACGTCGAGGACCTGCCCCACCTCATCGAGCAGGGCCCCGGCCTGCCGGACGTGGAACTCGTCGTCCATCAGGGGCTGGTGGTGCGGGACGTCGCCGAGGACAGGACCGAGCTGCTGCTGCACGAGTCCGATGCGTGGCCGGCGTTCGACCCGCGGGACATCACCGCGCTGCTCGAGGACGCCGAGAGCTTTTGGCCCGAACCCGAGGCGGACGACGTCCCCGAGGCGCTCGTGGACGACGACACCGACCCCGAGGCATTCCGCCGCGACGTGGAACGCTGCCTGGAACACATCGCGGTCGGCGACATCTACCAGGTGCAGATCGGCCACGAACTGAGCATGCGTTCCGGCGCCGACCCCGTCGACGTCTACCAGCGGCTGCGACGCCGCAACGCCTCCCCGTACATGTACCTGGCGAGCGTCGGCGGGCAGCACGTCATCGGCGCGAGCCCCGAGCTGTTCGTACGCATTGAGCAGGGCGCCGTCACCATGCGGCCGATCGCCGGGACGCTGCCGCGCACCGGCGACGACGAGGCGGGCGCCCGGCGGCTGCGCTCGGACCCCAAGGAGATCGCCGAGCACACCATGCTGGTGGACCTGTGCCGCAACGACATCGGGCGGATCGCCACGGCGGACTCCCTTGCCGTGCCCGACGAGTTCGCCGTCGAGCAGTACTCCCACGTCCTGCATCTGGTCTCGACCGTCTCCGGGCAGGCCGAGGCGGACAAGGACGCCTTCGACGCCGTGGCCGCCCTGTTCCCCGCCGGCACCATGACCGGCACGCCCAAGATCCGGGCCATGGAGATCATCGAGTCCCTCGAACGCAGCCGCCGCGGCCTGTACGCCGGTGCGCTCGGTGTGATCGACATCGGCGGATACACCAACCTCGCGCTGTGTATCCGCACCCTCTTCCACCACGACGGCGTCTACCGCACTCGTGCCTCGGCGGGGATCGTCGCCGACTCCGAACCGGCGAAGGAGTGGCGCGAGACGCTGGCCAAGATGAGCGCCGCCCACTGGGCGGTCACCGGAAAGGAGCTGCTGTGACGACACCCCCGCCCACCGAGGCCGGGCACCCCGGTCCACGACCGCGCATCCTGGTCGTCGACGCCTTCGACAGCTTCGTCGACATCCTGCGCCAGTACCTGATGTCCGCCGGGGCCGAGCCGCTGATGGTGCGCTCCAATGCTCTGCGACTGACGGAGGTCGAACGGCGCCGCCCCGACGCGATCCTGCTCGGTCCGGGGCCCGGGCACCCGGACGACTCCGGGCATGTCGAGATCGTGCAGACCTTCGCAGGCCGGCTGCCGCTGTTCGGCGTCTGTCTCGGCCACCAGGCCATCGGCCGCGCCTACGGAGCCGAGGTCGTACCGGCCCGGCGGCTGATGCACGGCAAGGCGAGCCACGTCGAGCACGACGGACGCGGAGTGTTCGCCGGGGTGCCGGACCGTTTCTCGGCCACCCGCTACCACTCGCTGATCGTGCCGGAGACGACCGTGCCGGCCGCTCTGGAGGTCACCGCACGCTCCGCCGAGGACGGCTACGTGATGGGACTGCGCCACCGCACTCTGCCCATCGAGTCCGTCCAGTTCCACCCGGAGAGCTTCCGCACCGAGCACGGCATGCGCATGATCTCCAACTTCCTGCGTGGTGTACGGGGATTCGCCACCGAACGGGGCCACGCCCTGGCCGCCTGAACCCGCCTCCTCGAAGAGGGCACGGATCGAGATGCGCCGCCGTCCGCGCACATGATGGGCTCGCCGGGTCGGAGTCACGCACCCCGGAGGCGACGTGGAGTACTGGAACGGCACAGCGGAGACCATGCCCCGCGAGGAGCTGGAGCAGTGGCAGTGGCGCCGCCTGCGGCGCGCACTGGAGCACGCCCGGCGCAACTCACCCTTCTGGGCCGAGCGCATCCCCGACGGCATCACCTCGATGGCCGCGTACACCGACCGCATGCCCCTGCTGTACAAGACGGACCTCCTCGCCTCTCAGCAGGCCGCGCCGCCGTACGGCACCTGGCCCTCGCTCGATCCGGTGCACGGGGTGCGCCACCACCAGACCAGCGGCACCAGCGGCAACCCGCCGGTGCGTACGTTCGACACCGAACGCGACTGGAAGTGGATCAGCGACACGTTCTGCACCGCGCTGTACGGCAACGGTGTGCGCTCCCGTCACAAGGCCCTGGTGTCCTTCGGATACGGCCTGTTCGCCGGCTTCTGGGGCATGCACTACGCCCTGGAGCGCATGGGCTGCACGGTTGTACCGGCCGGTGGCCTGGACTCCCGGACGGTGGTCCGGCTGCTGGTCGACTACCGGATCGAGGTTCTCGGCCTCACCCCGAGCTACGCCATGCGGCTGATCGAGACCGCGGCCGAGATGGGTGTCGACCTCGCCCGGGACGCCAACGTGCAGGTGATGCTGGCGGGCGCGGAGCCGCGCTCCGACTTCACGACCCGCACCATCGAGCAGGCGTTCGGCGCCCGTGTCTTCAACGCAGCGGGGACGACCGAGTTCGGCGGGGTGTTCATGTTCGAGTGTCCCGCGCGCCGGGGCGCGTGCCACATCAACGAGCCGACCGTCATCGAGGAGGTGCTGCACCCCGAGACGCGGCAGCCGGTGGGCTACGGCGAGGAGGGCGTCCGCGTCACCACCGGCCTCTACCGCGAAGGCATGCAGCTCTTTCGCCACTGGACCGAGGACATCGTGGTCAAGCGGCCCCACAGCGATTGCGGTTGCGGCCGCACCTGGGACTTCCTCGACGGCGGCGTCCTGCGGCGCGTCGACGACATGCGCAAGATCCGCGGTGTCTCGGTGACCCCGGTGATGATCGAGGACGTGCTGCGTTCCTTCCCCGAGGTCAGTGAATTCCGCTCGTCCATCCGTACGGTGCGCGGACTCGACACCATCCACGTCCAGACCGAGGCGGGCGACCTCACCGGCGAGGCCGCGCAGGCCCTGTGCGCGCGCATCGCCGACGAGTTCAAGCGCGAGATCGGCATCCGGCCCCAGGTGGAGCTCGCCCCGCAGGGCAGCCTGCCCCGAACCAAGTGGAAGGCGGCACGACTTCATGACGAACGACACCTCGCTCACGCCTGAGCAGCGAGACGGGCTCCTGGAGAGCTACCGCACCCTGACGGACCTCCACGCCACCTGCCGGGTGCCCGCGGTCCAGGCCGCCCTGCGCGGCGCCCTCGCCGAACTGCGCGTCGCCCTGGACGGCCAGGCCGTGGACCTGGACGACTACTACCGCCCCGTGCCGGCCGAGCCGGCCGGGACAGCACACACGCCGTCGGGCCTGGCGGCCTGAGACCGACCGAACCGACGAGCCCACCATGAGGGGGGCGGACCATCCGGTCCGCCCCCCTCATGGTCTGTGCCGGTGGCTACTTCGTGCCCTTCACGGCGTCCTCCAGCTGGGCGCCCGTGTAGGCCTCCGCGTCACGGAAGTACTCCACCCGCAGGCTCTGCGGATCACGTACGCCGTTGTCGACGCGGTCCTTCTCGTAGGCGTCGAGGAGCTCCTGCGCCTCCACCGTGGCCTCGGCGAAGCGCTCGGCGGGCTCCGCGCCTCGTTGGAGCACGTCGTCCATGGCCCGGGTCATGACGTCCTGGGCGCCGGCGAAGTCGCCGAACAGGGCGCCGCGGCACGGCGGCACGCCCTCGCCTTCCGTGTAGGAGCCGAGCTGCGCGCTGGCGAGACGGTGGTTGGGGTTGGCGTCGAACCAGCCCTCGTCCTCCAGCAGCCGGTAGGAGGAGCGGGTGACCGGGACGAAACTGGAGGCGATGTGCCGGTCGGCGGCGTTGCGCGGGTTGTTCAGGAACTGCATGAAGGCCAGCGCGCCGTCCTGGGTGACCTCGTCGAGGCCGTTCGCCAGCCACAGCGAGGTGCCCGCGATGATGTTGCCGCCGTACGCCTCGTCCTCCCGGCCCGGGAAGCGGCCGACACTCATCTCGAAGCCCGCGTTCTCGGCGGCCATCGCCATGTAGTTGAGGTCGTTGGACGAGGTGACGCGCAGCGCCACGTCCTGGTCGGCGAACGCCTTGATGTTGCCCTCCCAGTCCGGGATCTTCCCGGTGTAGAGGTAGTGGCCGCTGCCGTGCAGCGTCCGCCACCACTCGGCCCAGGTGAGCATCTCCTTGGACGACAGGTCCACACGGGTCGCGCGGCCCGCGCGGCCGTTGGCGTTGTCGGCCAGTTCGCCGCCCTGCACCGCGAGCGCCTGCTGGAAGAACAGCCCGTGGTTGGACCAGGTGACACCGTGCGACGGGCCGCCCTCCAGGGCCGCCACCGCCTCGCAGGCCGCCTCCATCTCGCCCCACGTCGTGGGCAGCGAGCCGATGCCGGCCTTGTCGAGGACCGTCTGGTTGCCGTAGATCAGCATGGCGGTGACGACGGCGGGCATCGAGGTGAGGTCCCCGTCCACCGAGTAGTACTCGCGCACGGCCGGGATGAGGTCGTCGACGACCACCGGCTCGCCGAGGATCTCGTTGCGCCCCGCGATCGCCTTCTGCACCGAGGTGAACAGCGGCTTGCCGTCGGCGGCACGCGAGTCGCGGGCCGCCTGGGTGACGGCGAAGTAGTACTCCGCGACGGCCGGCGGACGGCCTTCCTCCGCCGCCTCGGCGATCTGCTGCGAGAGCTGCCGGAAGTCACGGCCCTCGATGTTGATCCGGTACTCGGGGTGCGCCTTCTCGAACTCCGCTCCGAGCCGGTGGAGCCGGTCCATGTAGCCGGGGAACGTCAGGTCGGCCACCCAGACGTCGATCACGGTCCTGGCGGTCATGCGGTGCCTCGTCTCTCTTGGTCTGTCGTACCGGGTCGGGGGCGATCGCGCCGTCAGGCCGTCACGGCCGCGGGGCGCAGGGTGCGGGCGAAGGCCCGGACGTCGCCGGTGAGGGCGGCGGGCTGTTCCAGCGCGGCGAAGTGGCCGCCCTGCTCGAACTCCGTCCAGTGCGTGAGGGTGGGCAGGTCCCGGTCGGCGAGGCTGCGGATGGGCACGAAGATGTCGTCCGGGAAGACGGCGACGCCCACCGGCACGGTCAGCGGCGGCGGTACGGCACCGGCCGCCGCGGCGCGCACGCCGGCCGCGCCCTCGTAGTAGAACTGGGCCGACGAACCCGCCGTCGCCGTCAGCCAGTAGATCGTCACGTTCGTCAGCAGACGGTCGCGGTCGACGGCGTCCTCGGGCAGCTCCGTCGCCCCCGTCCAGTCCAGGAACTTCTCCACGATCCAGGCCAGCTGGCCCACGGGGGAGTCGGTGAGCGCGTACGCCAGCGTCTGCGGGCGCGTCTGCTGCAGCTTCATGTAGCCGGACAGCTCCGCGTCGAAGCGGGCCAGCTTGCCCAGCCGCGCCTGGTCGCGCTCGTCGAGGGCGGCCAGCTCGGCGGGATCGCCGGACGGGAACGTCATCAGCATGTTCACGTGCACGCCGGCCACGTGCTCGGGATCGATGCGGCCGAGCTCCAGTGAGATCACCGCACCGGCGTCGCCCCCCTGGGCGATGTAGCGGTCGTAGCCCAGCCGGGCCATCAGCTCGGCCCAGGCGCGGGCGATCCGCGGGGTGTCCCAGCCGGTCTCGGTCAGCGAGGAGAATCCGTAGCCGGGGATCGACGGGATCACCAGGTGGAAGGCGTCCGCCGGGTCACCGCCGTGCGCGCGCGGGTCGGTCAGCGGCCCGATCACGTCGAGGAACTCGGCGACGGAGCCCGGCCAGCCGTGCGTGAGCAGCAGCGGCGTCGCGTCCGGCTCGGGGGAGCGCACGTGCAGGAAGTGCACCCGGGCGCCGTCGATCTCCTCGGTGAACTGCGGGTGTGCGTTCAGCTGGGCCTCGGCCGCCCGCCAGTCGAACGAGGCCCGCCAGTACTCGGCGAGCTCCTTGAGGTAACTCAGCGGCACTCCGCGGTCCCAGCCCACACCGGGCAGCTCGTCCGGCCAGCGCGTCGCGTCCAGGCGGCGGTGCAGATCGTCGAGCTGGGCCTGCGGGATGTCGATGCGGAAGGGATGCATGAGCGCTCCGTCAGTGGCTGACCGTCAGGCGGTCGTCGGTCGAGGGGACACGGGCGCGCTCGCACAGGGCGGGGATCGGCTCCCGGACCACCCGGGGCGCCCAGCCGTATCGTCCGCCGCCCCGCGACCCGCCCGCATCTTGCGGATTGCTGCACCGCCCGCCCGCGGCGGCCCCACCGCAGGAGCGCAGCCAGGAAGATGCAGCGCCGCCGCGACCGCTGGCAGCGTGGCGCATCGCGCGCGGCGCCGGCGCCTGCCGCACCGACCCAGGAAGGACACACCCGATGACCGTTTCCCCCGCCCCCGCCGCTGTCGGTCTCGCAGAGGCGTTCGTGCAGGCCCGGCCGGAAGACGTGCCCGCGCGTTTCCACGCGCTGGTGGACGCCCTGTGGAGCGACGGCCGGGCGCACCCGGACGCTCTCGCCGCGGTGCCCGCGCTCGTGGCGGCCCTGGAGAGGTCCGGCACCGACCGCAAGGGGTACCCGGCCGTGCTGCTGGGCCTGCTGGCCGAGACGGAGTACCCGGTACTCGACGGACCGCTCGGCAGCGCCGTGCGTGACCACCTCGGCCTCTATCTCGGTCTCCTGGGCTCCGAGGAGACCGGTACACCGCTCACCCTCGCCCTGCTCTACCTGCTGTCGCACTTCCCCGGCGACCGCGAGCGCATCCTCGCCGCGGTCGCGGGGCTCGGCCTGGAGGCGGAGGACCTCTCCCGCCTGGACCGCGCGCTGAGCACGCTCGACCCCTCCCGGCCGGACCTCGGCCGGGTGTGGCCGTCCCCGTCGGCGTGGACTCTCAACGCGGACGAGCGTGCCTTCGACCAGAGCTGGATCAAGGAACTGACGTCGCAGCAGCTCGAGGCGAACTGGGAGAACGACACCCGTACGGTCCTCGGCTGCACCGGCGCCCGCGCCTACTGGGCGGTGTGCCACGGCGAGCCGCGCAACCTGCCCGAGGCTCCCCTGCCCGAGAGCCGCGACGTCAGTGCCCCCGTCGCCGACGCGGCTCTGTTCGCCCGGCACCTCGGCGCGCTGCGCTGCCCCGTCTGCCGGGGCTCCCTGGCCTCGCACGACGGTGTCGCCCGCTGCGCCGACTGCGCGGCCCGCTACCCTGTGGCCGGCGGCATCCTCGACCTGACCGCGCCCGCCACGGAGCAACAGGGCGACGCCTCCGCCGACTTCCTGGAGAAGCTGTCCCGGGTGCCCAGCATGGGCCTGTTCTACGAGGCCGTGGCCCGCCCCGCCTTCCTGCGGGTCTCCGGCTCGAACTGGGGCGGCGCCGTCACCCCGCAGGACGAGGACCGCTACATCGCCGACCACGTGCGACCCGTCGACGGGCCCGTCCTCGACCTCGGCGCCGGAGCGGGCCGGTGGACTGCCGTCATCGCCGAGGCCGTGGGCGCCGAACGGCTCATCGCCCTCGACAGCGCGCTGCCCATGCTCAACGTACTGCGCGGGCGGCTGCCCGACGTGCCGTCCGTGCTGGCATCGGCCGCCGAACTCCCCTTTGACAACGCATCCTTGGGGGCGGTCGTGTGCTGGAACGCCCTCCAGGCCTTCTACGCCGACGCCGGTGCGGCGATCGCCGAGGTGAGCCGGGTGCTGCGGCCCGGCGGCACGTTCACCCTGATGACCTTCCGCCGCTCCGACGACCCGGTCTACGGCTACTTCCAGTCCGCCCACCGCTTCCCCCAGCACCAGGGCGGCCTGCAGCTGTTCGACCTCGACCGGCTGCGGGGCTGGCTGGCCGACGCCGGCCTTACGGTGCGCGAGGAGAGCGGCCCGGGAACCTTCGTGTTCATCACGGCCGTACGCGAGCACTGACCGACGGCGAGCCCGACGCGGCACCGACGCACAGAAGGAAGAACGCTGTCATGAATCAGCCCGACGTCCTGCCGACGGTCCTCGCGGCACCCGGCACGGCGGAGTACGACGAGGCCACGGCCGTCTTCAACCTCGCCGCACCGGCGCGGCCCGAGACGGCCGTGACCGCCCGCAGCGTGGCCGAGGTCCGCGCCGCCGTGCGCGAGGCCGCCGCCCGCGACCTGCCCGTCCGTGTGCACACCACCGGTCACGCCTCCGGCGCCCGGCAGCCCGTCGACGGCGGCCTGCTCATCCGCACCCGTCTTCAGGGCGGTGTCGTCGTCGACGCGGATCGCCGGATCGCCCGGGTACCGGCCGGCACGACGTGGGGCGAGGTGGTCGCGGCGGCAGCGCCCCACGGCCTGACCGCCCCGCACGGCTCGGCGGCCCACGTCGGCGTGGTCGGCTATCTGCTCGGCGGAGGCGTCAGCTTCTACGGCCGTCACACCGGACTGGCCGCCAACAGCGTGCGCGCGGTCGAACTCGTCACCGCCGACGGCGCCTCGGTCCGCGTGGACGCCGAGAACGACCCCGAGCTGCTGTGGGCCCTGCGCGGCGGGGGAGGCGGCTTCGGCATCGTCACCGCCGTCGAGTTCGAGCTGTTCCCTGTGGCGAAGGTGGTCACCGGAGGCACCTACTGGTCCGCGGCCCACGCCCGTCCGCTGCTCACCGCCTGGCGCGACTGGGCCGCGGACGCGCCCCGCCGGGCGACCACCTCGCTGCGTGTGATGAACCTGCCACCGGTCCCCGGTGTCCCGCCCGTGCTCGCGGCCGGCCCGGTGATCTGCATCGACGGTGCGGTCTTCGCCGCATCCCAGGACGACGTGGCCGACGCCCGGCGCCAGGCCGAGGACCTGCTCGCACCGCTGCGGGGCATCGCCGAACCGCTCATGGACACCTGGGCGCTCACCGACGCCGCCGGTGTCCTCGACGCCCACATGGACCCTGCGCAGCCGGTCCCGTTCATCGGTGACCACCTGCTCCTCGGGGAACTCGGCGACGACACGGCCGAGGCGTTCCTGGGCGTGCTCGGTGTGGGTTCCGGCTCGCCGCTCGCCGTGGCGACGCTGCGTCAGCTCGGCGGCGCCTTCGCCGACGCCGACCCCCGCGGCGGCGTACTGAACCAGGTGGACGCGGCCTACGCCTACATGGGATCGGGACCCCCGTTCGGGCCGGTCACCCCGGAGGACCTCACCACGCACTGCGCCGCCGTCCGGGCCGCGCTGGATCCGTGGAACACCGGCCGCACCGTGCCGTCCCTGGTCGAGGGCGCGGACCGGCCGCAGTGCCACCTCGACGCCGAGGCCGTCGCCGCGGTGGACCGGGTACGGGCCAGGACCGACCCGCACCGGCGCTTCGTCGGCGACATCGCGCCCGGGGCGAGCACGGCCGGTTGACGTCCTGCCGGAGACGACATGACGGTGCGGGTCGGTCCTGGCCCGTACCCGGTCCACCGCGGCGACGGCCTCGGCGTCGAGGTGGCACTGCG
>NZ_JBSFFI010000046.1:0-30923 GCF_053596035.1 Streptomyces sp. NPDC001781 | reverse complement strand
CGGCGGTGGCGACCGGGTCCTTGGCCATGCCGTCGAAGGAACCCGCACCGTTCTTCGGCACCGAGGAACAGGCCGGCCCGAACGGCTGGTCCATGGAGGCGCCGCCCATGCTCTCGCTGGCCTTGGGCGAGGAGGCGGCCGGTGCCGAGGATTCGGACTTCCCGCTGTCCTTGGTGTCGCTGGAGGAGCAGGCGCTCAGCGCGAGGGGCAGCACGGCGGCGGCGGCGAGGGTGACGGCGGCACGGCGGGTGCGGGTGGTGGTCATCATCTCTTCGTCATCTCCTGAGTGGTGCGCGACGTGTGCCGCGCCGGGTGTCATAGCGGGAAAGGCCTGCGCGGAGGGGAGGCGGGGGGCGCCGGTGGAGTCGGGGCGGCTCGTGGCAGTCGGCGCCCCGACTCCTCCGAAGAGCGGTCCGCGCGGCGCGCCCAGTGCGAAGCGCGCCGGGGTGACCGGCGATCCGTGGTCCCGCTCTTCATCCCTCACACGGGGAATCCGGACCTGCCGCCGAGGCGGATTGGTCACTCCCCCGATCAGGTGAAATAAAGATCGAAACCAATCCATCGGCGGTTCGGTGCCGGATATATGGCTCTGCTCCGGTGATCCGGGAGGCGCCCTCCGGTCACCGCGCTTACTATCCCCACGTGGCAGACATTCCCGACAGCCTCATCGCCCTGGAACGGTCCGCCGAGGTGGAGCGGGCCAAGCTGGCCGGTCTCACCGGGAGCGAGTACGACGCCCAGCGACGCCGCTGGCGCACGGCGTACGACGCGGTGTGCGCGGCCATCGCCGAGCGGTCGGCCGAGACCGGCGAGGATCGCATCGCGCTGGAGCGGTCGGTCCAGGAAGCGGTACGGCACACCCAGGAGGACCCCGCGGTCGAGTAGCGCCCTCGTCCCGGAGCACTCCGGCATGCGGCGGCCGCGGTCCTGGGTCACGCTCGGGACATGGCCCAGGACATCCCCGTCGTGATCTATCCGCCCGGCCCGGACGGCGGCAGGCGGGTGCGCGTCGGAGACCGGTTCGTCGGCATGGCCTACACCGTGCTGGACGTGGTGGAGTTCCTGCGCCGGGCCGGGCCGGAGGTCCTGGACGCGGTGGAGGAGGCGGACGTCGTCGGCGCGGGATGGGTGGAGTGGCGCGGCGCGGGTCCACCGGAGTGGCCGCGCTGAACAGGGGAACCCGGCCCCCGGCCGGCGGCGGACCGACCCCGCCGTCCGCCCGGGATTCCCCGGCGGAGACAGCCTGGCCCAGATGACAGCGCGAGCCGGAGCACCCTCGGGGCACCGGCCCGTCAGGTCCGAACGCCATGAGGAGCGAGCGTCATGCCCAAGCAGATCGAGCACGTCATCCAGGACATCGAGGACCGCACCGCGCTCGACGCCCTCACCGGTCCGGCGGCCGGGCTGGTGAACAGGGTGACGGGCCCGACGGCCGTGAAGAACACGCTCTCCGGTACCTGGCTGGGACACACGCTGCACCCGGTGCTCACGGATGTGCCCATCGGTGCCTGGGGCATGGCCACGGTGCTGGACCTGACGGCGGGCGAGCGCGGCGCCGCGGCGGCCCGCAGACTCGTCGGTCTCGGCCTGCTCGCCGTGGTGCCGACGGCCGCGAGCGGCGCGTCGGACTGGGCGGACACCGTCGGCGGCCCCCGGCGGGTCGGCCTGGTGCACGGGATGCTCAACGGCGCGGCGACCATGCTCCAGGCCGCTTCCTGGGCGGCCCGGCTGACCGGCCGTCGGCGCGCCGGGATCGTGCTGAGCGGGGTGGGCCTCGGTCTGACCGGCGCCTCGGCCTACCTGGGCGGCCACCTGTCGTACGTGAACGGGATCGGCGTCAACCACACGGCGTTCGAGGAGCCGACCGGCACGTGGGCGGATGTGGCGGCGCTGACCGCGCTGGAGGAGGACAAGCCGCTGCGGGTCGACGCGGACGGGGTCCCGGTGGTGCTGGTGCGGCACGGCGGCACGGTGAACGCCCTCTCGGCCACCTGCACCCACGCGGGCGGACCGCTGGACGAGGGTGAGGTCGACGCGGAAGGCTGCCTGCGCTGCCCCTGGCACGGCAGCGCGTTCCGCCTCTCCGACGGCGAGGTGACGCGGGGTCCGGCCACGGTCCCGCAGCCGGACTGGGACGTGAGGATCTCCGGGGAGCGGGTACTGGTGCGGGCCGCGAACGGCTGAACCGGGGTCACGGGCGGACCGGGTGAGGCGGTGCCGGGATGACGAACCGTATCCGCGCGGTGGGGCACTCCACGCGTGACTTCGACGGGCTGGTGACGATGCTGCGGAACAACGGCATCACCCGTCCGGTGGACGTGCGTTCGTTCCCCTCCTCGCGGAAGTTCCCGCGGTGGAACCGGCCGGCCGTCGAGGAGGCGCTGCCGCCCGACGCCGAGTACCGCTGGATTCCGCGACCGGGCGGGCGCCGGCACGGGGACGTGCCGAGTCCCGACGGCGCCTGGCGGGTCAGGGCGTTCCGGGACAACGCCGACCACACGGCCACGCACGAGGTCCGGGACGGCCTCGCCGGGGTCCTGGAACCGGCCGAGCGCGGCCGGCCGGCCGCGCAGGCCGAGGGCGGGCGTCTCACCCGTCCCCCGTCCGACGGGACCGCCGGAGCGATGCCGTGAGCCGGCGCGCGGGCACGCTGCGGCGCGCCAGGGAGTGGCTCGCCCTGCACATACTGATCCGGCGCGGCCGGGAGCTGGAGCTGCTGCACCGGGCCATGGGGTTCGCCACCCTCGCGCTGGTGACCCTGGCTCCGCTGCTGATCGTGGTCGCCGCCGCCGACCCGCTGGTGCGCGGCGGTTTCCCGTCCTGGCTGTCGGACGGCATGGGACTCTCGGGCCGTTCCGCCAAGGTGCTCAACGAGGTGTTCAGCCCGCCGCGCGAGGTCATCGGCACCACCAGCGCGTGGAGCATCCTGATGCTGGCGGTGTTCGGGGTGTCCTTCGGCGGCAGCGTGCAGAACGCGTTCGAACGCATCTGGGGGCTGCCCGCCGGGCGCTGGCACCGGGTGTGGCGGCAGGCGACCTGGCTGCTGGTGCTGATGGCGTACCTGTACCAGGAGGTGCAGACCGGGACGAGGGTGGAGGGGTTCTCCCGGATCTTCCTGACGGCGGTGACCACGCTGTTCTTCTTCTGGTGGGGGCCCTGGTTCCTGCTGGGCGGCCAGGTCCGCTGGCGGGAGCTGCTGCCGGGGGCGGTCGCCAGCGTGGCGGGCCTGGCCGGGCTGCGCGCCTTCTCCTCCCTGGTCTTCACCCCGCTGATCGTGACCAACGCGCTGAGCTACGGAGCGGTCGGCACCGTGCTGGTCGTGTCGTCCTGGCTGATCGGCGTGGGCTTCGTGGTGTACGGGGGCGCGCTGTTCGGCCGCTGGTTCACCGAGCACCACTGGGTGCCGCCCCACGGCGACGACAAGGAGCACGAGGAGGGCGGCTGAGGGGGCGGGTGTGCTCTGCGGTGGGCGGGAGCGGGCGGCGGGGGCAGCATGGAGGGGTACCGGTCCCGAACTGTCGGGCGACGCCCGTACCGGGCGGGTGGAGGTGGCGGGATGGCAGCGGACTCCTTCCGGTCGGACGAGGAGCACGACGCCCAGGACCCTCGGCCGACGGGCCTGCTGGATCTGCTGAGCGTGGCCGCGGTGGTCCTGGACACCCGGGGCCGCATCGTCTTCTGGACCCCGCAGGCCGAGGATCTCTTCGGTTACTCCGCCGAGGAGGCGCTCGGTTCCGAGGCGGGCCGGCTGCTGGTCTCGCCGGGCCGGATCGAGTCGGCGGTGCAGTTGTTCGCCGAGGTGCTGGCCACCGGCCAGGGATGGGCGGGCGCCTTCCCGGTCCGGCACAAGGACGGCTCCAGCCGGCTGACCGAGTTCCGCACGATGCGGCTGCTCGACGACCAGGGCGAGGTGTACGCGCTCGGCATCGCCGCCGACCGGGGCCTGCTCCAGCGGGTGGAGACCGACCTGGCGCTGTGCGAGCGGCTGGTCTACCAGTCCCCCATCGGGCTCGCCCTGCTCGACCCGGACCTGAGGTATCTGCTGGTCAACCCGGCGCTGGAGCGGATCGACGGCATGCCGGCCGCCGATCACGTGGGCCGTGACCTGCGCGAGACACTGCCGCTGACGGACGTGGAGACCGTGGAGTCGGCGCTGCGCCAAGTCCTCGCCACCGGCATCCCGCTGCTGGACCAGTACCACGTGGGCCACCCGCGCAACGATCCCGGCCGGCAGTACGCCTGGTCGTTGTCCTTCTACCGGCTGGAGGACTCCAACGGCCGGGTGCTCGGCGCGGCGGCCTCCGTGGTGGACGTGACCGAGCGCCACCAGGCGGCCGCGGAGGCGGACCGGGCGCGCAGACGGCTGGCGGTCATCGCGGACGCCTCGGCGCGGATCGGCACCACCCTGGAGGTGGACCGCACCGCCCGTGAGCTGGCCGAGGTGGCGGCGCCGGTGCTGGCGGACGTGGTCGCCGTGGACGTACTCGACTCGGCGCTGGCCTGCCGCCGCACGAGCAGCCCGGCTCACGGGCCCGAACTGTTCCGGGCGCTCGCCCTGAAGGCGGCCCACCCGACCGTGGCCACGCATGCCGCCGACCCGCCGGGCAACGTGGCCGCCTACGACGGGGACCGGCTGGTGACGCTGTGCGTGCACACCGGGCGCCCGGTGCTGGTCCCGCACGTACAGGCAGAGGACCTGCCCCGGATCGCGCGGGACGCGGACGGGGAGGCGCTGCTCGCGGAGGCGGGCGTGCACTCGTACCTGGCGGTGCCGCTGATCGCGCACGGTGAGGTGCTGGGCGCGCTGGACCTGAAGCGGACCCGCAATCCCCTGCCCTTCGACGAGGACGACGTGGTGCTGGCCGCCGAGATAGCGGGCCGGGCCGGGGTGGCGATCGACAACGCGCGCTGGTTCCAGAGCGTCCGCAACACCGCGCTCACCCTCCAGCGCAGCCTGTTGCCCGACCACTCCCCCCGCCACACCGGCCTGGAGGTGGCCTCCCGCTACGAGCCCGCGCAGGCCACCAGCGAGGTGGGCGGCGACTGGTACGACGTGATCCCGCTGGGCGGGGACCGGACCGCCCTGGTGGTCGGCGACGTGATGGGCAACGGCATCGACGCGGCCGCCACCATGGGCCGGCTGCGCACCGCGACGTGCGCGTACGCCGATCTGGACCTGGCCCCGGAGGCGGTCCTGCGCCACCTGGACCGGATCACCTGCGACCTGGAGCACTACATCGTCACCTGTCTGTACGCGGTGTACGACCCCGCCACCCACTGGTGCACGGTCGCCAACGCCGGACATCTGCCGCCTGCCCTCGTCCGGCCCGGCAGGCCCGCGAGGTTTCTGGACCTCCCGGCCGCGGCGCCGCTCGGGGTGGGCGGGGTCCGGTTCGAGGCGACCGGCGTCCCGATGGAGCCCGGCGATCTGCTGGTGCTGTACACCGATGGGCTGGTGGAGACCCGGCAGCACGCCATTGACGAACGGCTGGACACCCTGCTGTCCCTGCTGGACGGGGCCGGCCCCGCGCTGGAGGAGATCTGCGACCGGCTGGTCTCCGGCCTGCGCCACCCGGACGACCACGACGACGTGGCCCTGCTGCTCGCCCGGGTGCTCGACGGGCCGTAGCGGCGGCTGTCGCGTGGTGGGGTGCGGTGGGTGATGCGAGGCTGGGGTGCACAGGTGTTGGAGGAGGGAATCCAGGAGGGCCGATGGGACGGGACGTCCCGGCGCTCGTCTTCACCCGCGAGGACCGCCGCCGGTACCGATTCAAGATGCAGCAGTGCCTCGACGCGTTCGCCCAGATGCTGCGCGAGTCGCGGTTCGACAGCGACCGGCCGAGGGTCGGGCTGGAGATCGAGCTGAACCTGGTGGACGACGACGGCGAGCCCGCGATGCGCAACAGCGACGTGCTGGAGGCCATCGCTGACCCGTCCTGGTCGACGGAGTTGGGCCGGTTCAACCTGGAGATCAACGTGCCGCCGCGCCGGCTCACGGCGGGCGGTCCGGACGCCTGGGAGGACGAGATCCGGGCGGCGCTCAACCACGCCGAGGACCGGGCCCGTACGGTCGGGGCGCGGCTGGTGACGGTCGGCATCCTGCCCACGCTGCGCCAGGCGGACATCGGGGTGTCCGCGCTGTCGGAGAACCCGCGCTACCGGTTGCTCAACGACCAGGTGTTCGCGGCCCGGGGCGAGGACCTGCGCATCGAGGTGGACGGCGTGGACCGGCTGCGCACCTACGCGGACACGATCACCCCCGAGGCGGCGTGCACCAGCACCCAGTTCCACCTCCAGGTCTCGCCCGAGGAATTCGCGCGCTACTGGAACGCGGCGCAGGCCATCGCGGGGGTGCAGGTGGCGCTCGCTGCGAATTCTCCCTTCCTGTTCGGCAAGGAGCTGTGGCACGAGACGCGTATCCCGCTGTTCGAACAGGCGACGGACACCCGGCCCGAGGAGATCAAGGTCCAGGGCGTACGGCCGAGGGTGTGGTTCGGTGAGCGGTGGATCACCAGCGTCTTCGACCTGTTCGAGGAGAACCTCCGCTATTTCCCGGCCCTGCTGCCGCTGTGCGACGAGCAGGATCCGGTGGAGACGCTGGACCGGGGCGACATTCCGGAGCTGGCCGAGCTGACCCTGCACAACGGCACGATCTACCGCTGGAACCGCCCGGTGTACGCGGTGGCGGACGGCCGGCCGCACGTCCGGGTGGAGAACCGGGTGCTGCCGTCGGGCCCCACGGTCGCGGACACCCTGGCCAACGGCGCCTTCTACTACGGCCTGACGCGGGCCCTGGTGGAGGAGGACCGGCCGGTGTGGTCGCGGATGTCGTTCTCGGCGGCGGAGGAGAACCTGCACACCGCCGCACGGCACGGCATCGAGGCGTTGTTGTACTGGCCCGGCATGGGTGAGGTGCCGGTGCCGGAGCTGGTGCTGCGGCGGCTGCTGCCGCTGGCGCACCGGGGCCTGGAGCTGTCGGGCATGGACGCGGCGTGGCGGGAGCCGTTGCTCGGCATCATCGAGCAGCGGTGTGTCACGGCCCGCAACGGCGCGGTGTGGCAGAAGGAGATGGTGCACAGGCTGGAGGACACCACGCATGTCAGCCGGCATGACGCGCTGCGCCGGATGACGGAGCTGTACATCGACTACATGCACCTCAACGCCCCGGTGCACACCTGGCCGGTGGACTGAGACGAGACGTCGCGTTCACCGGTGTTCACCCGGGGAGTCGTCCCGGTCTGCGCTCAGCAGTTCGAGACGCGCCGGAGAATGCGGCGCCGCCAAGTGGCGCTGTTCAAGGGGGAGTTAACCCCGACCAGCACCCACGGCGGCGCCGCTGTCAGGGGACTCTCGCGGCGCCTGCCCGGCCCACATCTGCGCGTCCTCGCCCATCCCAGGTGAACTGCATGGGGACACGGCCCCGCGAGCGGCATCTGCCGACAGGAAACCGACCCTGACCTGGGGCTTTGTGACTTTCGAAGCTGTGAGGCCCTTTCCCGCTTACTCAGCGAAAAATCCCTGGAAAGTCCCTGGGACAGGGCTGAAAGCCCCTGAAAAGTCCCTGGTTCTGAGCGACACAACCAGCGCTCGCGCACCTCACACGGGTGTCGCGGCACCTGCCTTCCGCCCCGCACCCGGAAGAAGTGTGCCACTGGCGACCTCGCGTAATCGAGAGTCGCGTATGCCTTGGTCGGTGAGGGCTCGTGGTCACCGTGAGTGACCGCGCGGAGCGTAGCGACTCCAGGTTCCTCCGGCTTCTGCGACGAGGCGGGTGTCAGGCCACTGGGCGGACCCGGCCACCGGTTGCCTGTTGCAACGCGGCTTCCAGCCGGTCGCGGGCCTCGGTCTGGGAAGCGATGCGTTCGTTGAGGACTGCCAGCCGTTCCAGCGCGACTCGCAGGCCCTTGTCCGAGGGCGGTGCGGCGGCCACATCGCCGTTCAGGCACGGCAGGAACACCCGCACGTCGTCCAGGGTGATCCCGGCGGCCAGCAGGTAGCGGATATTGCGGACCCGCACCACCGCCCGCTCGTCGTAGACGCGGTAGCCGTTGGGGGCCCGCTGCGAGGAGATCAGCCCGGCCTGCTCGTAGTGCCGCAACGCACGGGCGGTTGTCCCGGTCACCCTGGCCAGCTCACCGATCAGCACCCATCCCACCTCCCGGGCCACTCCTATCACGCCACGACCGCTCCGCCGTCGACGGGGAGTACTACCCCGGTGACAAACGACGCGGCCGGTGCGGCAAGCTGGGTGACTGCCCAGGCCACCTCCTCGGGGCGGCCGATCCGGGCCAGTGGAGTGTGCGCCAGCTGCCATTCCCGCACCGCCGCCATCCGCTCCGGCGTCAGGCCCTGGTGCTCGCCGATGGGGGTGTCGATCGCGCCGGGGGCGACCGCCACCACCCGGATCCCGCGCGGTGCCAGCTCGACCGCCCAGCTGCGGGTCAGCAACTCCAGAGCGGTCTTGGTAGCCGCATAGACCGAGCCGCCGGGCCAGGCCCGCTGCCCCACCGACGTACTGACATTGACGATCACCCCGCCCGACTTCTCCAAAAGCGGCAGCGCGACCTGGGCCAGCAGGATCGGGGCAACGAGGTTGGTGGCAAGCTGAGCCGTGATCATCTCCGGCGTCAGCGTGCCGAGGGCGCCGCTGCGCACGATGCCTGCGTTGTTGACCAGTACGTCCAGTCGGCCGTGTGTCTCCAGCACGGCCCGGATGATCCGATCCGGCCCGCCCTCGGCGGTGATATCGGCGGCCAGCGGCGTGATCCGGTCGTGCCTGGCCGCAGTCTCCTTGAGGGGCTCAGCCCGCCGCCCGATCGCGACCACATGGGCGCCCTCAGCGGCGAAGGCGCGGGCGGTGGCCCGTCCGATCCCGGTGCCGGCTCCGGTGACGGCGACAATCCTGCTGCTCTGCGGTGCGGTGCTGTTCATGCCGGTCATCGTGCAACCCTGCCGCCAGTGGCAAGGTCAAGCAGCGCCTGACGGGCGGTAGTCAGCGCCGGTGGTCACCGGGGGCATAGTGACGCCACGTTCCTCCGGCTTCTTCGGCGATCCGGGTTGTGTGGTCGTCGTTGTAGCCGAGCATCCGGGCGATCACCGGAGCAGGGGCCTGGAGGACGAGCTGGCGGATCGCCGCTGTGCGTCCTGGCCGGGTTGGGAAGCCCAGTTGACGGAGCCGAGGCGCCATGGCTTCCGGGGTCATGGGTTGTCCGGCCCGGCGGCCGGGGAAGAGCCATCGGGCATCGGGGTTGGTGGCGGTTTTGGTGTTCGGCCGCTGGTCCAGGTAGTCCAGCAACATCCCGTCGAACGGAGCGGGAACGGGCGAAGGTGGATCGCCGAGACGGACGAGAACTGTGCCGTCCTCGTGGTGGACGTCGTCGCTGCTGAGCCTGGTGATCCGCGTAAGCGGCTGGGCGTAGAGAAGGACAAGGACGGCGGCCACTCGGTCCTGAGAGGGCGTTAAGTCCGTTTCTGGCAGAAGCCTCGTCCGGGTTGTTCGAGGATCCCGCGTCTTGGACGCCTGACGGCGTCGGAGTCAGGTGCGCGACGGCGCCGACCAGGGTTCGTCCAGGACGGCTGAGGAGTTGGGGTGCACCGCCGCTCCCGGCAGCCGTGGATGCGGCACGAGGACGCCCGAGGCCAGCAGGTCCGCGAGCACGGGCTCGGGGTCGAAGGGGACGCGCTCGCGCAGCCATGCCGGGGTGAGCGCCGGGGCGGAGCTCAGGGCCGTCAGAACCGCCGCTGACGGTGTGCCCTCGCCGGCCCGTGCCGCCGCCGCGTCGAGCAGTGCCGCGTAGCGGTGGATGGTGGCTGTGCGGTGGCGGGCCGTGTCGGCGACGGCGCGGGCGAAGAGGGCGCCCCAGCGCGTAAGGTGCCCCTCCGAGGCGGCGACCAGTGCCTCGTCGTGTTCCAGTCGGTGCGCATGGGTCCACCCCTCCAGGTCGAGCAGGAGTCCCGGCAGCAGGGAGGCGGCGACGAGGTCGCACTGGGCCAGAAGCCGGGCCGTGCGGCCGTTGGCGTCCCGGAAGGGGTGAACGGTGAGCAGTTCTGCCATGCCGAGGGCCGCAGCGTCCAGGGCCGGTGCGGTCGTCCGCACGGACCACCAGTGCCAGCGTTCCATGTGGTCGCGCAGTTCCCGGCCGGGTGCCACGGCGATGATGAAGGTGCGACCGTCGGCCCAGGTGACGCGGCCGGTCCCGGTCCGGAAGCCGCCGTCGCCGGGGATGCTGGGGTCGCACCCGGCGATGAGCGCGTGCAGTTCGCGCAGCGCGTCCGGCGTGAAACAGGGTCGGCGGCCGGGACGTTCGGCGATCTCGGCCCGTACCGAGGCGACCGCCAGCAGTCCGGCCGCGGCCCGCTCCTCGGCCGCTGCTGCGATCCGCTCCGTCACCTGATGGGCGGGGACACGCGCCAGGTGGCGGTGGTGCACGGCGGTACGGAACCGAGGGCGGTGGAAGAGATCGGGGTTGCCGAGATGGCGGCGCACGGCGGCGGCCAGGCCGGCGAGGGCCGCCTCGGCCCGCGCCCGGTCCTCGTCGGGCACCGCCCGTGCGTCCAGGGGCGGTACGACGGGGGCGACCCGCCGTACCGCCCGACCGGTGGGGACGGCCCTCATCAGCAGGCGCGGAGGGTGACGACGCCCGTGGGCTGCACGACGTCGGCGTACTCGGTGCTGGTGTAGCCGATCAGGTTCGAGGACGTGACGGCGTAGGTGTTGGTCTGGTACTGGACGAACAGGGCGACCGTCTGTCCGGGGTTGAGGACGATCTGGAGGTTGTAGGAGCGTTCGAGGCTGGTGTTGAGCTGTACGCCGAGGCCGGCGGAGAGCACGCCCGCGGCGTTCGCCGACAGGTTGGCGCTGACCTGGTACGAGACGTTGTACTTCACCGACTGGTTCAGCGTGACGGGTTGGGTGGTGGCGTTGCGGATGCAGTCGCCGCGCGCCTCGGACTTGTCCTTCGTGGCCACGACCAGGGCCCCGTTACCGCCTCCGCCTCCGCCTCCGCCCCAGCTCACGGTCGGGATGTTCGGGTCCATCGGAGTCGGCGGGCTGATGGACTTGCCGGTGATGATGACCGGCGGGAGGGTGGCGTCCACGAGCTGGCCGACCTCGCCCTCGCTGATGTTGATGTCCGAGCCGCTTCCGCCGTCGCCGCCGCCCGGGTCGCCGTAGGGGTCGTCCCACGGGTCGGTGTAGGGGTCGTCGGTGCAGTCCGACTGGGTGTCGTCGCAGGCGTAGGCGGTGTACGAGGCGGTGACAGCCGGTACGGCGGTGAGCACGGCGGCGCCGACTGCCGCAGAGGCCACGAGTTTCCTGAGCTTCACTGTTTCCTCCCGTGAGGGATGCGTCCGGGGCGGGGGCATCCGAAGTCTGTCGGGGCTGCGGGCTGCGGGCTGCCGTAGAAATACGCAATCGACTACGCAACCGGATTCCGGCATCACCGCGGTCAAGACGGTCCAAAATCAGAGGGAGAGACATGCCCCTCGCCGGGGCACGCCTTCGTCTTGGCCGTCCAGGGGGGTTTCGTGATCGTCGCAGCACCGTTCGAGGAAGGCGAGCTGTTCGTCGGCCGCGCGGCGGAGACCGCGCTCTTCGCGCGTCTGCTGGGGGAGCTGCCCGGCGGACCGGGCACGGTCGTCGCCGTGAGCGGGGAGCCGGGGGCCGGCAAGACACGTCTGGTCTCGGAGGTGCTGCGCCTCGCCCGGGCAGCCGGACTGCCCGGACTCCATGCGCCCGCGCCACGGGTCGCCGCCGTGCCGTTCCAGGTGTTCCGCGACGCCCTCGTGCCGGTGCCTGGCCGGGCGGTGCCCGCCTGCACGGCCACCTGTGGGCGCCCAGGGCACGGCGGGCCGGGCGCGGTCTGTCCGCACAGCGGGTACTGGCATGACGCCGTTACCCGGCGGGCGGCGGGCGGCGTCCTGGTGCTGGACGACGCGCACCGGCTCGACTCGTGTTCACTCGGTGTGCTCCTGCGCCTGGTGCGGGCGCCCGGTCCGGAGCCGATGCTGCTCGTCGTCGCCCACAGACCTCGCCAGAGCGCTCCCGCGCTGCGCGAGGCGCTGGAGCACGGAACGCGCTCGGGCGTGGTGACGCGTGTGGACTGCGGACCGCTCGGCGCGGACGCCGTCGCCCGACTCGTCGAGTACTCGGCGCGATCCGGCCGTTCACCCGGGGCGGACGGTGCACGCGGCACCGGCGGGGCGAACGGCCGACAGGATGATTTCCTCGTCCGGCTGAGACAGGCCGGCGAGGGAAACCCGCACTACGTGCGGCTGTTGCTTGCGGCGGACTGGGACCCCGAGCAGTGGCCCGACAGCCCCGGCAGGGACGTCGGCGCCCTATTGCGGGAGGCCTCCGCGACGGTCGCGGAACTCGACGCGCTCTCGCCGTCCGCCGCTCTCGCCGCGCGCACCGCCGCCGTGCTCGGCGAGCCGTTCCGCCTGGACGACGTCGCCTGGGTGAGCGGTCTCGGCACGGAGGCCACTCTGGACGCCGTCGCGGAGAACGTCCGCGCCGACCTGATGCGCCCGGCCGGGCCGGGCGGACGCATGGCCTTCCGTCACCCTGTCGACGGGCACGTCGCACACGCGGCCAGTGATCTCGCCTTCCGGCTCCGCGCGCACCGGCGGGCTCTGCGGCTGATCGCGGCGCGCGGCGAGAGCGTGCACGAACAGGCCCGGCATGCGGAGCAGTTGGCCGGCACCGACCCGGTCGCGGCGCGCATCCTGTACGAGAGCGCAGTCCTCAAGACGAGCACCGCGCCGGAGACCGCCGTACGCCGCCTGCGGCTGACGCTGGACGCCCTGCCGCCGTCGGAGGCGCCGGCGGGGGCCGCACTGCCCGAGGAGGGGCGAGGGGACCAGCGGCCCGCGGACGAGGGGAGCGCGCCGCCCGTCGGCGACGACACCGTCGTGACTCGTACCGAGGTGGAGTTCGCGCACTGCCGGGCGCTGATCGCGGCCGGCAGACTCACGGAGGCGCGGGACGCCGCCCACCACCTGCTCGCCGGCCGTGACACCCTCTCCCCCACCCAGCTCCTGCGCGCGCACGGGCTGTGCGCGGAGGCGGAGCGGCTGCTGTGCCGCTACGAGGAAGCGGAGGCCATCGCCGCAGCCGGTGTCGCGCTGCTGCCGCGTCCGTTCCCGTCTGCGCTGTCCGCGCCGGGCGCTGAGCTCGTGCTGCGTTACGGGCTGGTGCACGCCCTGCGCGGCAGCCACGACCAGGTGCGGCCGCTGTTGCGCGAGGCGTCCGGGTCGCTCGGTGCGGCGCCCCCCGACGTGCGCGTCGCGCTGCGCGTCCTCATCGCGTTCTGCGAAGCCTTCTCGGGCGATCCGGCAGAAGCCGCGCGGGAGGTCACCGCATGCGCGCGCCTGGTGGACGCCCTGCCGGACGGGATGGCGGGCCACACGCCGGACGTCCTCGCCCTGATGGGATGCGCCGAGCTGTACCTGGAACGTTTCGTGGACGCCCGCCGCCACCTGAGCCGGGGACTGCATGCCGCGACCGGCGGGGCACAAAAACACATCCGCGCCCACCAGTTGCTGGGCCTGACGATGACGGACCAGTGGGGCGGCCGGCTCGACGGCGCACTCCGCAAGGCGGACGAGGCCGAGCGGTTGGCCCGCCGGATCGGAGCGCCGGACGTCGCCAACCTCGCCACCGCGATGCGCTCGACGACCCTCGTCTGGGCCCGGGGACGGCGGCACGCGGCCGAGGCGGTGGCGTCGGCCGCCCGGGCCGTCGACACCGTGACCCTGGGGCGCGGCTGGTGGGCCACGTCCGCCATCAGCCTGCTGGCCCACGCCCAGATGCTGGGCGGCGACCCCGTGGGGTGCGCGCGGACCCTGCTGGACGGCGGGGGCGGCGAGCGGCTGCCGGAGGTGCAGCCGACGTTCCGGCCGTCGCTGCTCGCTCTGCTGGCCGACGCGGCCCTCGCCGGTGGGGACGCGGCACGCGCGGAGCGCGTCCTGGCCGACGCGGAGACGGAGGCCGCGCGCCGGAACCTCCCGCTGCAATGGGCATGCGTACGGCGAGCGCGGGCCCAGGTGTGCGCGGCAGTCGGTGCCGATGCCGAGGCCGTCACGCTGTTCGAACAGGCCGCCGAGGACTTCCGCGGCGCGGGGCTGCCGCTCCAGCACGCCTGGACGCTCGTGGCGGCGGCCCGCACGGTGGACGCCGTCCGAGGCCGCGACGCCGCGACCGCGCTGCTGGACACGGCGGAGGCGGCGGGCCGCTCCTTTGGGGCGATACTCGTGACGGACGAGGCCGAGCGCGTCCGGCGGTCACTTCCGCGCGGGCCGGGCGGTTCGGCGCGGCCGTCGGATCCGCTGAGCAGCCGGGAGCGGGAGGTCGCGGAGCTGGCGGCGTCGGGGCTGCGCTCACGGCAGATAGCGGAGCGGCTCTTCCTCAGCACACGCACGGTCGACAGTCATCTGGCCCGCGTGTACAGAAAGTTGAACGTGTCGTCGCGGCTGGGGCTGGCCGGGGCACTGCACGCCGCGTACGAGGGATCGTCGTAACCGGTTCGGCGGCGGGGCGGCGTCCTGCCGCCGGGGCTTGCCCCGGAGCGAGACCGCCGGTCGGCACGGCGAGCGGTCTGCCCCTCCCTGAGCGGCTCAAGGGCAAGGACATGCTCTCTCTCCTCAGGTGATGGGCAGGGAGATGTCACGATCGGCGGATCCCTGTTACGTATGGGGAACGGCGGGGCGCGTGGTGACCGGCATCCCTCCGGCGGCTGCCCGCATTCGGCCCTGAGACAGTTCACGAGAGCCCGAGCCGGATCGTCCGACATGCCGATCAATCAAGGACTCGCCGGCTGGCCCCGCGTCCGAGGCCGTCCGTGGGCCGGCCATCGCCCTGGTGCAGACCCGGGCGGCCACTGACACTGGTGCCGTGAACACCTTCTCCGTCTCGGCTCGCACTGTCGTCGCACACGACGCCGTCCTGAAGGGCACGGCCTCCGGCCGGGACCTGCGGGACGTCTGGTCTCAGCCTGGACCGCGGACACTCGCCGCATCATGCGTAAGCTGCTCTTGAGGGGCCTGAACTCCGTGACCACGAACCGGCCGGACGCCCTCGCCGCCGTACTGCGAAGGGGTATCCGCTCGTGACGACCGACCGCATCCGCACCGACATCGCGCACAACGCCCGGGTCTGGAACTACTGGCTCGGCGGCAAGGACAACTACCCGGTGGACCGGGCGGTCGGCGACCAAGTCACCGGGTTCTACCCCAGTATCGGCGAGGTCGCCCGAGCCGACCGCGCCTTCCTGGGCCGGGTGGTGGAGTACCTGGCGGGCGAGGCCAGGGTGCGCCAGTTCCTGGACATCGGCACGGGCCTGCCCACTGTGAACAACACCCACGAGGTCGCCCAGCGCATCGCCCCGGACGCCCGCGTGGTCTACGTCGACAACGACCCGATCGTGCTCGCCCACGCCCGCGCGCTGCTCACCAGCTCCCACGAGGGCCGCACCGAGTACATCGACGCCGACGCCCACGACCCGCGCCGGATCGTCCAGGAGGTGCACGGGACACTGGATCTGGACCGCCCGGTGGCCGTGATGATGCTCGGCATCCTCAACTTCGTGCTCGACACCGACGAGGCGCGCACCATCGTGCGCACTCTGCTGGACGCGGTGCCCTCGGGCAGCTACCTGGTGCTCACCCACCCGACGCTGGAGCCGGCGCTGGGCGGCGAGGGCAACGCGGCGGCAATGGCGTTCTGGAACGAGAACGCCACGCCGCCGATCACGGCCCGCTCCCGCGAGGAGTTCGCATCCTTCCTGGAGGGCCTCGACCTGCTCGACCCGGGCATCGTCTCCTGCTCCCGCTGGCGTGACGAGGACGGCACCGTGGTCGCCCAGCTCGGCGCGGTCGGCCGCAAGCCGTAGTAGCGGCACGGGGGCTTTGACGCGGGGGGAACCGGCCGCGCGGCTGCGGGAGTCGGCCGTGTCCCAGCCGTGGGCGGTGGACCTGCGTATGACGCTGCTGGTGCGGTCGGCGGTGACACTGCCGTTTCGTGGTGCCCCGCCCGCCGCCACCGGCTGCGTGGCCTCCACTGATGCGCTTTCAGGCAGTAGGCCCCATACGCGAGCGGGTGTGGCGTGGGTCACTGTTGACCGTTCAAACAGCACGCATCTAGCATCTCGGGAAATGACTCGGTGTCAGGCCACCGGCACATCGCACGTCCATCGAGGAGTCTTCCGTCATCGGTCTTGACGTACTGTCAGAGTGAAGCCGCCGCGCGTGGCCGTCGATTTCGACACGGAATCCGGTGCGCGCGACACGCACTCCCGCTTCGAACACCTCATTTCGAGGCCGGCGTCCACAATTCGAAGTAATCGCCGGAGATTCCCCCGCCGGGCCGCATATGACGAGCCGCGTGGGGAGGACCGGCGCATTTCCTTCCCGAAGGGTAATCCGTGCCATCCCCTGTATCTGCAGCCGGCAACGAACACGGTCGGGGAACTCAGCCCGCGCCCTTGTCCCTCGCTCAGGAGCGGCTGTGGGTGATGGCGCGCATGGACGGAGACGCCAGCGCCGCCTACAACGAGCCGATGCCCTTCGACATCCGGGGACCGCTGGACCGTGACGTCCTTCTGCAGGCCCTGCACACGCTCGCGGCGCGGCACGAGGCTCTGCGCACTCGTCTGGTGCCCTCCGGTGGCTCGGCACTCCAGGTGGTCGATCCGCCGCACACCGGGTTCCCGGTGGAGCTGGACGATCTGACCGGACTGCCGGACGCCGCCGAGCGGTTCGTGAGCATGCGGCGGGACGTGGAGAGTGCCCCGTTCAGCCTGGGCGCGGAGCCCATGGTGCGCGGTCGGCTGGTGGCGTTCGGAGCCGACCATCACGTCCTGCTGCTGACGGCGCATCACATCGTCTTCGACGGGTGGTCCCGGTCGCTGCTGCTGCGGGAACTGGGCGCGGTGTACACCGCGCTCTCCCAGGGGCGGGACGCGGAGCTGCCCGAACTGACCTGGCAGTACAGCGACTACACCCGCTGGCAGTGGGACTGGATGTCGGGCGGCGAGCACGCCGCGCACGCCGACTACTGGACGTCCGCGCTGGACGGCGTACCGGCCGTCCTGTCCCTCCCCGCCGACCGGCCGCGCCCCCCCGAGCAGGACTTCCGCGGCGACCGGGTGTCCGTGACCGTGAACGAGGGCCTGACGCGGGCTCTGCGCCAACTCGCGGCGGACAACGGCGTCTCCTTGTACGCGACCGTTCTCACCGGCTGGTCGATCCTGCTGTCCCTGCTCTCCGGGCAGGACGACATCGTTGTCGGCGCCCCGACGTCGAACCGGCGGCGGGGGGACGTCACGGGTCTGATCGGCCTCTTCGTCAACACCCTCGCACTGCGGGCGGACCTGTCCGGTTCTCCGACGGTCAGGGACGCCCTCGAGCAGGTCAACCAGCGGATCCGTGACGCGCTCAAGCACGTCGACATGCCCTTCGAACGGGTCGTCGAGCTGGTCAATCCGCCCCGGAGTCCCGCCTTCACCGCGCTGTTCCAGACCATGTTCGCCTGGGTTCCCTCCATGCGGAAGGAGCTCGAACTCCCTGGCATGGAGGTCGCGCTGCGTGAGGACGCCGCCCACGTGCCCGCCAAGTTCGACATGGTGCTGGCCCTGGCCGACGAGGAACGGGAGCTCGTCGGAGAGATCGACTTCGCGGTGGCGCTCTTCGACCGTGCGACCGTGGAGCGGTTCATACGTCAGTTCCTCCGTGTGCTGCGTCTGATGGCCGAACGGCCCGGGGCCGAGATCGCCGACCTGACGTTGCTGGACGAGGACGAGCAGCGCGAGATCCTCGCGACCTTCAGTGCGGGCCCCCCCGCGGTGGTGCCGGGCGCCCCGGCCCCGGTACCGCTGCTGGACCGGTTCGCGACCCAGGCGCGTGAACGCCCGCGGCAGCTCGCGGTGGTGGCCGGTGACACCGAAGTGGACTACGCGACGCTGGACCGCCGCTCCAACCGGCTGGCCCACGCGCTGATCGCCCGCGGCGCCGGCCCCGGCACCGTGGTGGGGCTGCACGCCGGCCGCACGGCAGAACTCGTCATCGGGGTACTGGGGATCCTGAAGGCCGGAGCCGCCTATCTGCCCCTCGATCCCGGTCAGCCCTCCGAACGGCTCGCCGCCATGACGGAGGACGCCGCACCCCTGCTCGTGCTCACCGACGCGGCGGACGCGGCCGGTCACCGTTCGCCGCCGTGGGAGAACCTGGCCGACGTGGAAGCCGGGGGAACGCGTGACGAAACACCGGACATCGGCTCGGATCCCGGCAGGCTCGCCTATGTCATCTACACGTCGGGATCGACCGGCCGTCCCAAGGGCGTGGCGGTGACGCACGGCAGCGTGGTCAACCTCTTCGACCACTGGCGCGAACTCATGGGCGACTGCCCCGGTGAGGCGTCGTCGGCCTGGTCGAGCATCGGCTTCGACGCCTCCGTGCACGAACTCCTCGTACCGCTGACCACCGGAGCGGTGCTCCACGTGGTGCCCGACGAGCTCCGCGGGGACCCCGGGGCGTTGATGGGGTGGCTGCGTGAACACGAGGTCACCCACGCCTTCCTGCCCCCTTCCTTCGTCCTGTGGATCGACGAGGACCCGGCTGCGCGGCTGTCCGGCCTGAGCCTGCGACGGCTCCTCACCGGAGTGGAGTCCCTGCCGGAGAGCGCCCTGCACCGGATGCGCGAACTGCTGCCCGGTCTGAGGATCTGCTTCGGCTACGGCCCGACCGAGGCGACGCTGTACGCCACCGCCTACACGGACCCGCGGCCCGACGAGCGGTCGTGCCCCATCGGGCGGCCACTGCGCGGTACCCGCCTCTACCTGCTCGACGACCGCATGCGCCCGGTACCCGTGGGCGTCGCGGGCGAGGTCTACCTGGGCGGGGCGAGTCTGGCCCACGGATACCTGAACCGGCCGGACCTCACCGACGAACGCTTCCTGCCCGACCCGTTCCTGCCCGGCGAACGGGTCTACCGCACCGGTGACCTGGCGCGCTGGCTGCCCGACGGCAACGCCGAGTACGCCGGCCGCCGCGACGACCAGCTCAAGCTGCGCGGCTTCCGCATCGAACCCGGCGAGGTCGAGACGGCGCTGCTGGCGGTGCCCGGCGTGCGGGAGGCCGTGGTGCTCGCCGACCGGGAGACCCCGGGTGGCCCGTACCTGGTGGCCGGCGTGGCATGCCCCGCCACGCCGGCGCGGACGCCGCACGAGTGGCGCGCGGCGTTGAAGGACCGCCTGCCCGACTACATGATCCCCACCGTGGTGGCCGAGTTCCCCGGGCTGCCGTTGAGCCGCAACGGCAAGGTCGACCGGCCGGCGGTGCTGCGCGCCGCCGCGAGCGCCCGCTCCGGGCGGGTCAACACGGCCGCGCCGCGCGACCACGTCGAGATGGCGCTGTACCGGATCTGGCGGCAGGTGCTGCTGCACCCGGACCTCGGGGTCGGCGACAACTTCTTCGAACTGGGTGGCACGTCGATCTCGGCGATCAAGATGGCGTCCGCCGTCCAGGACGAACTCGGAGTGTCGCTGCAGGTGCGCGAGGTCATGCTGCACCCCACCATCGAGGCGCTGGCCGAACGGGTGCGGGAGGCCGGCGCCGGGACGGACCGCTCCGCGCAGGACAGCAGCCTGGTGCGGTTCCGGGACGGGGACGGCAGGCGGCGCGTGGTGTGCGTGCATCCCGCGGGCGGTACGGCGTTCTGCTACCTGCCGCTGTCCGCCCTGCTGCCCGACGACGTCGGTGTGGTGGGACTGCAGGCGCCCGGCATCAACCCCGGCGAGTCCACGCTGCCCGGCGTCGAGGCGATGGCCGAGGAGTACCTGCGGCTCGTCGACCCCCGCCCGGGGGAGGCACTGGTGCTCTGCGGACTCTCCTACGGTGGTCTGATCGCCTACGAGATGGGCCGCGTCCTCGCGGCTGCGGGGCACGAGCGCGTGAGCGTGGTCCTGCTCGACACCCATGGCGTGCAGGACGCAGAGGCGCACGCCATGGCGGCACCGGTGGGCATGGCGGAGTTCCGCGACAAGCTGGTGCGCTTCAACGGCATGTACCCGGGCATCGACGACGATCAGGTGGCCCGCTATCTGGCCGTCTACAACCACCACCGGGAGACGGCCCGCGGCTATGCCGCACCTCCGTCGCCGGCCCGCGTCGTGCTGATGCAGGCGACGGCCTCGGAGGAGGACGCCGAGGGCGAGGCCGGCCGGCAGCGCTCGTACTGGCGTCGTCGCGTGACCGGCCGGTTCGATGTCGAGCAGGTGGCCTGCGGTCACTGGGACATGTTGGAGAGCGACGAGTTGCCTCGCGTGGCCGCCGTCCTCTCGGCCGAGCTGGACGGATCGGCAATCGGCACGGACCGGACAAGCACCGTGCCCACCCCCCTCACCGCCATGTCGGAGGCATGATGGAACCCCGCGTCGATACCGCCCGAGCAGGCATGACCGGGGAGCGGAGCGCACAGCCCGGGCTCGCCCTGGAGATTCACCGTCGGGCTCTGAGCTTTCCGCGGGCCGACGCGGTCGCCGACGGCGACACGCGTCTGGACTACGCGACGCTGAACTCCGCCGCCGCCGCCGTGGCCGAGGCACTGGGCAGCCAGGGCGTGACGGCCGGGCAGTCCGTGGCCGTGGCGCTGCCACGCTCGTGGCAGCTGGTCTGCGTGATGCTGGGCGTCCTGCGGATGGGAGCACGCGTCGTGCCTCTGGACGAGCAGAGCCCGGCCGAACGCCGCCACTTCATCCTGCGGGACTGCGCGGCCGCGGCCGTGGTGCATTCCGGTTCCGAGCACGCCGTCGGCCTCCCCGCGGGCGTACGGGCGTTCGCCGTGGACAGCCTGCTGCCCGGCGTCCCGGAAGCCGGTTCCGCCGTGCCGGACCCGCACGCCGCCGCCGAATCCTCCTTCCTGTTCTACACGTCCGGAACGACCGGGCGGCCCAAGGGCGTCGAGGTGCGTGACGCCGGCGTCATGCGCCTGGCGCGGCCGGGCTACATCCGCGTCGAGCCAGGCCGGCGCTACGCGTGTCTGGCGAATCCGGCGTTCGACGCGCTGAACTTCGAGGTCTGGGCGCCCCTGCTGACCGGTGGCTGCTGCGTGGTCATGCGGGAGGAGGACGTCCGGACTCCCGAGGGCTTCGCCTCGGCACTGCGGCGCGAGCGGGTGGACACCATGTTCATCACGACCTCGTTGTTCAACGCCATGGTCTCAGCCGTGCCGGACTGCTTCGCCACGGTCGGCGAGGTCCTCGTGGGCGGCGAGCAGCTCGACGCCCGGGTGATGCGCCGCTGGTACCGGGACAACCCCGGCAGCACCACCCGTCTGTTCAACGCCTACGGGCCCACGGAGTGCGCCACCTTCGCTCTGTGCCACCCGATCGACCGGGACTTCGACGGTGACGTGGTGCCGATCGGCCGTCCCCTGCCGGGGACCGGCGCCGTGCTTGTGGTGCCGGGCCGGGACCGGGTCGCGGCGCCGGGTGAGGTGGCCGAACTCCTGCTGTCCGGTCCGGGCCTCGCGGTCGGGTACCGGAACCTGCCCGAGGAGACCGCGCGGCGTTTCGTGCGGCTCGCGTGGTACGACGGCGGCGCGGAGATCCACTACCGCACCGGTGACCTGGTGCGGGCCGACACCGAGGGCCGGATCGAGTACGTCGGGCGTTCCGACCGCCAGGTGAAGGTCCGGGGGTTCCGGATCGAACCGGGTGAGATCGAGCGGCAGGTGCTCTCCCACCCGGCGGTCCGGCGGGCCCATGTGTGTGTGCGCCGCGACGGCGACGACGGGCCGAACGAACTCCTGGCGTTCGTGGTCCTGGGTCACGAGCTGTCCTACGAGGAGTTCGACCGCCACCTCGCGGCTCAGCTGCCCGTCTACATGCGGCCGCACCGAATCCACCTCGTGGAGGAGCTGCCGCTCAGCGCCAACGGCAAGGTCGACCAGGCCGCGCTGCTGCGGCAGGCGCTCCGTCCCTGGCGCCCGGCCGCCCCGGACGGGCAGGCCGTGACGGAGACGGAGCGCGAGGTCCTGGACCTGGCCCAGGAGATCCTCGGTGTCACGGACCTCGGACTGGGCGACCGGTGGATCGCCAGCGGCGGCGATTCTCTGCGGGCCCTGCGCTTCTGCTTCGCCGTGCGCCAGCGGTGGGGCCGTGATCTGCCCCGGGCGACCGTTCTCCACGGTGACCTGGCCTCGATCGCCCGGGCGGTCTCCGGGGGCGACTCCGGCGAGCAGGCCGCCTACCCGGTGGCGGTGGCCGCCGGTGCCCGGTCGGCGCCCGTCACGGGCGAGCAGCAGCGGCTGTGGCTGCTGCAGCGCCGCTCGCCCGGGTCGCTGGCCTACTCCGTCAACCAGGCCTTCCGGGTGGACGGCGCCGTCGACACCGCCGCACTCCGGCAGGCGCTGCGGACCCTGGTGGCGCGCCACACGGCGCTGCGCACGGGCTTCACCCTCGGGTCGCAGGGACTCCGGCAGGAGGTCGGCGACCCCTACGACCCCTGGTACGAGCCGGGGGAGCCGCGGATGTGGGACGAGGACGAGGCACACGTCTTCGCCGACGCGTTCTTCGCCGAGCCCTTCGATCTGGCCGTGCCCCGGATGCTGCGGGTGTGCTGGCTGCCCCGTGAGGCGGGGGGAACGCTTCTGCTGCACCTGCACCACATCGCCGTCGACGGCTGGTCGCTGAGCATCCTGCTGCGCGACCTGTCCGACGGCTACGCCGAGGCCACCGGCACCTTCTCCGGCCCGCGCCCGGCGGCGGTCCCGGACCCCCTGGATCTCGCGACCTGGCAGAGCGCCTGGCAGGCGAGCACGGCCTACGCGACGCAGCGGGACGCCCTCCTGCACCACTACCGGGCCCTGGAGGAGCCCCGGGAGGCGCTGCCCGACAGCACCGGCGCGGCACCCAGGGCCCGGCTGCTGCACACCTCCCTCGACGTCGTCCGGCGAGGCAGGGTGGACCAGCTCTGCGCGCAGTTCGGGCTGACCCGCTTCCAGGTGCTGCTGAGCGTGTTCACGTGGAGCCTGTACGGCGCGACCGGTCTGGTACGCCCGCGCGTCGCGGCTCCGGTGGCAGGCCGTCCGGTGCGGGAGTTCGAGGACAGCGTGGGCATGATCGCCAACACCGTCCTGCTGCCGGTGTCCGTGGCGCCCGGGGAGGACCTGCGC
This sequence comes from Streptomyces sp. NPDC001781, assembly GCF_053596035.1. Classification (NCBI taxonomy): domain Bacteria; kingdom Bacillati; phylum Actinomycetota; class Actinomycetes; order Kitasatosporales; family Streptomycetaceae; genus Streptomyces; species Streptomyces sp. NPDC001781. The sequence goes on along the minus strand of NZ_JBSFFI010000046.1, from coordinate 7,753 downwards.
ACGAACCTCGCCCGCGCGGGTGAGGACAGCGCGACGGTGCTCGCACACCAGGACGTGGCACTCGCCGACGTGCTGACCGGCTGGGACGCGGTGGGTGACGGCACTCCGTTCGACTTCCTGTTCGTCCTGGAGAACACCGACTTCGAGGGGCTGCGCCTGCCCGGCTGCGTCCAGCGCCCGCTCTGGTGGGCCGCGTCGGAGGCCAAGTGCCCCATGACGGTCTCCGTGATCGAGCACGCCGACGGTTTCGACCTGCTGTGGGAGTACGCCGAGGACCGCTTCACCGGTGAGACCGTCGACGCGATGGCCGAGCTGTTCCGGCGGGGCGTGGACGCGCTCGCGTCCGGCGGTCGCGGCACCGCACGGGATCTGGTCGCGCCGTACCGGCGGTCGCTGGCGCGGCACGGGCGCGGCCCGGACCCGGAGCCCGGGTTCAGCACCGTCGCGGAGGGGTTCGCGCTGCAGGTCGCCCGCAGCCCCGAAGCGCCCGCGGTGGTGACGGCCGACGGGGACACGCTGAGCTACGCCGCTCTGGACGCTCTCGCCGAGGACCTCGCCACGGAACTGACCGGACGTTACGCGATACCCGACGACGGCGGCCCCTGCCGGGCCGCCCTGTACCTCGACCCGTCCGCCGAACACGTGGTCGCCTTGCTGGCATTGGCACGGCTCAACATCACCGCGGTTCCGCTCGACCCCTCCTACCCGGCCGACGTGCTCCGCCGCGTGCTGGAGCACGTCGACCCGCTGTGCGTGATGGTCACCCACGACGGCGTGGCAGCGCTGGACGCCCTGCTGCCCGACGGCGTGGTGACCCACCTCGTCGACCTGACGGAGCCCGGACCGCACCCCGGCGGTGCCGCGTGCGCTCCTCACGTGGGCGGCACCCACGACGGCGGCCGGCCCTTGTACACCCTGTTCACCTCCGGCTCCACCGGCGTCCCCAAGGGCGTCCAGATCTCCGACCGCACACTGTGCGACCTGATCCGCTGGCAGCGGGGGCCAGGCGGTCTGGGCGCGCCGGCAGCCACCCAGCAGTTCTCGATGCTGTCGTTCGACGTGTCCTTCCAGGAGATCTTCGGCACGCTCTGCACCGGCGGCAGCCTGCAGCTGATACGTCCCGAATGGCGTCAGGACACGCCCGCCCTGCTGGAACGGCTGGAATCGGCGGGAACCGAGCGCGTCTTCATGCCCTACGTGGCCCTGCAACTGCTCGCCGAGTACGGCGTACGCCTGAACAGATATCCCTCGCGGCTGCGGGAGGTCGTCACCGCGGGCGAGCAACTGGTGTGCACCGACGCCGTCCGCCGCTGGTTCACGGGACTTTCCGGGGCCCGCCTGCACAACCACTACGGTCCCACCGAGACGCACGTGGTCAGTGCCCTGTGTCTCGACGGTGATCCCGCGGGATGGCCGGAGCGTCCCGCCATCGGCCGCCCGGTGGCGGGCGCCGACCTGCGGGTGGTGGACGCCCAGGGCGATTTGGTGCCGCACGGGTACACGGGTGAGCTGTTGATCGGCGGCACCATGACCACCCGCTGCTACCTCGACGACCGCGCCGCCGACGGGACGCGCTTCGTCGACGTGCCGGGCGAGGGCCTGTTCTACCGCAGCGGGGACCGGGCGTGGTTCGACGCCGACGGACTGCTGCACTACGCGGGCCGCGACGACCAGCAGATCAAACTGAGCGGACACCGGCTGGAACTGGGCTCCGTCGAGGCGGCCCTGCTGCGTCACCCGGACGTGCTCAACGCCGTCGTGTCCCGTGACGAGGGCCGGCTGACGGCCTCGCTGGAGGTCCGGGGCAGAACGCCGTCCGCCGACCAGCTCAGTGCGCACCTCTCGGAACTGCTGCCGTCCTATGTGCGCGTCGACCGGTTCCGGAGACTGCGGACCCTGCCGCGGACGCCCAGCGGCAAGCTGGACCGGCAGGCGGCGCTGCGGGCGCCGGGCGAGGAGATCCGCCGTACCGTGACGTCGGGGCAGTGGCTCTCGGCCGAGGAGGAGCGGCTCGCCGCCGCTTTCGAGACGGTCACCGGGGTGGTGATCGGCCCCGACCAGAGCTTCTTCGCGGCGGGTGCCTCCAGCCTCACCCTGATGCGTTTCCACCTGCACTGCACGACGGAACTGGGCGCGCGCTTCGGCATCGCGGACCTCTTCGAACACGTCACCGTGCGCTCCCTTGCCCGGCACCTGTCCGGGAACTCGTCGGACGGCAGGCAGGCGGACGTCGCCGCGGTCACGCGGGACGACGGACCCCGCGAGCCCGGTGAGCCCGGTGAGCCCGTCGCCGTCGTCGGCATGGCGGTGCGGGTACCGGGCGCTCCGGACCTGGCCGCGTTCTGGGACCTGGTGGTCTCCGGCTCCGTCGCCTTCCGCCGTTTCGACGCCCCCGAGGGCGTGACGGGTGTGCGCAGCACGCTCGACGGGATGCTCGACTTCGACCCGGCCCACTTCGGCATCAGTGCCCAGGAAGCACGCCTGATGGACCCCCAGCAACGTCACGTCCTGATGTCGTGTGTGCAGGCCCTGGCCCACGCGGGGGTGGCCGACACGTCGGCGACGCGGGTCGGTCTGGTGGCCGGTGCCGGGGAGAGCACGTACTTCCAGTCGATGCTGCGCGAGGCCGACCCGTCTAGGCTGCCCGACGGCTTCCAGCTGGCCCTGCACCACGAGAAGGACTTCCTGGCGACCAAGGCCGCCTTCCACCTGGGCCTCACCGGTCCCGCCTTCAGCGTCCAGACGGCGTGTTCCAGTTCGCTGGTCGCCGTCCATCTCGCCGCCGGGCTCCTCCGGCAGGGTGAGGCCGACGTGATGCTGGCCTCGGGTGTGCTCGTCGACCCCGGCCAGGCCGACGGCTACCGCTACCGCCCGCAGCACATCTTCTCGGCGGACGGCGACTGCCGGCCCTTCAGCGACGACGCGAGCGGGACGGTGGGAGCGAGCGGAGTCGGCACCGTGGTGCTCAAACCGCTGTCGCGGGCCCGGCGCGACGGCGACACGGTGTACGCCGTGATCACGGGTTCGGCGATCAACAACGACGGTTCCGCCAAGATGAGTTTCACCGCGCCGTCCCTGGCGGGGCAGCGCGAGGTGATCCGCACAGCCCTGTCCCGCGCCGGACGCACCGGTGCCGACCTCGGATACGTCGAGGCGCACGGGACCGGCACCCGCCTGGGCGATCCCGTCGAAGTGGGCGCGCTGCGGCAGGCGTTCGACGTGGACGAGTCGGGCCGGTGCGCGCTGAGCTCCGTCAAGAGCCAGCTCGGCCACATGGGCGCGGCGGCCGGTGTGGTGGGTCTCGTGCGCGCGGTCCTCGCCGTGCACCACGGAAGCATTCCGCCCAACGTCAACTTCCGGGAGTTCAACCCGGAGATAGGCGACGACCCCACCCCGCTGTACGTACCCACCAGCACCACGCCGTGGCCCGCAGGACGTGACCGGGTGGCCGCTGTCAGCAGCTTCGGGATCGGCGGCACGAACGCCCACGTCGTCGTGGAGCAGGACACGGGGGCCGCGCACGCCGAGGCCGGACGCGCACCGGAGTGCCTGGTGCTGTCCGCCTCCAGCAGGGACGCCCTGGAGGCCGACGCCGCTCGGGTCGCCGATTACCTGGAACGCCGGCCCGAGCGGTTCGGGCCGGTGCTGCGGCACCTTCAGGCCGGGCGGGTCCCCCGCCGCCTGCGGGTCGCGGCACCCGTGGCAGACGCCACGAGCGCGGTGCGCTGGCTGCGCACGGTGGCCGCGGGAGAGACCGGGCACGGTCTCGCGGACAGCGACACCGTGGCCGTCCAGGCCGCCGGTCTCACGGCACGGGCCGTCGCCGAGCACTGGACCGCCGGGAGGACCGTCGCGTGGGAGGCGGGTCCCGCCCCGGCTCCCTGGGACTTTCCCCCGCCGTCCTTCGCCCTCGCGGAGTACGGCTTCGAGCGCGCACCCGAGGCCGCGCCGACGCGGCCGCAGCGGCTCCCGGAGGCGGACTGGCTGCACCAGCCGTACTGGGTCCGGCTGCGCCGCGCCGCCGCGCGGACGCCCGGACCCGTCGATCGCGCGTCCGTCGTGGTGGTCGTGTCCCGGTCCGTGACACCGGCGGCGCTCGCGCCTTTCGAGGCCGCCGCGTCGCGGGTGGTGCGGGTGCGGCCCGCCGGTGTCTTCGCCCGGAGCGGACCCGACGTCTTCGAGGCCGATCCGGCCGATCCGGCGTCCCTGCGCCTGGTGCTCGACGCGCTGTGCGCGGACGGCGGTGACGACGTCCTGGCGAACACGGAATGGGTGCACGCCCTGCCGCTGGACGTGACGGGCCCCACCGGTCCCGGCACGCTGGCACAGGCACGGCACGCCTGCCTGGACACCACCGCGGCCCTGGCCCAGGCGCTGGACGGCCGGAGCGCCGCTCCGCGCGTGTGGTCGCTGTCGTACGGCGCCCGGCCGGTGACCGGAACGGTGGAGCGGCCCGAACTGGCCCTGCTGGCGGGCCCGGTCGAGGTCGGCTGCCAGGAAGGGGCCCTGTACTGCCACTGGCTGGACCTCCCCGACGGCGACCTCACCCGGTGGGCCGGCCAGGTGGCGGCCGCCGTCGCCGAGGCCCGTCGGGGCGGACGCCCGGAGGGTCCGGCTCCGTCGCGGCAGCTCGCGCTGCGCGACGGCTTCTGGTGGCGGCCGGCGACCACGCCCGTGCCGGCGCCGTCCGGCACGGAGGCCGTCGTCCCCTGCGGCCCGGAGACGGTCCACCTGGTACTGGGCGGCACGGGTGCCATCGGCGGCGCCGCGGCGGCCTGGCTGCTGGAGCACACCGGTGGACGGGTCCTGCTGCTGTCGCGGAATCCCCGGCTGCCCGCCGGACTGGACCGATGGGCCGACCGCGTGGACCTCGTCACGGCGGACCTGGCGGTCATGTCCGTGAGCGAGGTCGTGGCGGCCGTGGCGGAGCACACCGCGCGGCTCGACACGGTGGTCCACGCGGCCGGACTCGGATTCGGCGCGCTGCTCGTGCGCCGCGACGCCACCGCGATGGCCGGTGCCGCGGCGGCCCGGGAGAACGGCGCCCTCGTCGTGGAGCGCCTTCTGGAGACCTTCCACCCGGAGATCGCGGTGTACTGCTCCTCGATGTCGGCCCTCCTCGGCGGCATCGGTCAGAGCGACTACGCCGCAGGCGCGAGCCTCCTCGACGGCTTCGCCCATCACCGGACCGCCGAGACGGAGACCACCGACCGCGTCAGCGTCGACTGGGACATCTGGAGCGAGGCCGGGATGGCGACCCGCAGCCTCGGCGCGGACAGCCGGCACCAGGCCCATCTGCGGGTGGGTCTGACGGTGGCGGAGGGCATGGAGGTCTTCGCGCGCGCAGTGGCCCTGCGCCTGCCGCAGCTCCTCGTCTCGACCACCGATCTGGAGACCTCCCGCGCGTTCTACGCGCCCGCCCACGGCCTGACCGGGCCCCGCTCGGCGCGGTCCGGTCCGGCGGCGACGGAGACGGTGTTCCAGGATCCGGACGGTGCCGGGGACCGTGAGGCGGCCCTGGCCCGGATGATGCGGGATCTGCTCGGTACCGACGACCTCGACCCGCACGCCTCTCTGTACGACCTCGGCGCCGACTCGCTGACCCTGATCGACCTGATCGCCCACATCGAGGCGGATCAGGGCGTCGCACTCGACCTGGCCTCGTTCAGTCATCAGGTGAGCCTCGCCGAGGTGTGCAAGCACCTCGAGGCGGCTCTGTCCCCGGCGGAGCCTGTCGCCGCACGAGCCGAGGATCCCGGCTCCCGGGTGGTCCTCGACATCTGGCAGGAGGGAACGGGCCCGGCCGTGCTGTGCCTGATACACCCCGTGGGCGGGGACATCCAGGCCTACCGTTCCCTGGTGACGGCGCTCGGACCTGTTCCCACCGTGTGCCTCATCGCCGACCCGGGGCTCCGTGACGCCTCGATGCCCTCGTGGTCGCTGGCCGAACGCGCCCGTCACTACGATTCGGCACTCCGTGACCGCTTCGGCGGCTCGGATCGTCGCATCCACCTGGCCGGGTGGTCCTACGGTGCCCGTGTGGCCATGGAGATGGCCGGGCTGGCGGAGTCGGCGGGGCGGCAGGCGCAGGCGCTCTTCCTGCTGGACCCGCCGCCGCCGGAGGCCGGCGCGCTGGTCGACGCCTACGACGAGACCGCCATCGAGCAGGTGTTCGTCGCCGAACTCGGCGCCGACGTCCGGGCCCTGCCGGCCGAGCACGCGCGGGCGTATGCCGAGAGGCTGGCCCGATGCTGCCGGGCGAACCTGCGCAGCCTGGGTGAGCACCGGGTGCGGCCTCTCGCCTCCACCCCCGCGTTCCTGTGGCTGGCCGAACAGCCCTCGGCGGGCCTGCCCGCGCCGGGCGATCCGCGGGAGACGGACAGGCAGTGGCGCGCCTGCCTGCCTCCCACCGCCGATCGGCGGTCACTGGTCACCGACCACTACGGAATCGTCGCGCCGCCCCATGTCCACGAGGTGGCCGAGACCATCGCGGCCACGATGGCGTACCCGGCCGCCACCGGTGCCGGGGCATCGGGCGCAGGGGATTCGAAGCGCGCGAAGTGACCGCCACCGGTCTCTCCGGGCGTCCCCGCGGCCGTCTGCCCGGCCGCGTCACGGCACCGTGAGGACGAAGGGTGCGGGGCCGGCGAGAACGACGAGATCTGCGGCGGTCCCGCCTTCGGCCGCGTCGTCCCCGCACCCGACTGCTCGACCCCTCTTGTCCACCGTCCCAAGGAGGAAGTCATGGAGACATACGAACGCGAAGCACTGGAAGCGGTGACCACGCGACCCGTGCACGACTACCGCACGCTCACCCTCGAGCGGATCACTCCCGTCCTGGGCGCGGAGGTCTCGGGCGTCGATCTGTCGGAGAACCTCTCGACGGAGCAACTGGACGAGATCCGCACGGCGTTCCGCGATCACCATGTGCTGGTCTTCCGCGATCAGACGATCTCGGTCGAGGACCACAAACGTTTCGCCTCCGCTTTCGGCGAGCTGCGCCCGGTCAACCCGGCGCCCCCCGAGGGCGACCCCTGCGTCCTGGAGATACGCACGACGTCGGCCGCGGCGAACGTCGCCGGCAACGGCTGGCACGCCGACGGCACGGCCGACGCCGAACCCTCTCTGGGGTCGATGCTCTACATCACGGAGATTCCCGAGCCCGGCTGCGGTGGTGACACCCTCTTCGCCAACATGCATCTCGCGTACGAGATGCTCTCACCGGCCATGCGTGCCCTGCTGGACCAGCTCACCGCCGTCCACGACGGCGCAAAGGCCCTGGCGGGTTACGCCCTGCCCGCGGACTACGTGATCCCCAAGACCGAGCACCCGCTCGTCGCCAGGCATCCCGAGACGGACCGCAGGCTGCTCTACGTCAACAAGGCCTACACCAGCCGTGTCCCGCAGCTCTCGGCCCGGGAGAGCCAGGCGTTGCTCGACATGCTCTTCGAGACCATCGCCTGCACGCCGGTGCTGCACGCCCGCGTCCGCTGGACCCCTGGGACCCTTGTCTTCTGGGACAACCGCTGCGTCCAGCATCACGCGGTCTACGACTACTACCCCTACGCCCGCTACGGGCAGCGCATCGCCATCAACGGCGGCGAGGTGAAGGGCTGACAGTCCGACCCGGGCGCGGGGGGGGGGGGGGGGGGCGCCCCGCCCCCCCCCGCGCCCCCCCCCCCCCCCCCCCCACCCCCCCCCCCCCCCCCTTGCGCGCGCCCCCCCCCCCCCCCCCACCCCGGGGCCCCCCCCC
>NZ_JBSFFI010000045.1:0-36320 GCF_053596035.1 Streptomyces sp. NPDC001781 | reverse complement strand
TCGATCTTGATGCCCTCGTCCAGCAGGGCCTTCAGCTCGGGCTCGACCACGAACTCGCGGATGTCGGGCGCCAGCAGCGACTCGAGATCGATGTCCGAGGCGTGCTGGGAGGAGACCACGACGGTGTCGAGACGGACCGCCTTGTCACCGTCGTACTCGATGGTGACCTGCGTCTTGCCGTCGGGGCGCAGGTAGGGGATGGTGCCGTTCTTGCGCACCTCGGAGAGCCGCTTGGACAGGCGGTGCGCCAGGAAGATCGGCAGCGGCATCAGCGTCGGCGTCTCGTCCGAGGCGTAGCCGAACATCAGGCCCTGGTCACCCGCGCCCTGCTTGTCCAGCTCGTCCTCGTCGCCCTCGACACGGGACTCGTACGCCGTGTCGACGCCCTGCGCGATGTCCGGGGACTGCGCGCCGATGGACACCGACACGCCGCAGGAGGCGCCGTCGAAGCCCTTCTTGGAGGAGTCGTAGCCGATCTCGAGGATCTTCTCGCGCACCAGCTGGGCGATGGGCGCGTAGGCCTTGGTCGTGACCTCGCCGGCCACGTGCACCAGGCCGGTGGTGATCAGCGTCTCGACGGCCACGCGGGACGAGGGGTCCTCGCGGAGCAGCGCGTCGAGAACGGTGTCGCTGATCTGGTCGGCGATCTTGTCGGGATGGCCCTCGGTGACCGACTCCGAGGTGAACAGCCGTTTCGTCATGGCCGCATGAGATCCGTGGCCGCCACCGGCCCGCAACCGGACCTGCCCGAGTCGCGGCCGGCACCGCCAACGCGTGACGCCTGGGCAGGTCAGGCGGCGGCCGGGACCTTGTTCTCGTCCGCGGCGCGAGCGGCCCGCACGCCGAGCACGGACCGGTACAGCAGCATCGCCGCGCAGCCGGCGGTCCCGTACAGCAGGCTCATGCCGAGGGCGGGGACGAACGCGCCGAGGGTGACGCACAGGGCGGCGACGAGGAGCCCGATCCGGGCGTTGAGGGCGTAGGCGGCCATGTACTTGGTGCGGGCCTCGGGGTCGATCAGGTCGGCCAGCAGCGCCTGGCGCACGGGCACGCTGGCGATCTCCCCGAAGGTCAGCAGGACGGCCGCCGCGATGAGCACCCAGCCGACGTCGCTGACGGCCCAGACCATGTAGCCGGCGGTGAAGACGGTGATGCCGCCGTACAGCCGGACTCGCTCGGGGACCCGCGCCAGAAGCGTCTTGACGGTCAGGACGAGGGCGACGACGAGGGCGGCGTTGACCGCCCGCAGAATGCCGAGGACGGCGACGCCGTCGATGTCCAGCCGTCGGCCGCCGACCGCGAGCAGGGTCTGCTGCGGGAACTGCCGGGACAGGCGTACGGCGATGTAGTAGCCGATCTGCATCTCCACCGCGGCGATCAGCGCGGCCGCGGCCAGCTGGCGCAGGAAGACGCGGTCGCGGGCCACGGCGAGGTAGCCGCGCAGCATGGCGGCCGGTCCGGCCGGTGCCCTGCCGTCGCGCGGTGCGGTCTCGCTGATCCACCGCCACATCACCGAGGTGGTCAGCAGGCACAGCCCGGCGGCACCGGTCAGCAGCTGCAGGAAGTGGCCGTCGTAGAGGAAGCCGCCGATCAGCGCGCCCACCGTGAACGCCAGGTTGATCGACCAGTAGTTGATCGTGTAGACGAGGGGGCGGTTCTCGGGGGTGGAGACGTCGACCATCATCGCGTCGGCCGCCGGCGTGGCCACCTGCGAGCAGCAGGTGTTGAGCAGGAACAGACCGAACGTGACGGGCCCGGAGGTCCACCACGGCGAGTTGGCCAGGGCGAGCAGGCCGAAGGTGAGGGTGGCGCCGAGTTCGCCGGCGATCATCACGGGGCGCCGGCCGTGGACGTCGGCGAGGTGTCCGCCGAGGAAGTTGGCGGTGATGCCCGCCGCCGCCACGCAGACGGTGAGGACACCGGCGACGGCTGCGCCGTAGAGGGCCGCCAAGTGGATGACGAGCAGCGGCATCATCATGACCGACAGCAGCCGCTGGACGAAACCGACCGCGATCCGCAGCCGGATGTTGGGGTGCAGGGAACTCAGGGTCATCGCTGGCCTCGCCGGGAACGGGATTCGTCGGCGAGGTGACCGCCCCTGCCCCAGTGGTCCGGGTCCACGTCCCGCACGATGACGGTGACGGCGTCGTCCGGGCAGCCGGACACGCGCGTGACGACGTCGGTGATGCCCGCCACCAGCTCCTTTCGCGCGTGCCGGTCGTTGCCCTGCCACCAGTTGACGGTGATCACTGGCATGTCAGAGGTCCTTTGCTCCGGAGGACGATTGAAGGCGCGGCGGCTGAGGGCTGTCCCGTGATCCCCGGTGGATCAGCGCGCGGCGTCGGATGCGGTGCGTCGCTAGGCGGAGGGTCGTCCGCGTACTGGGCGTATTCGGGCGATCCGAAAACGCGGCGAGGTGCCGTGGCTGTCGTCGTGCGCCCGCCGGGGATTACGGGACAGCCCTGAGAGAATCTCCGTGCCGCCGCGACGCTGACAAGCCAATGCCGTACAGCGAATACGACTTGAACAAGTCGGCCCTTTTTTCCCGGGCTTTCCGCATGCGCACAGGAGCGAGTTGGTGAAGTCGTCATGCCTTTTCGGCTTCCGTTGCCGCCGGATTGAGCCACGTGCTGTGATCGACGCCGGGAAGGACTTGCGGTGCCGTGCCCGCGCTCCCCCGCCGGCACGGCCACGCGAGTCCCTGACACATTCGGAGGGAATGCTGGTGTCCCTGTTCGACATACGCCGGATCGGCGGCAAGATCGGCGCGGAGGTCACGGGCGTCGATCTGTCCACCGAGCTGTCGGATTCCGTTTTCCGGCAGATCCACGAGGCATTCCTGGAGTACAAGGTCCTCTTCTTCCGGGATCAGGACATCACCGACGAGCACCAGCTCGCCTTCGCCGGCCGTTTCGGCCCGCTGACCCAGCCGCACCCGATGATGCGCACCGTTGACGGCACCCCGCAGGTGCTCCCCGTCGACGGGGAGGACCAGCGTGCCGACCACTGGCACACCGACATCAGCTTCACCACCACCCCCTCGCTGGGCACGACCCTGCGGAGCATGGTGCTGCCCCCGTACGGCGGGGACACCCTGGTCGCGAACGCGGCCGCGGGCTACAAGGACCTGCCAGCCGAACTGCGCGCCGTCGCCGACCGGTTGTGGGCCGTGCACACCAACCACGCGGAGCAGCCGCGGCTGGGCACCGAGCGCGGCGACGAGGTGCGCGCGGCGTTCCTGGCCCGCCGGTTCGAGGCCGCCCACCCGGTGGTGCGCGTGCACCCGGAGTCCGGTGAGCCGAGTCTGTTCCTCGGCGGTTTCGCCCAGTGGCTGCTCGGTGTGGCGCCGCGTGAGTCCCGGCCGATCCTCGACGTGCTCCAGGGCTATGTGCGCCGGCCCGAGAACGTCGCGCGCTGGCGCTGGCGCCCGGGCGACGTACTGATCTTCGACAACCGCAGCACGCAGCACTTCGCGGTCAACGACTACGGGCGGCACCAGCGGGTGCTGCACCGGGTGTCCATCACCGGCGACGCGCCCGTCGGCCTCGACGGCAAGCAGAGCTACGCACTGAAGGAAGGGGAATGACCATGACGTCCGACTCCCATCCGGACCCGGGGTTCGCGGCACGGCTTCGCCGCCGGGAGCCCCTGGTCGGCTACTGGATATCCCTGGACAGTCCGGTCGCGACCGAGCGGATCGCCGGGCTCGGCTACGACTACATCGGCGTGGACGGCCAGCACGGTGTCACGCACCAGCCCGGCTGGCAGACCGCGATGCTGGCCGTGGACGCCCGCGGCCGCTCCGCCGGGGTGATCCGGGTGCCGTCGCCGGACCCGGTCGCCATCGGGGTCGCGCTCGACACCGGGGCTCGCGGCGTCATCGTGCCGATGGTGGAGAGCGCCCGGCAGGCGCGGGACGCCGTGCGGGCGTGCCGACACCATCCCGTGGGGACGCGCAGTCTGGCCGGTCCGGTCCGGGCGGAGCTGCGGCTGGGATCCGTACCCGCCGAGATCGACGACCGCGTCGCGTGCGTCGTGATGATCGAGACCGCGTCCGCGCTGGACGACCTGGATGCCATCTGCGCCACGGAGGGCCTCGACGCGGTGTACGTGGGGCCGGCCGATCTGTCGGCGGCGCTCGGTGCGCGCTGGTTCGGCGACCCGGCGGCCGCCGACGCGCTGGAAGCCGCGCTGCGCAGGATCACGGAGACCGCCCGCCTGCACGGCATCGCCTGCGGCATCCATGTGCCGGACGGCGAGAGCGCCGCGAAGCGGCTCGCCGAGGGTTTCACCTTCGCCACCGTCTCCAGCGACATCACCCACCTTCAGCAGGCGGCCACCGCCCACCTGCACGCGGCGCGCGGCCTGAACCGGGCCTGAGCACGGCGGACAGGGGAAGAACGTGACGACCGAGGTGAAGCACACCGCCGCTGGGCCGGCCGGATCCATCGAGGACCTGGTCGGGAACACACCCCTGCTGGACGTCCCGCTGCCGGGACTGGCCGGCTCGGTGCGGCTGCTGGCCAAGCTGGAGATGGCCAACCCCTTCTCCAGCGTGAAGGACCGGCCCGCGCTGTTCATGATGCGGGCCGCCGAGGAGGCGGGGCTGCTGCCCGCGAGCGGGGGCACCGTCGTCGAGTGCTCCTCCGGCAGCACCGGCATCTCGCTGGCCGCGCTGTGCGCCCGCCGCGGCCACCGGTGCATCATCGTGATGCCCGACAACGCCACCGAGGAACGCCGTCTGATCCTGCGCCGGCTGGGCGCCGAGGTGCACCTCGTGCCGCACGGGGACGGTCTGCAGGCCGCCTGGGCGTACACCGAGGAGCTGCAGCGCGGCCTGCCCGGCTCCTGGGTGCCGCACCAGGACCGCAACCCCGCCAACGTGCGGGCACATTACGAGACGACGGGTCCCGAGATCTGGGAGGCCGTGCGGGGCCGGATCGACGTGCTGGTGTGCGGGGTCGGCACCGGCGGAACGCTGACGGGCACCGCCCGCTATCTGAAGGAGCGCACCGCGCTGAACGTCGTCGCGGTCGAACCGGCGCGCAGCGCCGTGCTCTCCGGGGGTGAGGCCGGCCCGCACGGCATTCCCGGCATCGGCGCCGGTTACGTCTCCCCGATCACCGACCTCACCCTGGTGGACGAGGTGGTCGCCGTCACGGACGAGGCGGCCGCCGCGACCACGGACGAGGTGACCCGCGCGACCGGTCTGCCGGTCGGTATCTCGTCGGGCGCCGCCGCCTGGGCGAGTCGTGCCGTGGCGGCCCGGCCCCGCTGGGCGGGCGCCACGGTCGTCACCGTGTTCCCCGACAGCGGGGAGCGCTATCTGTCGACGGCCCGCTGATCCCGCCGTCCCCGAGGAAAGACAGGCAACAGAGATGTGCCGGATCTTCGGCTACTTCAACGCGGCGTCGACGCCGCACGCGATGCGCACCGTGGCCGCCCTCCAGCGGCACGGCGGCCCGGACGCGACGGGTGTCGCGCAGGGGGCGGGGTGGGGCCTGGGCAGCAACCGGCTCGCCGTCGTCGGCCTGGACGGCGGCCGCCAGCCGTACGGGCGGGGCGGTCCGGTGCAGGTGGTCTTCAACGGGGAGATCTACAACCACGAGGAACTGCGCCGCCGGCTGGAGGCGCTCGGCCATGTGGTCCCCGACCGCTGTGACGGATCGGTGCTGCCCGCGCTGTACCTGGAGTACGGCGAGGAGTTCACCGAGCACCTCGACGGCATGTACGCGCTGGCGCTGGTGGACACGCGGGGCGCGCTGCCGCGGCTCCTGCTGGCCACCGACCACATCGGGATGAAGCCCCTGTACCACCGCTGGGACCCGGCGGACCGGTCGCTGTACTTCGCCTCGGAGCTGCCCGCGCTGCTCGGGTTCGGCGGGATCGGCGGACGGGTGCGCGAGTCGGCGCTGGACGCCCTGCTGACGACCCGTACGCCGTTCGGCACGCGGACGATGTACGAGGACGTGGAGGTGCTGGAGCCCGGCACGACCTGGGTGTGCGAGCTGGGCGGCCCGCCGCGGGTGCGGCGGCGCGCCGCGCACGTGCCGGACGGTGCGGCGGAGCCCGGGGACGGGTTCACCACGGCCCGGCAGGTGCGGCGCACCCTGCGCCACGAGGTGGGCCGGCTGCTCGAGGCGGACGTGCCGGTCGCCGTGGTCACCTCCGGCGGCCTGGACTCCTCCCTGGTGACGGCGCTCGCGGCCGAGCTCGGGCCGCAGCACACCTTCACCATCGCCTACCGGGGCACCTGGCCGTTCGACGAACGGCACTTCGCGCGCGAGGTGGCCGACCGGGCCCGTACGGTCCACCACGAGGTGGAGATCGACCCGGCCGGTTTCCCCGGCCTGCTGGAGGACACCGTCTGGCACCTCGGCCAGCCCAACGCCGATCCGATCGCGCTGAGCACGTACGCGTTGTTCCGGGCGATCCGGGAGGCCGGCTTCACCGTGGCGCTCACCGGTGACGGCGCGGACGAGGTGTTCGGCGGGTACGAGCGGATGCGGCTGGCCACCGAGCGCGCGGCGGCGGGTGCCGACTGGGCGCCGGCCTACCTGGACGCGCTGTCCGCCGTGCCTGCCGCACTGCGCGGCCGGCTGTACACCGACGCCTACCGGGCCCATGTCGCCGCCGACCCGGCGCTGCCCGGGGCGGCCCGCCAGGACCTGCTGCACGGCCCCGGCACCGTCCTGGACCGCATCACCCGGTTCGAGCTGGAGCAGCGGCTGCCCGCCTACCACCTGCGCCGGGTCGACCACCTCAGCATGGCGTCCTCGGTGGAGGCGCGGCTGCCGTTCTGCCAGCGTTCGGTCCTCTCCCTCGGCCGGCCGCTGCCCGACCACCGGCGCATCCAGGGCGGCCAGGTCAAGCGCACCTTGTACGCGGCGGCGGCCGGGCTGCTGCCCGACCGGGTGCTGTCCCGGCCGAAGCAGCCGTTCACCCTGCCGGTGACGGCGATGCTGCGGCCGGGCACCACGCTGTGGGAGTACGCGCGGGACCTGCTGGCGCCGGACCGGACCGCCGCGGCGGGACGGCTGGACGGCCGGGCGGTCGACGGCCTCTTCACCGCGCAGGCCGAACGGCCCGACGACACCGCGGCGCTGGCGCTGTGGACGCTGCTGGTGCACGAGGTGTGGGACGGGCAGTTCCGGCGTTCCCTGCACGGGCGGGGTACGGCCGCGCAGGCTCCCGTGGGCACGAGACCGCTGGAGGTGGCGGCGTGATCGGGCACCTGGCGTACGCGGCGGGCAGTCCCTGCCCCACGTTCGTGCTGGACGCCGGCCGGCTGCCGCGCGAGGACGGGGCGCTGCTGGCCCATCTCACGCAGGCCCGCAGCTACCTGGCGTCGGCGGGCGGCGCGCACGTACTGAAGATCGCTCTCATCGAGCCGTCCGCGCATCCCATGTTCGACCTGGACTACCGGTTCGTGCAGGCGCTGCCCGGCGCCCCGGACCGGTTCGACCTGCGCGGTTCGTGCGGTCACTCGGTGCTGGCGTCGGTGCTGGCGGCCTCCCGCTCGGGGATGCTGCCGCGGCTGGTGCCGGGCGCCCGGATCCGGGTGCGGGTGCGCAACAACGGCGACAGCGTGGTGTGCGAGGCCGAGCGCGTCGAGCGGGACATGGCCGGTTTCACGGTCACCTTCGTCCAGCCGTCGCCGCTGCCCTTCGCGGACCTGCTGCCGGACGGGCAACCGCGCACCGTGCTGGCCGACGGCGGGGAGCAGGTGGAGGTCTCCCTCGTCGCCAGCTCCAACACCTACGCGTTCGTCGACGCCCGCACGCTCGGCGTTCCGGACCAGGCGGCGCTCTTCGACGCCGGTGGACGGCTGCTCGAGCGGCTGGAGTCGCTGCGGGGCGCGGCGGCCGATCTGCTCGGCTGGCCGCGTGGCGGGGCCTTCCCCAAGATCGCGGCGGTGCTGCCGGGCGCGGACGGCGGTGTCGCGGCCCGGGCGGTGACGGTGCCCGGCTGGCACCCGTCGATCGCCCTGACCGGCGCGGTCTGTCTGGGGACGGCGATGCGGATCCCCGGCACGCTGCCCTGGCGGATCGCCCGCGAACACGGCACGGACGACGGCCTGGTGGACATCATCACGCCGGGCGGCCGTACGGCGGTCACGGCGGTCACCTCGGCCGCGGGGACGGCCCGCGACCAGGGCGCCCTGCTGTGGGCGACCGTCGCGCACAAGCACGTCAGCTTCCAGGGCTCGTTCGCCCTGACACCCCTGAATCATCTTCAGTTCGAGGAGGTCGCCCAATGCCTGGCGCTGTCCGGAGCGGTATGAGACCGCTGCTGACGGCCGAGCTGCGCGCCCGGTTGTCGAAGTCCGCCGCACGCAGCGCTGCGGAGGGTGTGCCCGGCCGGGAGGCGCTGGCGGCGCTGCGCGCCGGCGGGCTGCTGGGCACGGCCATCGCGCCCCGCTACGGCGGGGCGGGCGGGGACGCGGCCGCGGTCAACCAGGTCGTCGAGGAGATCGCCGTCGTCGATCCGTCGCTGGCCATCATCGCCTTCCAGCACTTCGCCGTGTCGGCCCGGATCGCCGAGTGGGGCACGCAGGAGCAGCAGCGACGGTGGCTGCCGCTGCTGGCGGACGGCACCTGGCTGGCCGCGTCGGCGTGGAGCGAGACGGGTGCCGGGGCCGCCAAGCGGAACCTGGCGAGCAGCGGCGAGCGTCTTGCGGACGGCGGCTGGCGGCTGGACGGCACGAAGACGTTCACGACCGGCGCCGGTGTCGCCGATGTGTACCTGGTGCTGGTGCAGACCGGCCGGCCGGGCGGCACCGCGCACGGGTACGGGTCGGACGGGCAGACGTTCTTCCTGGTGGAGGCGGGCACCGAGGGGCTGGTCGCGGACCTCGGTCTGGACCTGGCGGGGATGCGCGGCTCGGCGACCGGGCTCCTCTCCCTCGGGGGCTGTGTCGTGGCGGACACCGACCGGCTGGGGCCGGAGGGCGGGGCCGCGTCGGTCATCGCGGGCGTGCGCGAGTCGGGCGCCAGCCTGGGAGCGGTGTCCGTGGGCATCGCGCGGGCCGCGTTCGACCTGGCCGTGCGGCACGCGCGGAAGCAGGGGCTGCTGGAGCTGCCGACCGTGCGGCACCGGCTGGTGGATCTGGCGACCCGTCTGGAGGCGGCGCGGGCCGTGGTGGCCCGGGCCGGTGCCCGCAGTTCGGCGCAGCCGGGGATGACCACGCTGCACAGCAAGCTGCACGCGTCCGTGGCCGCCGAGGAGATCTGCCTCGACGTCGCCCGGATGCTGGGCTCGGCCGGGTACCGCGAGGGGGCACCGATCGGCCGGCTGCTCGCCGACGCGCGCGGCATCGCCTTCATGGGTCCGACGAACGACCTGTGCCGGGATCTGGTGGCGGCGGCATGGACCGGCTGAGCTCCGTGCCCGAACTCGTCGTCAGCGGCCGCCGGCTGGTGACGCCGCACGGTGTGCGGTCCGGGCACGTCCTGATCAGCGGCGGCCGGATCACCGACGTCACCGGTCCGGGCCCGGTGCCCGCCGGGGCGGGGCACCTCGACGCCGGCGACCACTACGTGCTGCCCGGGCTGATCGACTCCCATGTGCACTTCCGGACGCCCGGGCTGACGTACAAGGAGGACTGGGAGCACGGCAGCCGGGCGGCGGTGCGCGGCGGCGTGACCACGGTGATGGACATGCCGAACACGGTGCCGCCCACGCTGGACCCGCAGGCGCTGTTCGACAAGGCCGTTCTGGTGCGGGGCAGTTCGCTGGTGGACTTCCGCTTCCACATCGGGGTCGATCCGGCGCGCCCGCGGCTGCTGGCGGACCTCGACCCTGCGGTGGCGACCAGTGCGAAGGTGTTCATGGCGGGCCACCACACGGCTCCGACGGTGGTCCGGGACCCGGTGGTGCTGGAGCAGGCGTTCGCGGCGGCGGCCGAGGCGGGCGTCCAGCTCGTCCTGCACGCCGAGGACGACGGGCTGTTCGCGCTGCTCGACGCCTGGTGGGGGGAGCCGTCCGGGTATCTCGACTACGAGCGGCACCGGCCGCGCACCGGTGGCATCGTCGCCGTCGCCAAGGTCGTCGAGCTGGCGCGGCGCCACGGCACCCGGGCCCACATCCTGCACCTGTCGAGCGCCGAGGAGGCCGATCTGGTGTGCGCGGCGCAGGCCGCCGGGCATCCGGTCACCTTCGAGGTCACCGGCCACCATCTGTCGTTCACCGACGAGGACACCCGGCGCCTGGGCGCGCGGACGCGGCTGTCGCCGTCGATCCGCTCCCGCGCGGACCAGGACCGGTTGTGGCGGGCCCTGGCGGAGGGTCAGCTAGCCACCCTGGGCAGCGACCACGCCCCGCACACCGTCGCGGAGAAGACCCGGTCGGCGGCGGCCTCGCCGCCGGGGCTGCCCGGTGTGCAGGAGCTGGCCGTCGCCGTGTGGACGGGGATGCGCCGCAGACGGCCCGAGGAGGACCCGGACGTCGCGGTGACCCGTCTGATGCGGCACCTGTCGCAGCGGCCCGCCGAGCTGTTCCGGCTGCCCGGCAAGGGGCGGATCGCCCCGGGTGCCGACGCCGACCTGGTCCTCTTCGCGCCGGACACGCCGTGGATGTTCTCGGCGCACGACGTGGAGAGCAAGTGCGGCTGGTCGGCGTACGAGGGCTGGACGTTCACCGGGCGCGTCGAACGCACCCTGCGGGCGGGCCGCACCGTCTGGGACGCCGCCTCGGGCACCTTCGGCGCGTACGACGGCCGCCTGCTGGCGGCGGCCGGGGACGGATCGCAGCGGGCGGCGCTCGCCGCCGGGAGGGAATGACATGGCGAGGAAACGGTCGGTGGTGGTCGCGGGGGGCGGTGTCGGGGGGCTCGCGGCGGCCGCCGGCATGGCCGCCCGGGGCCTGGACGTGACCGTCCTGGAGCGGTCGGAGCGGATCGGCACCGGCGGCTCGGGGCTCGTGCTGCAGCCCAACGGGGTGCGGGCCGCCGACGCCCTGGGCGCGCGGATCGGAGCCCGGATCCGGGCGTCGGGCCGGCCCGGCCTGCCCGACGAGGTGCGGGTTCTGATGGACGCCCGGGGCACGGTGCTCGCCGAGGAGCCCGTCGGTGCGGGTTCCGGAGGGCTTCCTCAGATTCCGGTGCTGCGTTCGGCGCTGCACCGTGCCCTGTTCGACGAAGCGCTCGCCGCGGGCGCGGCCGTGCTCCTGGCGACCGGCGTCACCGGCTACACCGTGCGCCCCGGCGAGGTCGCCGTGCACCTGTCGGACGGCAGCGTCACCACCTGCGACGCGCTCGTCGGCGCCGACGGCATCCACTCGGCGGTACGTGCCCGGATGCTCGACGACGGCCCGCCGACGTACCGGGGTTACACCTCGGTGCGCGGCCGGACGACCGGTTCGGCGCTGGGGCAGCGCGGCCATGTCGTCAACGGACGCGGCATCCAGCTGTTCGTCGCCCCGGTGGGTGACGACACCCTGTACTGGACCGCCAAGATCACCGCGCCGCCCGGGGCGTGGCCCGCCCTGGGGCCGGCCGGGGCCCGGCTGGCTCTGCTGGACGCCCTGGAGGGCTGGTACGCCCCCGTCGTGGACCTCGTGCGGGCCGCCGACCCGGAGGACGTCGTCGTCACCGACATCCACGACCGCGATCCGGCCCCGCGCTGGGTGGACGGCCGGGTGGCGCTGCTGGGCGACGCCGCGCATCCGATGGTCCCGGCCCTCGGCCAGGGGGCCAACCTGGCGCTGGAGGACGCCGCCGTGCTCGCCGAGGCGCTCGCCTCGTCCGCCCCGGTGGCGGACGCGCTCGCCGGGTACGCCCGCGAGCGCATGGAGCGTGCCGCGGCCGTCGTCCTCGCCTCCCGCCGCCAGGGCGCACTCGACCAGGGCGCGGACCGGGCGGGCGAGGAGAGGCGCAACGCGCACATGAGGTCCGCCGGCCGCAAGGACGCGGACCTCGCCGACGTCGTCGGCTGGCAGCTCCGGCCCAGCCGTCCGGAACCTGGCCGCGCGCCGGCCGCGACGACCACCGTTTGTCCGAGGAAAGGGGCCACCGCCATGGGGGCACCGCACATCGTCCTGATCAGCGGATCACTGCGCCCGGGTTCGACCTGCGACCGGGTGGCCGAGTGGTGCGCGCTGCGGTGCGCCGAACAGGGCGCGTCCGCCCGCGTGTTCACCGGCACGGAGATCGACTTCCCGGCGTACCGGCCCGGGCTGGCCGGCCGGCACGCGGCCGTCACCGGCTTCCTGGAGGAGCTGCGCGCCGCCGACGGCGTGGTCCTGGTGTCGCCGACGTACCACGCGACCGTGTCCGGGCTGCTGAAGAACGCCCTGGACTACGTCAACGACATCGACGGGCCGGTTCCCTACCTCCAGGGGCGGTCGATCGGCACGGTCGCGGTGGGCTCGGCCGCGCAGGGCGCGGTGTCGACGCTGACCACACTGCGCACCATCGGGCACGCGCTGCGCGGCTGGCCGACGCCGGTGGGGGTGGCCGTGTCGCGGGCGCCGGAGCAGCCGGCCGCGGACGGCGGGGAGCCCGCGCCGGACGTGGAGCGCCTGATGCAGATGGTGTCCCAGGTGGTGTGGCTGGGCGGCAAGCGGGCCGAGGACGCCCGGCCGGCCGTGCTCGGCGCCGTCGCCTGACCGAAGACCCGTCCCGCGCAACCCATGGCCGCGTGCGACGGGCACGCGGCGGAAGGAGACAGCCATGTCCGTGTCCCCCGGCGGCATTCACGTTCTGCGGGCCCCGCTCGGGCCCGTGTGGCGTGACGCCAACATCCGGTCCGGGCCCTCCCTTGACAGCCCGGTACTCCGGGTCGTGCTGCCCGACCCGGCGGTCGACCACACCTGCGAGGGCTGGTCCGAGGGCGACGAGGTGGTGGAGGACCAGCACCCGGCCGGGGTGATCACCAGCTCCCTCTGGTTCCGGCTCGCGGACGGCGGCTGGTCCAGTGCCGTCAACTTCGAACCCGTCGCGGTGGCCGGGCTGGTGGCGCACGCCGTCGGCGTCGCCGCCCCCGGTCAACCCTCAGGCGTGTCATAGCAGTTCAAAAGAGGCGCCGACCGCGACGGGTGCGGAGGCGACGGACTCGGAGGTGTCGACCACGCAGGCGGCTCCGGTGAGCCAGGCCTCGGGCCGGTGGCCGCGGGCGGACCCGGCCGTCTCCAGCACGGCCGCGCCTGCGCCCTCTCCGACGGTGATGCCGTCGCGGTCGGCGTCGAAGGGCCGCGCGCCGTGCGGGCTGAGCGTCCTGACGACGTCCATGCTGGCGTACTCGTACCGGTTGAGCGCGCTGGCTCCGACGATCAGGGCGGTGCTGCCGAGACCGGACAGCAGCCCGTCGCGGGCGAAGGCGGCGGCGTACGGGGCGGACGCGCAGGCGTGCGAGTGGTGGACGGCGTGCGTTCGGCGGGCGTCGGCGCGGCAGGCGGTGAGCAGCGCCTCGGGGTGCGGGCCCGCGAAGTCGCCGTCCTGCTCACCGGCGGTGGTGCCGGGCGCAGGCGCCTGGGAGACGACGACGAGCAGCGAGCCGTCGGGCAGACCGGTGAGCCCGGCGCCGGCGAGGGCCTGGCGGGCGGCCGTCGCGAGGGCCTCCTTGCGCCGTCCGGCCGGGGCGGTGCAGTCACCGGGGGGTACGGCGACGACGCGGCTGCGGAAGTCGCCCTGCGGGCAGCCGTGTTCGCCGAAGGCCCGCCGTCCGTGCAGCAGTCCGCGCCAGAACGCGCCGGGGGTGGGGCCCAGCGGGCTGATCAGGCCGAGCCGGCCAGGGCCACGGCGGTCATGCGGCCACCGCTGTCGTGGCCGAGGCCCATGCCCGCAGGCGGGTGCGGTCGTGCTTGCCGCTGCCGGTGCGGGGCAGTGCGTCGAGGACGCGGACGGTGCGGGGGCGTGCGTGCGGGGGCAGGTGGCGCCGGCACGCCTCGGCGACGCGGCCGGCCACGGCCGCGTGGTCGGCGTCGGGGCTCTCGACGAAAGCCCATACGGCGTCGCCGCGGTCGCCGTGCCGGACGCCGACGACGGCGGCGTCCACGACGCCGGCCGCGGCCCGTACCGCGTCCTCGACGAGGGTGGGGGCGACGGTCTCGCCGTGCACCACGAGGATCTCCTTGATCCGGCCTTCCACCGTCAGCCAGCCGTCGGCCGTGACCGTGCCGGTGTCGCCGGTGCGCAGCCAGCCGTCGGCGGTGAACGCGCCTCGGTCGAGACCGCCGGTGGCCGGGGCGAGGTAGCCCAGCATCAGGCCGGGGCCCGCGATCTCGATCTCGCGCCGCGGCCCCGCGACGCGGGCCCGGACTCCGTCGAGGAGGCGCCCCACGGTGCCGGGCCGCAGGTCGCCCGGGGCGTTGAGGGCGACGTTGGGGCCGGCCTCGCTGAGTCCGTAGCCGTCGTGCAGCGGTGCCCCGGTGACCGCCAGGAAGTCGTCGTACAGGCCGGGGGTCAGCACGTCGCCGCCGCAGCCGCGGATCCGCAGGCCGGCCAGCAGCCGGGCGGACTCGCCGTTCCGGGCGGCCTCGGCGGCGAGCATCCGGTACATGGTGGGGACGCCGTCCAGGGAGGTGATGCCCTCGGTGGCGAGCCGGGTCAGCGTGCCGCGCAGGTGGAAACCCGACTCGGCGTACAGGTGGGCGCCGGTGGTGCGCCACACCCGCAGCACGCTGTGCCCGTAGGCGTGCCGCAGCGGCAGTGGGAGGAGCAGCCGGTCCTGCGCCGTGACGCCCATCCGTGCGGCGGTGGCGCGGCCCTGGTGGGCGAGGGCGCCGGCCGCGACGGCGACCGCCTTGGGGTCGCCCGAGCTGCCGGAGGTCCAGAAGACGGCCGCGGTGTCCTCGGGCAGGGCCAGCGGGCGGGCGCGCGCCACGACGAGGGGTTCGCCCGAGGCGGTGGCGTGGACGGCCGCGGCCGCGGCGATCCGCCGGGCGGGGGCCGCCCCGTCGAGGAGCAGCGGGGCGCCGGCGGCGTCGGCGGCGAGTGCGGTGACGACGGCGGTGAGCGGGTGGTCGGAGGCGAGTGCGGCGGCGCGGCCGGGCCCCGCTCCCGCCGCGGTGAGCCGGCGGGCGGTGCGGTCGACGAGCCGGGCCAAGTGCGCGGCCGGGACGTGCTGCCCGTCGACGGTCAGGCGCGGGGCCGCGGCCGCGCCGGGGCGGGCGGTCACGCGGCGGCTCCGGCGGCCGGGCCGGCGTCGAACAGCCGGCGGACGCCGACGGGGACGTCGTCGTCGCGGACCGGGACGGTGATGACGGTCGTCCGGCCCTCGGTGTGGGCCTTGGCCGCGTCGTCGAGGGCGGCGGCGAGTTCGGCGGTGGTGGTGCAGTGCGCGGTGAGACCGCCGAGGGCGCGGACGGCGGCGTCGGTGTGCGCGGGTGCGGTGAACCGGGTGAGGGTGTCGGGTGCGCCTTCCTCGGCGCGTACGAAGCGGGGCCAGCCGTAGCCGCGGTTGTCGAGCACCAGGACGGTCAGGCCGAGGTTCAGTTCGGTGGCCGTCGGCAGAGCGGCGAGGCCCATCTCGAAGGCGCCGTCGCCGCAGACCAGGACAGTGCGCCGGGTGCGGTCGGCGAGGGCGGCGCCGACGGCGGCCGGCAGACCGAAGCCGACCATCGTCTGCTCGCCGGGGGTGATGACCCGGGCGCCGTCGCCGACGGACACCACGGGGTGGTGGTAGCCCCACATGTCGTGCAGTCCGTTCTCCTGCACGAGGGTCGCCCCGCGGGTCACGGACTCCTGGAGCAGCCGCAGCGCCGTGGGCACGGTCAGGTCGGGGCCGTCCGCAGCGGTGTGGCGGGCGCGCATCCCGGCGCGTACGGCCGCGGTGTCGGCCCGGCGGGCGGCGCCGGCGGCGGTCACCGCGGGCGCCTCGGCGACGACGGCGTCGGCGAGCTGGCCGGCCACCAGGGCGGCGTCACCGAGCAGCGCCACCTCGGGTTCGGCCGCGGTGTGGAAGACGGCCGGGTCGACGTCGACGTGGATGAGCGTCTTGTCCTCGAGGCCGTCCCAGCCCATGCGAGCGGTCTCCTCCAGGCGGGAGCCGATCGCGAGGACGACGTCGGCCTCGCGGAGCAGCCGGTCCGCGGGGGGCGTGGTGTACAGGCCCACCAGGCCGCAGGCCAGCGGGTGTTCCTCGTCGACGAGGCCGCGTCCGGCGGCGGTGGTGAACAGCGGCGCGGCGAGCAGTTCCGTCAGCCGCCGTACGGCGGGGCCCGCGCCGGCGGGCTTGCAGCCGCCTCCGGCGACGACGACGGGCAGGCGGGCCCCGGCGAGGAGCCGGGCGGCGCGGCGTACCTCCTCGGTGTCGGCGGCGAAGCGCAGGCGGCGTACCGGCGGGGCGGGCCGCCGTTCGGGGGCGGGGGCGCGTAGCACCTCGTCGGCGATCTCCACCAGGACCACGCCGGGGCCGCCGTTGACGGCGAGGTGGACGGCCCGGCGCAGCGCCCAGGTCAGCTGCCGCGGGTCCTCGACGAGGAAGTCCCACTTCGTCAGCGGCCGGGCCATGGCCGCCTGGTCGGTGTGCTGGAAGCCGCCGCGGCCGATGCCGAGGGCGGGTACGCGGGTGGTGACGACGACGACGGGGGCGCCCAGTGAGGAGGCCTCCAGCAGGCCGGTGAGGGCGTTGGCGAAGCTCGGTCCGGAGTTGACGGCGAGGACGGCGGGCCGGCCGGAGACGGCCGCGTGGCCGATGGCGGCGCAGGCGCCGGCCCGCTGGTCGCGCACGCCCAGGACGCGCAGTCCGGGGGTGGTGCGCGCGGCGTCCATCAGTCCGGGTTCGTCGGAGGGCAGCCCGACGACGAGGTCGCATCCGGCGTCCGCGAGGGTGCCGGCGACGACGTGCCAGGGGTGCTGTTCGGGGGTCGCGCTCACTTCTGCTCCTCGGCGGGATCGTAAGGGCACGGACGGAGGTGGGCGCGCTGGACGGCGCTGCGGCGGCGGGTGTCCGGATCGAGCCCGGCGGCGTTTGCAGGTGCGGGAGTTCCGAAGGGCGACGGCGGTGCGCCGTCGGGTCGCGGGGGTGGTGCGGTGGCGCGGCGGACGCGGGCGGCCACGGCCCGGAAGGCGCCCGTGCCGGGGCGCCGCAGGACCTCGCAGAGGTAGACGGCGGGGGCCCGGCCGGCGGCCGGGGCTCGGGCGAAGCGGAGGGCGGCGGTGCCGTCGCCGTCGGGTTCGGCGATGACGTAGCCGGGTACGCGCCAGCCGGTGAGTTCGGTGAACCGGCGCAGCAGACCGGACGGTTCGAGGCCGACGGAGTCGGCCGGGCGCAGGCGGCGGGCGGGGTCGTCGCAGCGGGCGGCGAAGGAGCCGGCGGCGTGGACGCCGTAGTCCCCGGCGGAGAGGACGACCGGCACCCGCGCCCCGGCGGCCGCGCCCTGGTGCAGCGCGGCGAGCGCCTCGCCGACCGCGTCGACGGCCTCCGGATCGGCGGCCAGCCGCCGGGCCCCGGTGGCGCGCGGCGGATGCGGATCTCCGGCGGCCCGCCCGCTGACGACCGGGGGGTCCACGACGACACGCGCCGGGGCGGCCGGCGGGAACGGTACGGCGCTGCCCCGGGTCACGGACGCGGTGGGTGCGGCAGGCTCCCGGACCGCGGCCGGTACGACGCGTTCCCGGGCCGCCGGCGGGGCCGGGGCCGCGCTCACCGCCCGGTTCCGGCGGCGGCCTCGGCGGACAGCAGCAGGGGGCGCCCGGTGGCCGTGCCGTCGCGGTGCACGCTGCCGGCGAGGGGGCCGTAACCGCCGAAGGGCCGGTTGCCGTCCTCCGCGTCGAAGGCGATGCGCTCCTCGCAGACGGCGCTGGTCGCGATGCGTGTGGCGCCCGTGAGGGCGGGCTCTCCGAAGACGGAGACGTACATGCCGCGCGCCCGCTCCTCGGCGGAGTGCAGCCACCGGGTGATCTGCCGGGGGTCGTCGTAGTCCATGGTGAGCACGACGGGCGAGAAGAACTCGGGCGGGTGGAAGGCGTCCTGCCAGGGCAGGTGCAGCAGGGTCGGCTCGACGACTCCGCCGGTGAGGTCGACCCGGCCGCCGTGGACGGTGAACTCGCGGTAAGCGGAGAGGAATTCCGCCGCGCCCTGCACGGCGTCCGGATAGACCAGCGGCGCCACCCGGGTGGCGCCGTCGCCGCGCTCGCCCACGCGGATCGCGGCGAGCGCTCCGGCGAGCCGGGGTACGACCTCGCGGACGAGCGAGCGGTGGACGAAGACGATGTCGGTGCACAGGCAGTCCTGGCCCGAGTTGTACAGCCGGGCGTCGAGCACGGTACGGCAGACCGCGTCGGGGTCCGCCCGGGGGCCGGCGACGAGCGGGTTGGGCCCGGAGCCGAAGGTGAGCAGTAGCGCGTCGCCGGGCAGTTCGGCTGCGACCGCGCGGCCGTTGTCCGGCTGCCCGGTGAAGACGACGGCGTCGGAGCGGGCGCAGTCGGCGAGGAACCGCTTCTGCGAGACCGGTTCCATGACGATCCGTCCGGCGCCCGTGCCACGCAGATGGGGGCCGAGGATCTCGTGGACGGCCATGGCCGCCGGCGCGACCCGTGCGGAGGGCCGGATGCGGACCTCGTCGGTGTACAGCGAGGGGATGACGCCGAACAGGACGTAGGAGTAGAGCAGGTTGTTCGACGGCAGGAAGGTCGCGAGCCGGCCGAGCCGGCGCGGCGCATTGCGCAGCAGCTCCCACGGTGCGCCGGAGAGAGCGCGCAACGAGCGGAAGAGTTCGTCGTTCGCGGCCTGGGCGGTGGCCACGCGGGTGAGGACGCCGTGCAATTCGTCCCGGTGCCGCAGGAGTGTGTCGACGAATCGAGGGACGACCGCGTCGGCCACGGCCGCGAACGGCCTCGGCGGGACCGCCGGCCGGCCGTTCGATCTCATGGTCGACGACGTGTCGCGCCCCGCCTCGATGACGCTGCTGTGCATGCGCGTACCCCCTTGCACCTGCCCGTGACCTTCGGGCTCGATCAGGAAGCGTCTCCCGCCCGGACGGCCTCGCGCATCTCGGTTCATGCGCTTTTCAGAGAGGGCGGACCCACTGAGCATTCTCGGAGAACGACCGCGGGTCAGCGGCCACTAGCATTCACGACTACACCGGGTGCACAGCCCGTGGCGCCGAATTCCGTCGTTTACGCAAGAGTCTCGAAAATATTCTGTGAAGGGGAAGGAGAAACGCTTTGTCCGCCCATGAATTTCGTTTCAGCGTTTTCCTCTCCACGGTTTTTCTTGATGCGGGGATTCTGCTCGCCCATGGACCGCGCCAGCAGCGGATCGTGCTGGACGCGGCGTGGGAGCGCTGCGTGCGTGACCTGTCGGGCGTGGTGTTCGGGCCGGAGGCGTTCGCGGATCTCGCTCCGAACCGTGCGGCCGCCCCGGGTGTCCTGCAGGCGCTGCGGGAGCGGCACCTGATCGTGCCGGCGGGCCGCGACGAGGAGGCCGCGCTGCGGGCCTCGTTCACGGACCGGCCGGAGAGCTCCGGCCATGACCCGGCGGCAGCCGCTGCCGGGTCGTGGCCGGTCACCCGCTACGGGCTGCCGCCACGCCTGTCCGACGCCGCCGCCTCCGCCGCGGGGGCCGGGGAGGCGGTGCGGGTGCTGCTGATCGGCGGCTGCGTCACCCAGTTCACCGAGGAGCCGCTGCACGCCCTGGGCCGCGAACCGGGTCTCGACGTGCGCACCGAGCACGTGTGGCCGGGGCCCTCGGCGGGTCTCGCCCGTGCGGTGCGACGGTCGCGTCCCGATGTCACGGTCCACCAGCCCGGTGTCCAGCCGTTCCCGACGTTCGGCGGCCGCAGGACGACCCGATGCTGCGCCGGCCGGACATCTCGGCCGCCCGCCGTGAGCTGGGCTGGGCTGGGCGCCCGGGACCGCGCTCGCGGACGGTCTCACGCGCACCGTCGCCTGGTTCCGGGAGGCCTCCGCGCACGGTGCCCTCTCCCTTCCCGACTTCGTCCGCTCCCGGCCCGTGCCGGCGCAACCGACCCGGCGCCGGCGACCCGCAAGCTCCGGCCCGACCGCTGGACCCGACTCCCCCAGGAAGGGGGATGCGATCCATGACCCAACAGAAACGCTTCGCCGTCAGACGGCCGAGTGAGGTACCGCTTGACCGCCTGGTCGACCTGGTACGCGCCTACGAGGAACACACCACGGGAGTGGCCGCCTGCACCCGGGAGGACATCCTCCTGGAGACCGGCCACCCCGGTTACGAGGACAACAGCTGGTGCCTGACCGGCCCCGACGGCCAGGTGTTCGCCTGGGCGGCGCTGACGCCGCGCGGCGACACCCTGGACGCCGCGCTGACCGTACGGCCCGGTCGGCACGCCGAGAGCGCGGCCCGCACCCTGCTGGCCCGGCTCCTGGACCGGGCGGACGAACTCACCGCCCAGCAGGGCGTGCGGTACGCCCTCACCGTCGGTGGCGTGCCGGGCGGTGACGACGTGGTTCCGTCGGTGCTTCAGGAGGCGGGGTTCAGCCCCGGTGCCACCACGGGCCAGTACACGATCGACCTGACGCTGCCGCCGCTGCCGCCCGTGCTCCCCGACGGGGGAAGCATCCGGCAGGCCGGCCCGGACGATCTCGCCGCCCTGCACACGATCCATCTGACCAGCCGGGCCAGGGGTCCCAAGACCGTGGACGCGGGCCTCTTCGACGCCCGCACGCGGCGGTTGCTCGGCTCAGGCGGTGCCGTACTGCTGCTGGAGGTCACCGGCCGTCCGACCGGCTACGTCCTGACCCAGGCAGCCGAAAGCAAGGAGGGCCGTGTGCTGGAACTCGCGGTCGCGCCGGCGTACCGCGGACTGGGCATCGGGTACGCCCTGCTCACCGCGGCACTCGCCGAACTGCGGGCCCTGGGCGCGGCGCGCGCCCGGGTCCTGCTGGACACGGGTGACCTGCATGACCCCGAGGCGCTCGGGCGCGTCCTCACCGTCCAGGCAGCACGGACCGTCACCCGTTTCCACCTCGACGACTGACCCGGCTCACGCCCGGAAACCGGGCCGCGTGCCGCGCACGGTCGTGCACGACGGGGACGGTGCTCCCGACCGAGTCCGTCCCGACGTCTGACCGCAACGATACCGATCCGCCCGCGCCATCGAAGCACTCGCCGGACGTTCGGCGCTTCTTTGTGAAGTCCCCGCCGTATCCGGTTCCGTGAAGCCCCGCCCCGCCCGGCCCACCGGCCCCCCGTATCCGAACGGAGCCCCTGATGAACCGCACCGCCGCGTCCCGGCGCCTGCTGATGGTGATGCCCTACAGCCAGTTCGTCCGCAAGGCCGCCGAGGCCGGCTTCGAGGTCTGGGCCATCTGGGACCCCTCCCTGCGCGAGCAGGCGTACCTCGACGAAGTCGCCGCACACGCACAGGAGTTGCTGCTGACCGACTTCGGTGACGAGGCCGGCCTGCGCACCCTGATCGCCGAGACGGTCCGCGCCCACGGCATCGGCACCGTGCTGCACCTCGGCGCGGAGGAGTCGATGCCACCGGCCCTCGCGGAGGCCGAGGCCCTCGGGGTGTCCCCCAACCCGGCCGCCGCGGTCCGCGCCCTCAACGACAAGGCCGCGATGCGGGCGCTGCTCGCCGCGCAGGGCCTGTCGCCGGTGCGCTCGAGGACGGCCGGGACCGCCGAGGAGGCCGCCGCAGCGGTGGCCGGGCTGCCGCTGCCCGTCGTGGTCAAGCCGGCCCGCGCCTCCGGCAGCCGCGGCATCGCGCTGATCCGCGACGCCGACGACCTTGGCGAGTGGACCGCCCGCGTCACCGAGGCCGGCCTCGCCGGCCCCTACCTGGTCGAGGAGTACCTCGAAGGCCCCGAGTACAGCGTGGAGACCCTGTCCGCCGACGGCGAGCACCATGTCATCGGCATCACCGCGAAGCAGACGACGGGCGCGCCCTTCTTCGTCGAGACCGCGCACCTCCACCCCGCTCCGCTCGGGCCTGACGAGCGGGCCGTCCTGCACGCGGTCGTCATCGGGCTGCTCGACCTGGCCGGCTACCGCTTCGGGCCCGCCCACACCGAGGTCGTCCTGACCGCGCACGGCCCGCGCATCGTGGAGTCGCAGACCCGGCTGGGCGGCGACCGCATCCCGCTGCTCATCGAGACCGCGTCCGACTACGACATCGAGGCCGCGATCTTCCGGACCCTGGCCGGAGCCCCCGTGGAGCCGCCGGCGCCGCGGCACACCGCCTCCGTCGGCTTCTTCCTCCTGCCCGCCGGGCGGCTGGAGTCCGTCACGGGGCTCGACGCCATCCGCGCGCTGCCCTTCGTGCACGTGCTGCACTTCCCCTTCCGGCCGGGCGACGAACTGCCGCCCACCACCAACTCCGCCACCCGTCACGGCTACGTCGTCGTCGACGCCGAGTCGCCCGCCGAGGCCCGGGCTCGCATCGCCCGTGTCCGCGGACTGCTGCACGCGGACGTCCGCGAAGCAGCCCCCACCACCACCCCGAAGGGAGCCCTTCGATGAGCACCCGCAAGACCGTGCTGCTGATCGGCGGCGTCGACGCCCACGTGGACCGCTTCACCGCGCTCGGCGTCAGGGTCGTCCTGATCCAGCACCCCGACAAGGTCACCGAGCACCAGATGCGCGCCGTCGACGTCCTGCTCGTCGTCGACTACACCGACTGGGACACCGTGCGGCCGTACGCCGAGGCGGCGCGCGCCGTCCACGGCGTGGACGCCGTGGTCTCGCTCACCGAGCCCGGCCTGAACCCGGCGAGCCGCCTCGGCGACCTGTTCGGGCTGACCGACGGCCGCCGGCACGAGGTGAGCCGCCGGATGCGCGACAAGTGGCTGATGCGCCGCCGTCTCGCCGAGCGGGGCCTGCCGGCGCCGCACACCGCCCAGGTGTCCGACCGGGCCTCGCTCGACACCTTCGGCGAGCGGGCCGGGTATCCCTTCATCGTCAAACCGGTCTCCACCACGGCCGGGTTCGGTCTGCTGCGGGCCGAGAGCCCGCAGGACCTGGACCGGGTGTGGGCACGCGTGCGGGAGCTGGACGGCGGCCGCACGGACCGCGGGTCGACCATGTTCACCGTCGACGGCTTCCTGATGGAGTCCTACATCGACGGCCCCGAGTTCAGCGTCGAGGCGTTCAGCTTCGCCGGCCGGCACGTCGTCGTCGCCGTCACCGAGAAGCTGACCGCCGAGGAGCACTTCGCGGAGCTCGGGCACGCGGTGCCCGCCCGGCTCTCCGGCGCCGACCGGCAGCGGCTGACCGGCGCGGTGGAGGAGTTCCTGACCGCCATGGGCCTCACCGACGGTCCCAGCCACACCGAGATCCGGCTGTCCTCGCGCGGGCCGGTGGTCATCGAGTCCCACAACCGGCTCGGCGGCGGTCACATCGTCGACCTCGTCGAGGCGGCGTACGGCATCGACATGATCGCCTACGGCGCCGCGTGGCCTCTCGGGCTCGTCGAGCCGCTCGCCGCGCCACCGGAGCCGAAGGCTGCGGCCGCCATGCGGGCCGTGGTCCGCGAGCCGGGCACCGTCACCGCGGTGAGCGGCGTGGAGCAGGTCCGGGCCCGGCCGGACGTGCTGGCCGCTCAGGTCTCCGTGCGTCCGGGCGACACCGTACGGCCGCTGGGCGACAACTGGGATCGTCTCGGCAGCGTCGTCGTCACCGCCGCCGACACCGACAGTGCGGTGGAGCTGTGCGAGCGCCTGGTGCGCCAGGAGATCCGTATTCGCGTCGAGCCCGCGGCGGCACCCGTGCCGGCCCGGGCCGCCTGAGCGGCGAGCCTCGCCGGAAGGAGTCGACCGCATGTCCGAAGAACTCCCGCTGCTGCGCACCCTCGGCGAGGATCTCGCCGTCGTCGTCGCCCGTGACCCGTCGCTGTCCAGCCGTCTGCAAGCCGTCGGCCACACCGGGCTGTCCGCCGTGTGGACGCACCGGATGGCGCACCGGCTGTACCGGCGGCGGCTGCGGACGGCGGCGAGCCTGCTCGCGCGGATCGCCCGCCGCCGCACCGGTGTCGAGATCCACCCCGGTGCGGTCCTGGGCCGCCGTGTCTTCATCGACCACGGCGCGTCCGTGGTGATCGGGCAGACCGCCGTCGTCGGCGACGACGTGACCATCTACCAGCAGGTGACGCTGGGTGCGGTGGGGTGGTGGACCGACAACGACCGCCCGCCGGGCGCCCGCCGGCACCCCGTCGTCGGCGACGGGGTGATACTCGGCGCGAACGCGACCGTGCTGGGTCCCGTGACCATCGGCGACCGGGCCCTGATCGGCGCGATGGCCACCGTCACCGAGGATCTGCCGCCCGGGGCCCGGGTGTACGCCCCGCGCTCCGTCGTCCTTCCTGGCCCCGGCCTGCGACCGGTACCGGACACCGCGGCCGGCACCGCCCGGGGCCCCGCCGCCGCCGACGGGCCCGGCACCGCGCCCGGCACCGCCTCCGACGCCGTACGGCTGCTCGCCTCGGCAGGTTCCTGGTGACCGTACGCCGCACCCCACCCCCACCCCTCTCCCCTCCCTCTCCAGGAGTCGGTCCATGACCACCGCCCTGCCCCCGGCGACCGCCACCCGGCGCGTCGCCGCAGACCTCGAAGAACTCATCGGACACACACCGCTGGTCCGCCTCGCCGTCCCCGGCGCCGCCCCCGGCACCGAGGTCCTCGCCAAGCTGGAGTCCGCCAACCCCTTCGCCAGCAGCAAGGACCGCGCCGCCCTCGCCATGCTCAGCGGCGCCGAGCTGCGCGGCGATCTCGGGCCCGGCGGCACTGTGGTGGAGTCCACCTCCGGAAACACCGGCATCGCCCTGGCCGCGCTGAGTGCCCGGCGCGGCTACCGCTGTGTCGTCGTCCTGCCCGACAGCGCCACGCCCGAGCGCATCGGGCTGCTGACGGCGCTCGGCGCACGGGTGGTACGGACGCCCAGCGACGAGGGGTTCGCCGGCGCCATCGCCAAGGCCGAGGAGATCCAGGCCGCCACCCCCGGCTCCTGGTACGTCCGCCAGCACGAGAACCCCGACAACGTCCGGGCCCACTACGAGAGCACCGGGCCCGAAATCTGGGCGGACACCGGCGGCCGGGTGGACGTCCTGGTCGCGGGCGTCGGCACCGGCGGCACCCTCACCGGTGCCGGCCGCTACCTGAGGGAACGCAATCCCGCACTGGAGGTCGTCGCCGTGGAGCCGGAGGGCTCGCCCGTCCTCTCCCGCGGCCACGCCGGCACCCACCGTATCCCCGGTCTGAACGGCGGCTTCGTCTCCCCCACCACCGACGTCTCGCTCATCGACCGGGTGCTCACCTGCTCCGACGAGGCGGCCCTCACCACCGCTCGCGCGCTCACCCGGGAGCAGGCCGTGTTCGCCGGGCTCTCCTCCGGTGCCGCCGTGCACGCGGCATCTCTGCTGGCCCGGGACCCCGCCTACGCGGGCCGGACCATCGTCACCGTGCTGCCCGACACCGGGGAGCGGTACGTCAGCATCTGGAACGAAGGGACCTTCGCATGACCACGCTCGTCCTGCACCGCGGATCGCTGCGCGCCAACCCGTACGAGCGGTGGCTGGCCGACCACGGCGAGAAGCTCGTCCTGCTGGGCTCGGCCGAGCAGCTGGCCCTGTTCGGCGAGGAGCTCCCCGCCGGGGCGCCGTATCTGCACGCCGAGGTGCTCGACGACTACGACACCGGCCCGCACGTGCTCGAGCGGGCCGCCGAGCTCGTCGAGGAGTTCGGCGTCACCGACGTCGTCGCCTGCCAGGAGTTCGACATCGAGCGGGCGGCGGCCTTGCGCGAGCGCTACGGCCTGCCCGGCCAGCGGCCCGACACCGCGCGGGTGTACCGCGACAAGTGGGAGATGAAACAGGTCGCGGTGCGGGCCGGGATACCGGTCGCCGACCACGCGCTGCTGAGCTCAGCCGCGGACCTCGAAGCCTTCGCCGACCGGCACGGGTTCCCCGTCGTGATCAAGCCCCGCAAGGGTGTGCTGTCCATCGGTGTGGCCGTACTGCGCAGCCGGGAGGAACTGCGCGAGCGGCTGCAGGAGGTGGAGCTGCTCGCCCCGGACGGCACCCCGCAATGGCTGGCCGAGGCGTTCGTCGAGGGCTCCATGTGCCACATCGACGGCACGGTCCTGGACGGCCGGATCGCCACGCTGTGGCCCTCGCAGTACCAGTACGCCCTGGCCGACTTCCGGGACCGCAAGGGCCGGGTGGACATCGCCCTCGACGTCGCCGACCCGCTGGCCCGCCGGCTCGTCGCGTTCGGCGAGCGGGTGCTCCGGGCGTTCGGCGGGCCGGAGCACTTCGCCTTCCACATCGAGGTGTTCCACACCGCCGACGGCGAACTGGTGCTGTGCGAGGCGGCCTCCCGGGCGGGCGGTGCCGGCGTGCGGGACGTGCAGCGGGTGCTGTTCGGCTTCGACCCGATGGAGTACCCGGTCCGCCGCCAGCTCGGCCTGCCCGTGTCGGCCGGCGAGCGCCGGGACCCCGAACGCCTCGCCGGCCAGCTGCTGTTCACGAAGCGGCCCGGTGTGCTGCGGTCGCTGCCGGACCCCGCGGCCCTGCCGCCGGGCGTCGTGAAGTACACGACGTACGCCGAGGTGGGGCAGACCGTCCAGGACGCCACGCACTCCGGGGACTTCCTCGCCGCGTTCGTCGTCACCGGCGCGGACCGGGCCGAGACGGAGGCCCGGATCCGGGGCGCGGAGGCGTGGTTCAGGGCCGGTCTCGCCATCGGCTGACGGCGTCGTCAGCCCGTGCCGTGACGGCGCAGCACGGCGACCAGCCGGCCGGCCAGGACCACCGCGAGCGCGGCGATCACGACCTCGGACATCATGGCCGGGGTGTACTGCAACGGCCGAGCGTCCGACGCGGGGTAGAGGACGATGCCGACCACGGCGATGCCGAGCGCCGCGGCGAGCTGCTGCGTGGTCGCGAGGACACCGGCCCCGGCTCCTGCGTCCTTCGGTGGAACCCTGCTCATCACGGCACCGGTCAGCAGCGGGACGATCATGCCGTTGCCGAGGCCGTACACGGCCATGCCGGTGAGCAGTACGGCCATGAAGGCGCCGTCGGAGCCGGAAGCGGCGGCGGCCGGGGCCGCGGCGAGACCGAGGGCGATCAGAGCGGCGGCGAGGACGAGGACGCGCTCGCCGAGCCGCGTCCTCAGCGGGACGGCGAGCCGTGAGCCGACGGCTATGGCGACGGCGGCGGGGGTGAACGTCAGCCCTGCCTGGGCGGAGCTGAGCCCGGCCTCGTCCTGGAGATACAGGGCGAGGACGACGGCGAAGGGCACGCTGGCCATGTAGAGCAGGAAGTTGAGCAGGACCCCGTGCACGAAGACGGGTACGGAGAACAGGTCCACCGGCAGCAGCGCCCGCCGTCCCCGGCGCACTCTGGCGCGCTGGTTGCGGACGAACACGGCGGCAAGGGCGCATCCCGCCGCGCACAGCGCCAGACCCGTGGGCAGGAACGGCCACTGCCGGACGGCTGCGAGGGGCAGCAGGACCAGCGCCACGGACACCGCGCAGAGCACCGCGCCGGTCACGTCGGCCCCCTTCCCGGCCAGGGCCGGCCGGTCGGCGTCCAGAGCGGCGGGCAGCAGCAGGAAGACCGCCAGGCAGAGCGGTACGGCCACCAGGAAGACCGGGCGCCAGCCGAGACCGAACACGTCCCAGGCGGGCAGGGCGCCCCCGAGGATCTGGCCGAGCACCATGCCGAGGCTCATCGACACCGCGAACCAGGACAGCGCCCTGGGCTGCTCGGCGGGCGGGAACTGGGTCCGGATCAGGGCCAGTACCTGCGGCTGGAGGAGCGCCGCGGCCGCGCCCTGGGCGAGCCGGGCCGCGATGAGCGAGCCGGGTGACCAGGCGAGCGCGCAGGCCAGTGTGGTCAGCGCGAACACCGCGATGCCGACTCGGTACATGCGCCGCCGTCCGAAGAGGTCGCCGAGCCGGCCGCCGGTGATCAGCCCGAGTCCGTAGACCAGCCCGTAGCCGCCGACCACGGCCTGGAACTCGAACGGCGTCATACGGAACGACTGATTGACGGACGGCGCCGCGAGGTTGACGCAGAACTGGTCGAACAGCGACAGGAAGGGTCCGACCAGCAGGAGGAGCAGCGCCCACCAGCGGCGCGGGTTGGGCGGTGGCGGAGCAGTGCTGTGTCCACCATCGGCACGCTCGTGCCCCCCGAACCGTGCCACGGGCTGCCGGTCGACGAGTTCCGTCATGTGTGCCTGTCCCCTCCACGCGTGTCCCTGCGGGACATCCCAGGAGCAGCGCGGGGCGGCCGGCAAGCGGACATGGCGGAGTCGCCTCGGTTCACCGGGAGCCGTGAAGGCTTGCGCAACTCGCCGTGGACACGGCCCGGACCGGCCGCACATTCTGCCGACGCAAGCGGACGCAGAAAGGCTGTGCGATGAGAAGCGGTCGTTCGGCGATGCACCTGTCCTTCGAAAGCGGAGCAGGCCCTGACGAGGCCCGCTCCCTCGTACTGCGGTTCCTGAGCGGTGACGTCCACGTCGACCCGTACCCGGTGCTGAACCGCATCCGGGAGGCGGGCCCGGTATGGCTCGGTGACGACGTGGTCGTCCTGTCCTCGTACGCGCACTGCGCCGCCGCACTGCACGCGGCCGACCGCGCGCCTGCCCCTGTCGGCGCCTGCCCGGTCCCGGTGCCCCGGCCGCACCGTGCGCTGGACCGTGTTCTCGGCGCGGACGCGACGGCGGACCTCGCGCCCCTCGTGCGGTCCCTCGTCGACGACCGCCTGGACTCGGTGGCGGCCCGGGGCCGTCTGGAGGTGGTCAGCGACCTGGCGCACCCGGTGCCCATGGCCGTCCTGTCCCGTCTGCTGGGCCTGCCGGCCGCAGACACCCAGTGGCTGCACCGGCGGGTCACAGCGCTCGGCGCGACCTTCGAACTGCCCGTCACCGGCGCCGGGAAACCCGCGAGCCCGGCCGAGCGGCGCTGGGCCGAGGCCGAGCTGGAGACCTACCTCGCCGAGGCGGTCCGCAGCCGGCGGGGCCGGGCGGACGGGGACGACTTGCTGTCCCGGATGGTCCGGGCCGGCGAGCACGGGGATCGGCTCACCGACTCCGAGGCCGTGTCGGCCGGCCGGTTCCTGCTCGCCTCCGGGTACGAGACGACCGCCGCCCTCGTGTCGGCGTGCGTGCTGGCGCTGCTGCGGGCCCCGCACGAGATCGAGGCAGTGCGCCGCGACCCCTCGCGCGCATGGCGGCTGGTGGAGGAGACCCTCCGTGTCGACCCGCCCGTGCAGGTCGTCGAGCGCCTGGCCGGCACCGACCTCGACCTGTGCGGGACGCGCGTACCGCGCGGCACCGTGATGGTGCTGCTGCTCGCGGCGGCCCATCGCGACCCCGCGCTCACCCCGGACCCCGACGCGTTCGCACCGGATGGCGGCAGGCCGCACCTGGCGTTCGGAGCCGACCCGCACCACTGCCCCGGGGCGCCGCTGGCCCGGCTGATCGCGCGGACCGTGCTCGTGCGCTTCGCACAGCGCGTCGCCGGTGCGCGGTTCGCCCTCGGCAGCACCTCCTACCGGCCCACCGTCGCGCTGCGCGGTCTGCGGGCGCTGTGGGTGGACGCGGACGGTTTCGCCGCCCGGGACCTGCCCTGGCAGCCGGCCGGCGTCCCGGCGCCGGATCTTCGACCACCCGCCCATGCCGCGCACGACGCGGCGGGAAGGAAATCGTGACAGTCACGCACCCGGGCCTTACCCGGACGGCCGCCCTGGACTGCCTCTTCGTCAGGCCCGGCGACGACGGGAGGGCCCGAACCGCCGGCCGGCACGTGCTCGGCAGGGTGACCTACGGCCACGGCGGCAGGCCGCCCCAGTTGCACGACGGCGCCCCCCTGGCCCGGATTGCCATGGCCGCCCCGGACGACGAGCGCATCACCGAGGTGTGGACCACCGACCGGCCCGTGCGGCACGGCCGGGACGGAGGTCTGGTGTACGCCGAGGACGGCGAGCACTTCCTGTGCGCGGTACGCATCGAGGCGCAGGACGTCTACCGCGACACCGTGCGCGCGGTGTACGAGGCGGCGTTCACCCTCATGTGGCGGCTCGGCTACACCGAACTGCTGCGCATGTGGAACCTCGTGGGAGCCATCACCGGCCGCAACGGCGAGGGCATGGAGAACTACCAGGACTTCTGCGTGGGCCGCGCCCAGGCGTTCGAGTCCTGGTCGGAGCGGATCCCGGGCATGCCGGCAGCCACCGGCATCGGCTCCCTGCGCCCCGGCATCGACCTGTACTTCCTGGCCTGCCGGGACGGCCGGGCCCGGCACCTGGAGAATCCGCGCCAGACCCCGGCGCACCGGTACCCGGACCGGTACGGGCCGAAGTCGCCCAGTTTCGCCCGCGCCACCCTCCTGGAACCGGCGGACGGTTCCCGGCCCGTGCTCTACGTGTCGGGTACGGCCAGCATCATCGGCGACGACACCGTCCATCCCGGCGACGTCGAGCGGCAGTGCGCCGTCACCCTCGCCAACATCCAGGCTCTGGTGGCACCGGACAACCTGCGCCGGCACGGCCTGGCGGGCGGTTTCCGCCTGACGGACCTCGACTGCGTCAAGGTCTACGTCCGCGACGCCGAGAACCTGCCGGCGGTCCGCGCCCACTGTGCGAAAGCGCTGGGGGCAGGACCTGACATCGCCTTCTTCAACGTCGACGTGTGCCGCCCCGACCTGCTGGTGGAGATAGAAGGGATATGCCGATGACCAACTTCGTCCAGCGGCTTGAGGAGACCGCCCTGTCCCGGGGCTGGCTGGAGCGGCCCGCGTACCACGTCGATGACAGCGTGTACCGCTTCGAGGACGTGTACGCGGGCGGAGCCCGGGCCGCCGCTGCCTTCGTCTCGCGCGGGCTGGGCCGCGGCGACCGGATCCTGATCGCCCTGCCGGACGGCATCGAGTTCGTGTGGGCGTTCCTCGGTGCGCTGCGCATCGGGGCCGTGGCCGTACCGGTCAACTCCATGTTCCATCCGGAGGAGATGCGGCGCGCGGCGCTCGTCGCCGAGCCCGCGGCCGTCGTGGCCGAGGCCGCGTTCGCAGACCGGTTCACAGCGCCGGTGCTCACCCCCGACGCCCTGGACAGCGACGCCGTCGCGCCGCCCTGCGCGCTGGTCTCCGAGGACGCCCCGGCGTTCGCGGCGTTCACCTCCGGCACGACCGGCGGTCCCAAGCTGTGCTTCCACACCCATGGCGATCCGGAGGTCCTGGTGCGGGCGGCCGGCGGCGCGGTGGGGGTGAGCGCCGCCGACGTGAGCTACTCGGTGCCGCGCATGAACTTCGCCTACGGGCTCGGCAACTCACTCTTCTTTCCCCTGCTGACCGGTGGCGCCACCGTGCTCACCCCCCGGCGGCTCGCACCGGGCGACGCGCTGAGTGTCCTGGAGAAGCACGGCGTGAGCGTGTTCTACACCCAGCCCACCTTCTTCGCGCACATGCTGGGCCACCCCGACGCCGGGCGGGTGCTGGGCGGCCTGCGGGTGGCGGTGGTGGCCGGGGAGGTGCTGCACGAGTCCCTGGAGCAAAAGCTGCGCGACGTGCTCGGGCCGCGGCTGCTGAACGTGTACGGCACGACCGAGATCGGGCACGCGGTCCTGGCCAACGGCCCGGACCGCGTCAAGGAGTTCACTCTCGGACGGGTCCTGGCTCCGTACCGGCTGCGGATAGTCGACGAGGCCGGCCGACCGGTCCCGGCCGGTGTCGAGGGCCGGGTGGAGGTGTCGGGTCCGACCATCGGGCTACCGGTGCCGCGCGGCGGGGACACTCCCGTCCGGCTCGGAACGGACGCCTGGTTCACGACCAGTGACGCCGCCACGATGGACGCCGAGGGGTTCGTCCGGATCTACGGACGGCTCGACGACGTGGAGATCGTCGCCGGCATCAACGTCCACCCCTCGGAGACAGAGGACCGGCTGACGGCGCACCCGGCCGTCGAGGAGGCCGCGGTGTGCGCGGTGCGGCGCGGCACCGGTGTCTCGGTGCTGCACGCTTACGCCGTCCTGCGCGACGCGATGGACGGCCCAGCCGCCCAGGCGCTGCGTGCGGAGCTCCTCGACGCCTGCCGCGCATCGCTGACCTGGTACAAGGTGCCGCAGGACATCACCTTCGTCGCCGGGCTGCCCCGCAATCCGACCGGGAAGCTGCTGCGCCGCACCCTTCGCGTGCTGGCCGCCGAGGACGCCCTGAGCTGATCTCGGACGCGTCCGCGCTCCCCCTGTTCGTCCCACCTTTCCATCCCTTTCCCTCACCCCGCCTATGCCTGGAGTGAAAGCGTTGACCTCAGTCGAGACCTCCGCCGCCGCCGTCTCCTTCGACGGTCAGACCCTCACCATCGACGCCGTGAGGCGCATCGCCGAGGAAGGGGCACGGGCAGCCGTCGACCCCGAGGCGGTCACCAGGACCCTGCGCAGCCGGGCGATACTCGAGGAGCTGGCCGGGCAGAACGTCCCCATCTACGGCGTCACCACCGGGTACGGCGAGATGATCTACATGCAGGTCGACAAGTCGAAGGAGGTCGAGCTCCAGACCAACCTGGTGCGCAGTCACAGTGCGGGTGTGGGACCGCTGTTCGCGGAGGACGAGTCCCGGGCCATCGTGGCGGCCCGCCTCAACACCCTGGCCAAGGGGCACTCAGCGGTGCGCCCGGAGATCCTCGAACGCCTGGCCCTGTACCTGAACCGGGGCATCGTCCCGGCGATTCCGGAGATCGGCTCGCTGGGCGCCAGCGGTGACCTGGTGCCCCTGTCGCATCTGGCGAGCACGCTGATCGGCGAGGGGCACGTGCTCCGCGACGGCCGGCGGGTGGAGACGGCGACGGTGCTGGCCGAGGAGGGCATCGAGCCGCTGCGGCTGCGGTTCAAGGAGGGGCTCGCGCTGATCAACGGCACCTCGGCGATGACGGGTCTCGGCTCGCTGGTCGTGCAGCGCGCCCTGGCCCAGACCCGGCAGGCCGAGCTGGTCTCGGCCCTGCTCAACGACGTCCTGCGCGGTTCGGCCAGCCCGTTCCTCGCCGAAGGGCACGACGTGGCCCGCCCGCATCGCGGGCAGATCGACTCGGCCGCCAACCTGCGGGCCCTGCTGGCCGGCAGCCGGCTGATCGCTGAGCACGCGGAGCTGCGTCGGCAGGTCCAGGACGTCAAGGAGGACGGCCGGGACGTCCAGCGCACCGACACCTACCTCCAGAAGGCGTACACGCTGCGGGCCGTCCCGCAGATCCTCGGCGCGGTGCGCGACACCCTGTACCACGCGCAGGACAAGCTGGAGATCGAGCTCAACTCGGCCAACGACAACCCGCTGTTCTTCGAGGGCCAGGAGATCTTCCACGGAGCGAACTTCCACGGCCAGCCGATCGCCTTCGTCCTGGACTTCGTCACCATCGCTCTCACCCAGCTCGGCGTGCTCGCCGAGCGGCAGCTGAACCGGCTGCTGAACCGTCATCTCAGCTACGGCCTGCCCGAGTTCCTGGTGGCTTCGGATCCCGGTCTGAACTGCGGGTTCGCGGGCGCCCAGTACCCTGCGACGGCGCTGGTCGCGGAGAACCGGACGATCGGGCCGGCCTCCACCCAGTCGGTGCCCTCCAACGGCGACAACCAGGACGTGGTGAGCATGGGCCTGATCGCGGGCCGCAACGCCCGCCGGGTGCTGGGCAACAACAACCGCATCCTCGCCGTGGAGTTCCTCGCCGCCGCCCAGGCGGTCGACGTCTCACACCGCTACGACGATCTGAGTCCGGCCTCCCAGGCGACGTACGACGCGGTGCGAGCGCTGGTGCCCACGCTGGGCGTGGACCGGTACATGGCCGACGACATCGAGCTCGTCGCGGCCGCGCTTTCGCGCGGCGAGTTCCTGACCGCGCTCGGCAAGTACACCGGGATCGAGCTGCGCTCGCCGTCACGGGGTCAGTGGGAGCGTCAGGCGGCGAGGATCTTCTCCTCCGTGGACTCGGCGTCGGCCGCGGTGGCCTGCTCCTGGCCGATCGGCGGGATGTGCCGCATCAGCGCCACGAAGAACACGCCCGCGACGGTGATCAGGCCGGCGGCGACGGCGGCAACGATGTGGATGCCGCCGGTGAAGGCGGTACGGACCGGCTCCATCAGCGCGTCGGCCACCTGCCCGGGCAGGCCCTGCGAGGCGGCGGCGGCGCCGGAGACGCTGTCGCGTGCGGCGTCGGCCGCACCGGCGGGGACGCCGGCCGGGACCGTGGAGGCGATCTGGTCGCGGTAGACGGCGAGACCCAGGGTGCCCAGCGTCGCGACGCCGAGGGCGGCACCGAACTCGTTGCTGATCTGGGAGAGCGCGCCGGCCGAACCGGCCTTCTCCGGCGGGACGGTGCCGACGACCATATTGGTGCCGAGGGCGACCAGGGGCGCGCCGCAGAAGGAGAACACCGCGAAGCCGACGATCAGGGTGGCCGTACCCGAGTCGGCGCTCAGCTGGGAGAAGACCAGCAGCACGGTGACCACGCCGACCAGGCCCGCCCCGATGACGTAGGCGGGGCGCACCTTGCGGGCGATGATCGGGCAGACCATGAAGGAGACGGTGGCCGCCGCCATGCCCGGCAGCAGGCCGAGACCGGACTCGACGGGGCTCAGGCGCTGGGCGGCCTGGAAGTACTGGGTCATCAGGAGCATGACGGTGCCGCCGATGAGGCTGTAGGCGAGCAGGCCGAGCAGTGAGGCGTTGAAGCGGCCGTGGCGGAAGAGGGATACGTCGAGCAGCGGAGAGGTCAGCGCGCGCTGGCGGCGGACGAAGAGCGTGCCGAGCACCACACCGAGGACGATGGCGGCGACGGGCAGCGGGTGCCAGCCGTTGCGGGCCAGATCCTTGATGCCGTAGACGACCGGGATGGTGGTGCCGATGTTGAGGGCGACGCTCGGCAGGTCGATGCTGCCGGCCTCGGGGTTGGCGGACTCGGGCAGCACCTTCGGGCCGGTGACGAGCAGCAGGATCATCACCGGGACGCCCATGAGGAAGAGCGAGCCCCACCAGAAGTGCTCCAGCATGACGCCGCCGAGCATGGGGCCGATGATGGCGCCGAGGGTGAAGCAGCTGGCCCACATGCCGATGGCGGCGGCCCGCTGCTTCTCGTCCTTGAACATGGTGGCGATCAGCGCCAGCGTGGACGGGCTGATCGCGGCGCCGGCGATGCCGAGCAGCACCCGGGCGGCGATCAACATGCCGGGGCTGGTGGCGAACGCGGCGAGCAAGGACGCGACACCGAAGGCCGCGCCGCCCATCAGGAGGAGCTTGCGGCGGCCGATGCGGTCGCCGAGGGTGCCCATGGGCACCAGGAAGCCGGCGACCATGAAGCCGTAGATGTCCATGATCCACAGCTGCTGGTTGCTGTTCGCGCCGAGGTCCGCACTCAGGTGCGGCAGAGCGAGGAGCAGTACGAAAACGTCGAGGGCCACGAGCAGGGTGGGCAGGGCGAGGATTCCCAGCCCGATCCACTCCTTGCGCCCGGCCTTGGGAGCACCGCCTGCAGTCATCTGCCTGTTCTTCCCGTCGTCGTGAGTGGTGGGGGCGTCGGCGTCGCTGTCCGAGGACATGCGAGGCCCGCCCCCGAGCGTCCCCCTGGGGACGGGTGGACCGCATCTCGCAGAATGCCTTTCCGCAACGGGGTCCGAGTGGGTTTCATGAAGCAACCTCGAAGATGCCCGGGCTGATCATCGGCTCCTAATGTCATTGGCGGACACCGGGACACAGCCCCGAGAACGACCCCGATCCCGCGGTCCTCCTGTTTCCCCTCACATCTGACATGGAGTCAAAAGAACATGACCGTCAAGAACAAGCTCGGCCTCGCCACCCGTATCGCCGCCACCGCCGCCGTCGCCGCGGGTCTCGCCGTCGCCGTCCAGCCCTCGGCCATGGCCGCCTCGCCCGTCGTCTCGGTCTCGCCGACGACCGGCCTCACGGACGGCCAGCAGGTCACCCTCACCGCGTCCGGACTGACCCCGAACACGCTCTTCCACGTCGGTCAGTGCGCGTTCGTGGAGCCGACGAAGTACGGCTGTGACGCGACCACGTCGAAGGACGTCGTCTCCGACGCCCAGGGCAAGCTGAACACCACGCTGGTGGTGCACAGCTCCTTCCAGGCCGTGGTGTCGGCCGACGGGCAGATCTGGGGCAACGTCGACGCCAAGACCACCGCGACCCAGGTCGGCCTGGGCAGCGACACGGGTGAGGGCGGCGGCCAGGTGATCAGCTTCAAGTAGCCCGGTCCCCGCTCCCGCATCCCCCTCCGAAGCCCCCGGCACGCCGGCCGCCCGCCGGCCTGCCGGGGGCTCGTGCGTGTCCGGGGTGCAGGGCCGGAGACGACATGACGGTGCGGGGGCGCGGCGGGGCGGCCCCCGGACGGGGGAGCCGGAGGTCGCGCCAACGCCCCAAACGGACACTCAACCACCTTAAAAACAAAACAAAACC
>NZ_JBSFFI010000044.1:0-36748 GCF_053596035.1 Streptomyces sp. NPDC001781 | reverse complement strand
GCGCCGCGGCGCGCCCCCGGCCCCCCCCCGCCCCCGGCACCCACCCCGCCAGGAGGTGTCTGCCCTACGACTCCTGGTCCTCCAGCACCGCGGTCTGCACCTGGGTCTGCTTGCGGCGCGTCACCCGCGTACCCCGGCCCGGCGGCAGGTTCCGGCCCTTGACGCTGCCCAGGATGAAGCCCTCCGACGGCGGGCACGACAGCAGCAGCGTCGGGGTGTTGACCTCCTGCATGCGGCGCAGCATCGGTTCGCCCAGTCCCCGGCCCGCGCCGGCGGCGGAACGGGAGACGACCATGTGCAGGCCGACCTCGTAGCCGAGTGCGAGGTGGTTCAGCAGCGGGTCGAAGGGCGCGTTCATCGC
Source organism: Streptomyces sp. NPDC001781 (assembly GCF_053596035.1). Taxonomy (NCBI): domain Bacteria; kingdom Bacillati; phylum Actinomycetota; class Actinomycetes; order Kitasatosporales; family Streptomycetaceae; genus Streptomyces; species Streptomyces sp. NPDC001781. The sequence continues at coordinate 36,387 of NZ_JBSFFI010000044.1, read as the reverse complement.
GCTCGTTCCCAGCATGTCGTAGTCGTCCACGAGGATGAACAGCCGCGGACCGTCCCACCAGTCGCACGTGCGCATCCGGGCCGGCGTGATCTCCGGACCCGGCACCCGTGCCGTCACCGCGCGGGCGGCGCCCGCGATGAGCTCCTTCAGGGCGTCCATCGACACCGCGTGGCCCAGGCGGTACTCGTCCGGGATCGCCTCCACCAGCGCGCGGCGGTAGTCCACGACCATGATGCGCGCCTCGGCCGGGGTGTACCGGTCCATGATGGCCTTGGCCGTCAGGCGCAGCATGTTGGTCTTGCCGCTCTCCGCGTCGCCGACCACGATCATGTGCGGGGTCTCGGAGAAGTCGTGCCACACCGTGGACAGACGCTCCTCCTCCAGGCCGATGGGCATCTTGAAGTCGCCCTTCGGAGCCGGGAGCGCGGAGAGGGGCAGCCGGGTCGGCAGCATCCGGACCGGCGGGGCCGGCGGGCCCTGCCAGCTCTCCCGCACCGCCGCCACCAGACCGGCCACACCGTCGGACAGGTCGTCCGCGGACTCCACACCGTCGATCCGGGGGAGTGCGGTCAGGTAGTGCAGCTTGGCGTCGCGCGTCAGGCCGCGGCCCGGCAGCCGGGGTACGGTCGCGGCGCGCCGCATGTCGATCTCGGAGTCCATGGGATCACCCATCCGCAGCTCCAGGTGGGTCGCGGCCTGGTCCCGGATGGCGGAGGTCAGTTCCACCCAGCGGGAGGTGGTGACGATCAGGTGGATGCCGTAGTTGAGACCGCGCGCGGCGATCGAGCCGAAGGTCTGGATGTACCGGTCGAAGTCCTGGCGCACCGTCGACCAGCCGTCGATCACCAGGAACACGTCCCCGTGCCGGTGGTCGGGGAACTCCCCGGCGGCGAGGCGGCGCCGGAAAGTCGCCATGGAGTCGATGCCGTTGTCCAGGAAGAACCGCTCGCGCTCCGCCAGCAGCGTGGTGACCTCGGCGACCGTACGGCCGACCCGCTCGGTGTCCAGGCGTGCCGCGACTCCGCTGACGTGTGGCAAGCCGGCCAGCCCGGCGAGCGTGCCACCGCCGAAGTCGAGGCAGTAGAACTGTACTTCGCGCGGGGTGTGGGTGAGCGCCAGCGAGGTCATGATCGTGCGCACCATCGTGCTCTTGCCGCTCTGCGGCCCGCCCGCGACGGCGATGTGACCGCCCGCGCCGGAGAGGTCGACGGTCAGCAGGTCGCGGAGCTGGTCGAAGGGGCGGTCGATGATGCCGATGGGGATGGTGAGCCGTCCCCGGTGCGCCGATCCCACGGTGGTCAGACCCAGTTCGGGGTCGGGGGTGAGCGGCGGCAGCACCTGGTCGAGGGTGGCGGGCAGGTCCAGCGGCGGCAGCCACACCTGGTGGGCCGGCGGGCCGGCGTTCAGCAGCCGTTCCACGGCCACGGAGAGCAGGCTGTCCCCGGTGTCCTCCTGCTCGGGGGCGGGTTCGGGGGGCGGGCTGTCCGGCAGCCGGCGCGGCACGACGTAGCCACTGGTCCACGGGACGGTTTGACTGGCCACCCGCGCCTGGTTGGCGCTGCCGCCCCGTCGCTGGTACGGGCCGGAGACGTACGCGGCGCGGAAGCGGGTCAGCGCCTCCACACCCGACTTGAGGAAGCCGCTGCCGGGCGCCGGCGGCAGCTGGTACGCGTCCGGTACGCCGAGGACCCCGCGGCTCTCCATGGCGGAGAACGTACGCAGACCGATCCGGTACGACAGGTGGCTCTCCAGCTGGTGCATCCGGCCCTCGTCCAGGCGCTGGGACGCGAGCAGCAGATGTACACCGAGGGACCGGCCGAGGCGGCCGATCATCACGAACAGCTCCATGAACTCCCGGTGCGCCGCCAGGAGCTCGCTGAACTCGTCGACGACGACGAAGAGGCTGGGCAGTGGTTCCAGCGGTACGCCTGAGGCGCGGGCCTTCTCGTAGTCCAGCGCGGAGGTGTAGTTGCCCGCCGACCGCAGCAGTTCCTGACGGCGCATCAGCTCACCGTGCAGGGCGTCCTGCATGCGGGACACCAGGGCGGCCTCTCCCGCCAGGTTGGTGATGACGGCGGAGGTGTGGGGGAGTTCGTCCAGACCCAGGAAGGTGGCACCGCCCTTGAAGTCCACGAGGACGAAGTTCAGTGTCTCCGAGGAGTTCGTCAGGGCGAGCGACAGGACGAGGGTGCGCAGCAGTTCGCTCTTGCCGGAGCCGGTGGCCCCGATCAGCATGCCGTGCGGTCCGGTGCCGCCCTGGGCCGACTCCTTGATGTCCAGTTCGACCGGCTCGCCGTCGGCCCCGACCGCGATCGGCACCTTCAGCCGGGTGGGTCCGGTGTGCTGCCGCCACAGTGTCTCCGGGTCGTGGCGGTGCAGGTCGGGGATGCCCAGCAGGGTGGTCAGTTCGACGTTGGCGGACAGCGGCTCGGACGAGTCCGAGGCCGTGCCCAGGCCCATGCGGTACGGGGCGAGCCGCCGCGCCAGGGTCGTGGCGCCGGTCAGGCCGAGGCGGTCGGGCCTGCCGAGCCGGGTGGTCTGCTCCTTGCGCTCGCGGTCGGTGCGCACCAGCCCGAGATCGTCCTCGCCGACCTCGAAACGCAGGGTGATCCGGCCTGGCCGCCAGGAGAGGGCGCCGCTCAGGTCCAGGACGACCGCGTTACGGAAGCCGGCGCCGTCCAGGCGGTGGCCTGCCGGGACGGTTCCCCCGTCCACCACGATCACGGTGAAGGGTTCCTCGCGGCCGGGTACGGCGTCCGGGTCGAACGGAGGCCGCTCCATGAACTCGGCGCCGAGCAGGTTCTCCAGCTCACCCAGGGCGGAGACGGTCATGCGGGTCGGACCCGCACCGTCCGTGTCGTGCGGGTGGAGGCTGTGCGGGAGCCACTTGGTCCACTCCCAGTCCGCGCGCCGCTCGTCGGACACGCACAACGCGATCCACACGTCGTCGGGCGAGTGGAAGGTGGCCAGCTGGGCGAGCAGTGCCCGGGTCACGGACCGTATCCGCTCCTCGTCGCCCCGGAAAAGTACCCGGGCCCAGGCCCGCAGGTAGATGGCGATGGGCTGTTCCGGCACCGTCGAGTAGGCGCGGATGAAGCTGCGCAGGGCGTGCGCGCTGAGCGGTTCCAGGTCCTCGACGGGGTTGGTGGAGTTCGGGGTCAGCTTCAGGCTCAGCTTCTGCTCACCGACCGCCATCCGCACCTCCCCGAAGTCCTCGTCGCGGGGCCGCCGTTCCCACAGCCGGGTGGTGCCCGTCATGGACCACAGGGCGGCGGGCTCGGGGTGGCGCCAGGCCAGGGCCAGCTGCTGGTCCACGACGGCGCCGCGGACCTTGCGCCGGATCTGGGTGAGGTAGCGCAGGTAGTCCCGGCGCTCGCCCTTCAGCTTCTGCTTGCGCTCGGCGGCCTTGCGCATGAACTGACCGATGAACATCGCCGCGGCCCCGAGCACCATCAGACCCAGGGCGATGTAGATGAACCCGCCGGAGCCCCGGTTCATACCGGGCCGCATGAACATGAACATCATCGAGACCGACATCAGGGCCATGGGGAGGTACGTCCACACGGCGGAGGTGTCGGGCACGGTCTCGGGGAGGATCGGTGGTTCCTGGAGATTCAGCTCCCCGTCGGGCATCTCCGGGCCCCGGCGTCGGGCCGGGCGGCGGAACAGGACCACACTCAAGGAACCGTCTCCTTACGGGGCGAGGGGGGAGAGCGGGCGGAACGACGTCGACGTCGTCGCCGGCGGCACCCGTCGTGGTCGGCACGGTGCCAGGACGCCGGACGGGGGCCTCGCTGTCGCACGCACCCTACGCCGCGCGTCCGGCAGGCGGCGACCGGGCGTCCGGCAGGCGCCGTACGACGACCGTGGCCACCGCGCCGCCGTGTCACGATCTCGCTACAGGACCGGTCGCCGGCCGGAACCACGGCGGGTGTGACGGTACCCGCGGGACGTGACGCGCACCCCGTCCGTTCACGACCTCTTCCGCGTCCGTACCCCGACGCCCTCCGTGCCGCGTCGTACGGTCAGCCCGCGGTCACGTCGCGTTCCCTGCCCCGGGGCGCGTCGCGCTGGACGGGCAGCTGATACTACGATCATTGTGCCGACCGTCAACTACCGCCTCATGACGGGGTTTTAGAGTCCCCCAGCCACGTGTGATGTCCGGCGGTGTGTCAGACGGCGTTCCCTGACCGTTCGCAGCAGTAACCGGAGAAGCGTGAGCCATCCCGATGACTGACACTCAGGTGGCCGAGCTGTGCCGTCTGACGGTACGAGCCCCCGCCAGGACCATCGATCTCGCCGTGCCCGCCGACGTCCCCGTGGCCGACCTGCTGCCCGCGGTGCTCGGATACGCCGGGGACGACCTCGAGGAAGCCGGTATCGACCACGGCGGCTGGGTACTCCAGCGGCTCGGCGGCGAACCACTGGACGAGGAACGCACCCTCGACTCCTACGGACTGCGCGACGGCGACACCCTCTACCTCCGACCACGCGCCGAAGCCCTGCCGGAGGTGCACCTCGACGATCTCGTCGACGGCATAGCCACCACGATGCGGGACCACCCCTTCGGCTGGACCCCCAAGATCAGCCGGTGGGTGCTGCTCGGCGTCGCGGTCGCGGTCCTGGCGGCGGGCATGGTGGTGATCGCGTGGCCCGGCGGCTCCGCGCTGCCCCGGGCCGTGTTCGCGACCGCCGCCGGCCTGCTCCTGCTCGCGGGTGCGGGCGCGGCGAGCCGGGCGGTCGGGGACGCCGGCGCAGGAGCCGCGCTGGGCTTCATGGTGGCGCCCTACCTGGCCCTGGCCGGGTGGCTGCTGCCGGGCGGCGCGCTCAGCGGGCCGCACGCGCACGAGACGCTGGGCGCCCGACTGCTGGCCGCCGGCGCCGCCGCGGCGGGCGGAGCGGTGCTCGCACTCGCCGTCGTGGCCGCGTTCGCCGCGCTCTTCCTGGGCATCGCCGTCGTCTCGGTCTTCGCGGCCCTGGCCGCCGTCCTGCTCATCACGACCGACCTGGCGCCCGTGCACGCCGCCGGGATCATCGCCGTCCTCGCGGTGGTCCTGGGCGCCTTCGTACCGTCACTGGCGTTCCGGATGTCCGGGATGCGCATGCCGCCCCTGCCGACCAACGCGCAGCAACTGCAGGAAGGCATCGAGCCGCACGCCACCTCCGTGGTCTCGGCCCGCGCCGTCCTCGCCGACGGCTGGATGACCTCGCTGTACGGGGCGGTGGGCGTGGTGGGCGCCGGATGCCTCGTCGCGCTCGCCCGGGAACGTGAGCCGGCCGAGATCATCATGACGGTGGCGCTGTCCCTGCTGCTCATCCTGCACGCCCGGGGACTGGGCAACATCTGGCAGCGCATGTCGCTGGTGGTACCGGGCGTCGCGGGGCTGGTCCTGCTGGTGGTGGTCGCCGCCCCGGCCGCGACGGCGGGTACCCGGCTGGTGGCGGCCGCGGGTCTGCTGGCCGCCACGGCGGGGCTCGCGATCGCGGCCTGGACCGTACCCGGCCGCCGGCTCGTGCCGTACTGGGGCCGCGCGGGCGAACTGCTGCACTCGGCCCTGGCGGTCAGCATGCTGCCGCTCGCGCTGTGGGTGCTCGGCGTGTACGGCACCCTGCGGTCCATCAACGGCTGACCGGAAGGGAGACACGCTGCCATGCAGTCCAAACGCGACCAGGTCCACGCCCACATGTTCGTCATGGGCCGGCTGACCTCGGGCATGCTGCGCGCGGATCCGGACGCTCCGGAGAGCCCCCAGGGGCGGACCAACCGGGGGGTGGTGATCGGCATCGTGATCGCCGTCCTCCTGTCGGCCGGCTCCTTCGTCCTCGGGCTGCTCAAACCCGGCACGAAGGACTCCTGGCGAGCGGCCGGAACCCTCGTCGTGAACAAGGACACCGGATCCCGCTACCTCTACCTGGACGGGCGGCTGCGGCCGGTGCGCAACTACGCCTCGGCGCGGCTGCTCGGGGGCGCCGACATGAAGGCGGTGACGGTCGGCTCCGGCTCCCTGAAGGGGACGCCACACGGGTCACCCGTCGGCATCACCGGGGCCCCGGACGCGCTGCCCGGGAGCGAGGACCTGAACACCGGTCCGTGGCGGGTCTGTTCGGGCAGCGGGACGGGCGCCACCGGCACCACCGTCGCGGTGGACTCTTCCGCCGACGCCGCCGGCCTGCCCACCGGCGAGGGCATGCTGGTGACCGGGCCGGACAAGGCCGGCTACCTGGTGTGGCGGGGGAGCAAGCTCCGGCTCGACGAGGACAGCCGCGCCCGCGAGGCCCTCGGCTACGGCTCCGTCCCGCGGCTCCCCGTCTCGGCGGCCTTCCTGAACGCCCTGCCGTCGGGCCCCGACCTGCGCCCGCCGGACGTACCCGGCAAGGGCAAGGACGGGCCGCCGCTGGGCGGCAGGGAGTCCCGGATCGGCGAGGTCTTCCGCGTCACGGTGCCGGGCTCCGCCGACCGCTACTACCTGCTGCGCGAGGAGGGGCTGACCCCCCTCACGTCCACCGGTGCCGCGCTCGTGCTCGGGGACCCGGAGACCCGCGAGAAGGTCTACGGGGGCGGTGCTGCGAAGCTGACCACCCTGGGCGCGGACGTCCTCAGCGGCCATCTGGCCCCGGGGGCGGGCGAGACCGCCGAGGACCCGGGCCTGCCTTCGGCGCCGCCGGAGGCGGTGGTCCTCGGCGAGGACCGCACCGTCTGCGTGAGGATCGAGCCCGGCGAGCGCGGCCCGCGGATCAGTGTGGCCCTGACCGGGACGGGCTCCCTGGGCCCGGCCGCCCAGGCACCACCCGAGGGACTCACCCCCGCCTGCATGCCGGTCGGCACGATCACCGTACGGCCCGGCGGCGGGTCCCTGCTGCGCGCGCTCGGGGCGGGCGGGAGCAAGGTCGGCACCACCGTCTACCTGGTGACGGACACCGGGATGAAGTACCGGGTGGGTACGGCGGACGCGCTCGGGGCACTGGGCTACACGCAAAGCCAGGTGCGCGGACTTCCGGCGCCCCTCCTGGCGATGCTGCCGACGGGGCCGGACCTGACGACGGAGGCCGCCGCCACGGGCCGGAGCGCGAACACCACTCCGCGCTGCGACCGGAAGTGACGGGGCCGTCGTACCGGCCGCGCGGTGGGACCAGAGAACGCGTCGAGAGGGGGAAGGAAGGTGAACACCAGGTGAAAGAAAGAGAATTGACCGTGCCACCCGCAACGTGACGGGAGCATCAGCCGTCCTTGTACGGGAAGGTACGAGGTCTCGGCTGACGGTCGGGACGGATATCTCCCACCTCCGAGCCCCGCGGGCAGCGGGACCGAAACATCCGGTCGGAGCCGAGAAGGTGACTCAGGCCATTGAATCGCCAACTCCTTTCTCCTTAGGCTCCATTCGTCCGAACCATCCGGGCGCCGGTCCTCCGACCGCGTCCGGCCACGCACCGCGCTGTCTGCGTCCGAGGACCGGCGGCGTGACACTCCAGGAGGAGCAGGCACATGGCAGGCACAGGCGGACAGCAGTCACTGGCATCAGCGACACAGAACGGTGTCACCGCGCTGGAGATGGCCTTCACCGGCGTGCAGAAGAGCCGCCAGGACGTGGAGAACATGAAGCACAACCTGTCCTCCGGTTATGCCGGTAGCGACGGTGGCGCCTTCCAGAAGCTGCTCGACCGGTGGGACGGTCAGGCGGAGATCATCTCCAGCAACCTCCGCGACATGATCACGACGCTGGAGGAGACGATGCGCGCGCAGGGCATCCAGCAGTCCACCGCGAACGAGTCCATCCAGCAGGCGTACAACCGCTCCGAGGAGATCTTCAACGCCCTGGCGGGCTCCACCGCCGGTCGCTGATCACCGCTCCCGGATCCCTGACCGGCACCCGGGCGCCGCGACACCCTTCCCCTCTGCACTATTCGGCGCGAGACGAGGACCACCATGACCCCCCCGCTTGACTTCACCGACGGCCAGATCTACGTCGACTACTCCCACATGCAGAACGCCGCCGACGACATGGTCCAGCAGACCAAGGCGATCGACAGCATCCTCACCAACCTGGAGGCGGAGCTCCAGGAGCTCCAGAAGACCTGGGAAGGTGACGACAAGGCGGTCTACGCCCAGAAGCAGGCGTCCTGGAACAACGCCGTCGAGGAGATGAAGCGCATCCTCGCCGAGAACTCGGCCCTGCTGACCGACGTGTCCGACAGCTACCAGTACAGCGAGAAGTCCCTCACATCGCTCTGGGAGAGCGTGCGCATCGGCGGCTGACCGGAGGGCGACACGCCCTCGGTTCTCTTCGGGCGGCCGTCCGCGTGTGTCACGCGAGCGGCCGCCCGCTGTCGTGAGGCCGACGTGCCGCCGCCCCCGTTCCGCATGGATCGCCGGCGCCACCCGCCCGCGCGGAACGCCCGAAGTCGAACGAACCCCATGGAGACAGGAGTAGTACGGCATGGCGGACAACCCCCCCGCAGTCAATCTCAACAAGGCATGGCTGCAGGACTTCCTCGACAACGAGGTCAGCCCCTTCCTCGCCGCGATCAAGAAGATGAGGGAGGACGGGGACTCACCGGACGGGGTCCTCGTACCCGCCATCCCGAATCTGCAGGGCGCGGGGGAAGGAGCTGCCACGGCACCGGGCTTCTCCGACGGCCAGAAGGTGCCGCTCGCGATCGGGACCATGGCGAGTGAAAAGGAGGGCCGAACCAACGGCAGCTACCTGATCGAGTCCCTGAACGGGATGGTGGACCAGATCGACGAGATCCTCAAACTCCAGGTCTCGCTCTTCGAGGAGATCGAGGAGAACCTCGACGACACCATCGCGGAGATGTTCAAGACCCAGGACGACAACCTGGAGAAGATCGACGGGAAGAAGTTCATCGACTTCTTCGAGGGCGTGGACGAGGTGCTCTCCGAGAGCGGCGACGGCTCGGACAAGGGCAAGGGAGAGGACTGAACCCTCGCGCTCACTCGGCGCAGCCGTCTTTCCACGCGTCCGCCGACGCCGTGTCACCACAGTCACCTGGCCGGCCCGATTCCCCCCATCCGCCCTGACCGAGAAGGCAGCCTGGCATGGCGCTCGACGACAGCAAGATCACCAAACAACTCTCCGGCACCAATGACAAGTGGGCCGAGGCGGTCAGCTTCTTCACGGGATACACGGCGCCGGCCAGAGGTGATCTGTTCAACACCCTCGTCGGTAACGAGGGAATCCCCCTGATGAAGGTGGAGATATCCGACGTGGGCTATGTCGACTACGTCGACACCGAAGACCTGAACTGGTTGTACGAGAACGCCGGCTCCGACATCCAGAACACCGACTTCGTCATCCCCTTCTACTACACGTCGGGTGGCGCGGGTTCCGACGTTTCCATGTACAAGGCCCGCATCACGCTGCTCGGCAACAAGGGGGACGGCCGGATCCCGGCTCAGGGCTACTACGAGGGCGGGCAGTTCTCCAGCGCCATCGACGGCCACCTGGGTATGGACGGCAAGGCCACCTGGGACAGCGCTCCACTGACCCAGTACGCCTTCGGCACCGGGCTGGCTCTGCAGGAACTGCGAAACAACGAGAAGGAAGGCACCTACGGATTCAGTTGGGGTGGAAAGGACGTGGCGGACGCGGATTCCGTCACCCTCGCCAACTTCGACGTGGTGGCCGGAGCCTTCGACCGGGTCGCCCAGTTCTTCGCCACGCAGCAGAAGGTGGTGGAGGAGTGGCAGAGCAGCGTCGGCAAGGAGAAGAACGACGCATGGCGGGGCAAGGCGGCGGGCGTCTTCTGGGACCTCGTCAACAAGGTCAACAAGCAGTACTCGGACTATGCGGAGGACATGGGGTCGAGTACGGGCTACTCCAAGCAGGGTGAAGAGATCCGGCAGGCCAAGAAGGATCTCGCGGACGCTGTGGCGGACCTCCACAACGTCTGGATGAAATGGGAGTGGGAGTACGGAAACCCGCTGATCGTCCTGCACAAAGTGCTCTCCGCCGTGATGAACTTCGTCTGGGACAACAACATCACGAAGATCACCTACGAGATCGAAACCTACGGGACGTACGGAGGAGGATACAGCTCCTACACGAACTACATCGCGGAGGGCGGATTCAACAACAAGGCCGCCATCGACGCGATCAAGGGATCGGGCGACATGCCCCTGAGCGCCGCGGCCCAGGAATTCGGTGACCTCAAGGATCTCGAAACCTGGGTGAAGATCGGGAACAAGGCCCTCGAGATGTGGCAGCAGACCATCGAGGACAACCTCGACGTGGCGGCGACCGCGGCCATGGAGAAGGTGCGCGACAGCTGGAGCAACAGCAGTTTCGACCTGGGTTCCGTGAAGTCCCGGGGCACCAGCAGCACCCTCGCCTCGGATTACAAGGAGGAGAAGGCCGAAGTCGCGGAGGAGGAGGCGAAGAAGAAGGAGGACGAAGCCGCGGCCGCGGCCGCGGCCGCCGCCAAGAAGCAGGACGAGTTCATGCAGTGGCAGAAGGAGCAGGCTGCCAAGGCGGAGGAGGAGCGGAAGAAGGAGAAGGAGGAGGCGGAGCGCAAGGAGAAGGAGGCCAAGGAGGAAGCCGAACGCAAGGAGAAGGAGGCCGAGGCGAAGGCGGCGGAGCAGGAGGCCAAGCAGGAACAGAAGGAGAAGGAGGCCGAGGCCAAGGCGGCGGCCAAGGAGGCCGAGCAGGAGGCCGAGGCCGAGGAGGCGAAGAAGGAGCAGGCGGCCAAGGAGGCCGAGGCCAAGGCCGAGCAGGAGGCCAAGGAGAAGGAGGCCGAGCAGAAGCAGGCCGAGCAGGAGGCCAAGCAGGAGGCCAAGCAGGCCGAGCAGGAGGCCAAGCAGGAGGCCAAGGAGAAGGAGCAGGAGGCCAAGCAGGCCGAACAGGAGCAGAAGCAGGAAGAGATCCGCAAGGAGCAGGAGGCCAAGCAGGCCGAGGCGCAGGCTCGTGCGGAGAACATGCAGATGATGCAGATGAAGCAGGCGAAGACCGAGCAGGAGGAGGCGAAGAAGGAGCAGGCGGCCAAGGAGGCCCAGGCCAAGGCCGAGCAGGAGGCCAAGGAGAAGGAGGCCGAGCAGAAGCAGGCCGAGCAGGAGGCCAAGCAGGAGGCCAAGCAGGCCGAACAGGAGGCCAAGCAGGAGGCCAAGGAGAAGGAGCAGGAGGCGAAGCAGGCGGCCAAGGAGAAGGAGGCCGAGCAGAAGCAGGCGGAGCAGGAGGCGAAGCAGGACCGCATCCGCACCGAGCAGGAAGAGCGCCAGGAGCAGCAGCAGGCCGAACAGGAGAAGAAGCAGGCCGAGGCGGAGGCCAAGGCGGAGGCCAAGCAGGCGGAGCAGGAGGCGAAGCAGGAGGCGAAGGAGAAGGAGGCCGAGCAGAAGCAGGCCGAGCAGGAGGCGAAGCAGGAGCAGAGGCAGGCGGAGGCGGAGGCCAAGCAGGAGGAGATCCGCCAGGAGCAGGAGAAGAAGCAGGCCGAGGCGCGGACCGCGTTCGACAACTCCCGTCGGGATCTCCTCGGCGGCGGCGATCTGCCTGACCTGTCCTCCACTCACATCTCCGGCCCCGTCAACGACGGCGTCCTGGACCTCCCCGGCGGTGGCGAATCGCGCATCGACTCCGGCGGCCGGGTGATCACCGACTACCCCGACGGCTCCACCGTCACGATCGACCCCGCCACCCACTCCTCCACCGTGACCAGGCCCGACGGATCGACCATCTCCGGGCCGCTCAACACCGGCGACCTGCTGCCCGTCCCCGGCGGCGGTACCACGCACCTGGACCCCGGCGGCAACGTGGTCACGGAGCTGCCGGACGGCTCCACCCAGACGATCAACCCGGACACGGGCACCACCACCATCACCCGTCCGGACGGCTCGACCCTCTCCGGCTACCTGGACGGCTCCGGCCCGTCCGTCACCGGCTCGGGCCACCTCGACAACGGATCGTTCGACTACAAGCCTCCGTCCTACGACTACCCCTCCTACGAGGAGGAGTTGTTCGACGACAAGCCCTACGAGTCGCCCCTGGCCGGCAGCGGGGCCTCCGGCGGGACCACCACCCCCGGTCACAACCGCCCGTTCCTCAACAGCGGCGCTTTCCCCGGTCCCCCCGGGGGGTCCATGGGCGATCTGGGTGCCGGCACCGGCACCGGGGCGGGCACGCCGATGGGCGGCGGCATGGGCGGCGGCATGGGCGGCGGCATGGGCGGCGGCATGGGCGGCGGCATGGGCGGCGGTATGGGCGGTGCCGGCGGAGGTCAGTCGGACTCCGGCGAGCGCGTCCGCAACGTCATCGACGGCGAGGTGGTCAAGAACCGCCGCCCGCGGCCCGGTGCGGGTGCTCCCGTCAGGAACGGCCGGTACGCGGACGACGAGGTGCGCGTCGCCACCGGCGCCCCGACCGCCGGCGGTACGCCGTTCCTCCCGCCGGTGGCGGGGGGCGGCGCCGCCGGCGCGCCAGGACAGCAGACACAGACCCAGAGCGGTGACCGCGCACGGGACTCGTGGGTGCCGGAGGACGAGGACGTGTGGGGTGCGGACGAGGGTGGCGCGCCCGCGGTGATCGGACGGTGACCCGTAACGTGGCGGTCGCGGGAGTACCCCCAGCGTCACCTGAACGGGGGGCAGTTGGCGTTGCGCACACGTGTACGGCAGAATCACGTACGAGCAGGTGGAGAGGGAACCGTTGAGCGAGTCGATGGAACAGAAGCTTGCCGAGGCCATGGCCGAGCTGACGGCCGTGCAGGAGGCCGTCGCACGGGCGGAGAGCGAACTCGGCGAGGCCTCGGCCACGATCCGGTCCCGGGACCGGGCCGTGGAGGTCACCGTGGGCCCGCAGGGCGAGCTGACGGGGCTCAAGTTCCCGGACAACAAGTACCGCGGCATGACGGGCCCTCAGCTCGCGGCCTCCGTGCTGGAGGCGGTGCAGGAGGGGCGTGCGCAGATGGCGCGCAGAGTGATGGACGTCTTCGAGCCGCTGACGCGCGCGAGCGGCGGCCCGACGGGCCTCAGGGGTGTGGACATCGACTGGGACCGGGCGTTCGGCTCGGCCCTCGACAGCCCGGACGGCGGGAGAAGGGGCTCGGCGGCCCGCCTGCACGACGAGATCCACGAGGACTGACTTTCCGTAGAGGGCGACGAAGGAGGTAACCATGGCAGGCAAGTTCACCGCTGACCCCGGGCGGATACGCCGCGGCGGCGAGATGATGGAGGCGTTGCCGGAGAGGACGAACAAGATCGCCGACGACTTCATCTCCGACATACAGAACTACCGGGGCTGGGCGGGTTACGACGACGACTTCGCCCATGAGGTGCTGCCGAAGTTCGAGGCGAACAACCAGGCCTGCCTGGACCTGATCAGGGCCGTGGGCACCGCCTTCTCGGAGCTCCGCCAGGCGGTCTGGGCCAACGGCCAGCACATCGAGGGTGTTTCGGCGTACGCGAACGAGCAGATCGGGCGGCAGTCGTCGAGCCTCGACGCGCTGGGCGGGGACTCCGCCGGGGGCGGCAGGCACTAAGTGGAGGAGATCGACTTTCCGCCGGACGTCCGGACGATGCTCTGGATCCTGCTGGGTGAGATGCCCCTGCAGGCCAGGGAGAATCTGGCGTGGGAAAGTCGTCAGCTCTACCTCGCACTCCAGAAGGGTCTGATCGACCTGCGCGCCGGCGCGCGGGAGACCATCCAGATGGTGGAGGAGGCGCTGCCGCCGGAGGTGGCCCAGCCGTACATCGACAGTGTGCGGATGCTCACCGACATGCCCGGCGGCAACGACCCCGTCCAGAGGCTGCTGCACCAGCTGGACGAGCTCGCCAACGGCCAGATCGACTACTCACAGAAGATCCAGGGATCGAAGTGGGACATCATCGCCGAGATCATCATGCTGCTCGCCGAACTGGCTTTGCTGGCGGCACTGATGGCGTTCACCGGCGGCGCTTCGGTCTCGCAGATGTTCCTGGCACGAGCCCGGAGCAAGCTGGCGATCCTCATGATCATCGATCGGCTGCTCCGGATGTCGCACATCGCGCCGACGCTCGGGGAGGCGATCACTGAGGCCATCCAGAGTCTGGGGACCCAGCTGGCGCAGATCGCTCTGAACAAGGGTGGCCGCAGGCCCGACGGCGTCGACTGGAAGGACGTCGCGGTCAACGGCGCCTTCGGCGCCCTCACCAGCGGTTTCATGGAGTTCTTCGACAAGGTCCTGAAACCGGTCCAGAACTACTTCAAGGACCTCCTCGGGGACGTCTTCGACAAGTTCAAATTCGACCGGAACAGCCTGCTGTTCAAGGGCCTGACGAACGGTCCGCCGGCCGTCGTCACCACCTTCGTCGTCGGGGGCGCCGCCGAGAGCACCGCCGAGGTCATCATCAACGGGGCCTTCTACGACAAGTGGGAGTTCAAGTGGGAGACCTTCGTCGGGTCCGGCACCAGCACCCTGTTCGACGCGGGCGCGGGGCTGGCCATCGGCGCGGGGGCCTTCTCGATCTACAACTCCTACTTCGACAACGGGCACCGATTCCCGGACGTCAACGACCTGCCCGGCCCGGGCAGCCGGCTGGGTGGCGGCGATCCGGAACCCTCGGGCTCCGGGAAGCCGGGAACGGGCTTCTCCGACGGTCCGTACGGCAAGGGCCCGTCGACGGTGAAGAGCGGCCTGTTCACCCCCGGCCCGGTGACCCCCCTTCCGAACACGGTCTCGACAGACCTCCCGGACGGGGTGGGCAGCGGTATCGACGTTCTCCCGCCGCTCCTGTACACGCCTCCACCGGTGCAGGCGCCTCCGTCGGCGTTGAACACACTGCCCCCCGGCGGCTCCGACGCTCAGTCCGGGCCCTTCGACCTCACCCCGCGGACACCGGGAACCACCGGCGGCACGAACGGCTTCAGCGGCACGAGTGGGTCGCAGGTCCCCTATCTGGCGCCGCCCACTCCGTCACCGGCCTCCACGCCGGGCGTCTCGCCGTCCACGCTGCCGTCCTCCTCCCAGCCGGACACCACGCCTCTGACGCCAGGAGCGGCGTCCGGGCGTGCCTCCGAGGCGTCGTCCGGTGTGGACGCCGATCTCACGACGCCTGACCTCGTACCGGACCTGGAGACGGACCTCGCGTCCGATCCGATGCCGGACCTCGTGCCCGGCACCTCTTCGGGCGTGCCCGGCACGGCGAGTGACCTGCCGCACGGAGTCACCGCACCCAGGGGCTCCTCCACCGTCTCCGGCCTGAGCACGACGGGCGGTGCGAACGGCACGGACGTGGGGGCGATCGATCCGGAGGAGACGCCGGGGGGTCAGGACGGGACACGGGACGTCCAAGGCGACACCACCGGGCAGGAGCTGCCCGGACGCGGGACGGCGGGCAGGGCCACCGGCGGGCAGCCGGACGTGGAGGGCGTCACGCACCGCGACGCCCCGCCGGTGTCCGACGCCGAAGCCGGCACCGTCGTGCCGCCGGCGCCCGTGGGTACGTCGGCCGGCCCGACCACGACAGCGTACGGAGGCCAGTTGGCACCGCCCTCCGCTCCGCAGGGCGCGGCCGGTTCGGGTAACCAGTCGCAGCAGTCGTCCCAGGGCGGCCCGGCCGACCGGAACGACGCCGCCGAGCTCCCGGACCAGGAGGCGGAGGAGAACGGTCAGGACGGTCAGGAGGAGCCGTCCGACGGTACGGAGCGGACGCCCGCCCCGTCGTCCCGTGACGGCGCCGCGGACGAGGCCGTGCCGACCCCCGGCGCGTCCACGGACAAGGCCGTGCCCGACGGCCCGCCGGCGCCGGCGACGCCGCCTGCGGAACTGCGTACGTCCTCCGGCACTCCGCAGCCGGACGCACCGTCCGCACCCGGTCAGCTGTCCCGCGCGGGCCTGACCGGGGAACAGGCCCCGGCCGGGGAGCCCGCGGCCGACCCCACGGGCAGCGCCACCGACACGAACACCCCTACCCACCCGGACAGTTCCACCGACACCGACACCGTCCTCGGCGTGGACCCGCTCACCGGGCCGACGCCGGAGCCCGCCGTCCCCGTCGCCGATCCGGTGCGCCCCGAGCAGTGGCGGGCCGGGCGCCACGACGCGCCGGCGGTGCCCGTACGTACCGGACAGCTCGACCCGGCGACGGAACCCGGGACGCCCGAGGGTGGCCGGGAAACCCTCGTCCGCGCGTGGGTCCAGCGGATCCAGGCGGACGACGGCCGATGGATGAGCAACGTCTCGCTCCACCTGCCGGTCCGGACCGGGGACGGCTTCGCCCCGGACGAACTCGGCGCGTTCCAGAAGCGGATGCAAACGCTCCTCGATACCCGCCTGAACAACGGTCTGCTGCTCCCGCGATCCGGCGACCAACTGCACATCGACCTCACGCTCACGCCGGCACCCGGTCACTTCGAGGCCGTCGAACTGAGCCGGAGCCCTCAGCCGGACGACACCGACCAGGTGCACTGGCGTCTGCACACCGTCGACCCCGCCGCCTCGCCGGAGGAGACGGCTGCGCGGCAGGCACGGGACGACGCCGCCGTGCTCCACAAGCTCCTGAACTACGCGGGCGTACCGGACCGGGGGCCGGCGGCAGAGGCGCTGCTGCGCCGGATGGTGCGGCCGGGCGACGGCGGCACGGCCGGCCCCGGCCCGCTGTCCGACCCGGCCCCCGCCGTGCCGCTGCACTATCTGGAGACCATCGAGAACGCCGTCGGTGCCGGTGGCGCCGTCCTCGGCCATCCGCTCGCCGCGCGTGGCACCCGGCCCCGAAGCGGTGTCGACGACCCGGCCCGGGCCCCGCAGATGCTGGCACCCGACCGGGCGGACCGTGACACGCCGATCGCGCCGGCCACCCCCGTACGGACCGCCTCGGCCACGGCGTCCTCGGCCACGGCGTCCTCGGCCACGGCGTCCTCGGCCACGGCGGAGACGGCGGCCACGGCCGAAGGGCAGCCGGACACCGCCCCGCCCCCGGCCGCCCCCGCGTCGGCCGAACCGCCGGCTTCCGAGGCACCCCTGCCCGCCTCCGGCAAGGGCAAGGGCAGGAGCACAGGCCCCGGCACGGGCCCCCTCGGCGGGTCGGTCCCGGTCGACGGCATCGCCACCTTCCCCGACGGCGGCTTCGACCACACCCTGACCGAGGGGTCACTGATCGACGACGCCCCCGTCGACGACGCCATCGCCGACGAGCTCGCCCTCGCGGAGGCACGCCGGGAGCACGGCGACGCCCTCAGTGCCTTCGACCGCGCCGTGCGGACCGCGGGCACGCTCACCGGGAGGGTGGAGAGCGGCCGGGGAGGCGCCGACGACGCCGCCAGACTCCATGACGCGTGGCTGGACGTCGAACAGGCGCAGCGGCGGCTCGACGAGGCCGGGGACCGGCTGCGCGAGCTCGGCGCGGACGCGGCCGCCGCGGCCGCCGCGGACTCGATCGTTCCGCGGGTCCGTCGCACGGACGACGAACGGCGGCGCACCGCCGCTCTGGTCACCGCCGACGACCTGCCCGCCGACCCGCCGCTGCTGGCTCCTGACGACACCCTCACCTCGGCCGCTCTGACTGCCGCCGGCGTCACACTGGGCGAGGGCCCCGCACTTCAGGCCGTCCTCAACGGCTCCGTGCGGGTGGGCGACAGCGGGCTCGCCCCCCTCGACCACGTCCGGCTGCTGATGACCCGGCCCGGCCCCTGGAGCGACGCGCTCGACGCCGTCGCGGCACGCGCCGCCCGCCGTACGTGGAGCGCCGCCTACCAGGACTTCGTGCTCGCCACGGACCGGGCGTCCGGGGCCCCGGCCGGCACGGATCCCGCCGAGGCCTGGCAGCGGGCGGTCTCGCTGGTGCTGCCGCTGGAACTGCACCCCGTGCTCGCCGACTCACGTCACGCGCGAGGCGACTTCCGCGAGGCCGTGCGCCAGGTGGCCGAGTATCTCGCCGTGCACGGGGTGGACGCCGTCCCGGCCAGGGAGCTGGCGAGCCGGGTCCGGCGTGAGCTGGGCCTCCCCCCGCGCCTGCTGGGCGGGGCGCCCGGGGTGTCGCCGGTGGTGGTGGAGTTCGGCCCGGGGTCGTCCTCGGTGGGCGGGGACGAGCGCCGTGAGCTACGGGTGCTGGCAGGCCGGGTGGCGGCCGTCGGTCTCTCGCACCTGCGGGCCGGGCTGACCCCGCCCGAGGTGGTGCTGACGGGGTACGGCCGCAGTGGCCGCTCGGCGCGGGGCCGTGTCGAGGCGGTCGCCGAACTGTTCTCGGAGGACCTGACACAGGCACTGGTGGAGCTGGGCGCCGGTGACCTGGCGGACTCGTTCGACATCGCCGTGCGGACGGGGACCGGTGGTACGGGCAGGGTGACCGCCGAGGTGGTCCCGCCGCAGTACGCGGGCGCCGTCGCCGAACTGGAGCGGCTGCGGCTGCTGGACGACCCAGGCGGTGCCTTCGACGTCCCCGCGCTGACCCGGAGGATCCTGTATCTGCCCCCGGACACGGAGGTGTCCGCAGATCACCGGACCGAGTTGTTCGCCCTGGTGGAGAACGCGATGGCCGTCGGCTGGTCGTCGGGTGTCGCGTCGTTGGGCGCCTACCACCTCGCGGCCCAGGGGGTGTTGGGTCCTGAGCGCCACATCGTGTCGGCGGACGGTTCGTACCAGGGGCTGAACCTCACCGGACAGCCGGTGGGCTCGGTGGACACGTCGCAGGTGTGGCAGCGGCGCGCCGGCCAGTTCCAGGGGCCGCTGGAGCCGATGTGGAACGCGGATCAGGGCGCGTACGTGGTGGTGGCCGAGGGCGGCCACGACCACGTCCTGCTCCCCGGCGGCCAGGGCGGGACGAGGATCCCGTGGCAGGAGTTCGTGGAGCTGGTGGCCCGCGACCCGGGGGTGACGGGGCTCCCGGCGGGTGTGCCCGTCGTGCTGGTGCTGAACCACGGTGGTGACCAGGGTCTGGTCATGCCCCGGACGCTGGCGTTCCGGGCGGGCCGGGACGGCGTCTGGGCGCACAGCGGCCAGGTCGGCCTGGTCCCCGACCCGGCGACCGGCCGGTACCGGATCGTCGTCGAGAACCAGCGGTCCCAAGGGGTGCCCCTGGGCGGCTGGTTCGGCAGCGACGCGGACGATCTGGGTCCGGGCGGGGTGCCGGACGAGGGCTTCGTGACCGCTCAGGACGGGACGGTGATCCCGGACCGTGCGGTCAAGACGCGGACGATCGCCGAAGGGGGCCGCTCGTTCGGGCGCGTCACCCTGTCGGACGCCGACCTCGTGCTGAACGAGCCCATGCTCGAGGCGCTGGGGGACATCTCGGAGTTCTCCCAGTTCGATCCGGTGACGAAGCGGGCGCTCGGCGACCCGGTCCCGCTTCTTGAGGACGGACGGCCGGTCTACCACTTCGCCCAGCACGGAATGCCGCTGCGGGGCGTCATGGAGGTGGCCGACGGCCGCCCACCGGTCCAGGTGGACGGGGTGGAGACGGGCCGGTTCATCAGACGTCGGCCGAGTATGAGGAAGCTCGGCAGCCAGGCCGTGATCGATCTCGGGGCGTGCTGGGCCGACGCCGTCGCGGAGGACCTGGCGTACTTGACGGACGCGGGGACGCCTCCGTACGTCTTCGACGTCCTGGGCGTGACGTCCTACGCGCAGGATGTGGCGAACGGCAGCACGGCCGGTGTGCTGGCGGTGGACCGAGTCCACGTGCTGACGCGGGGCGCGACCATCGGGTCGGGCGTGCTGGCTGGGCCCTCGGGCGAGCCGGGCGGACGCCGCCTGCTGCTTCCCGAACCGGACACGGCCCAGCTGACCCGCTTGGCGCGGTGGGCCGGGCTGCATCCCGGAGCCGGCCCGGCCCCGTTGGACGTGCTGGACACGACGATGCGGCTGGTACGGGCCCTGCGCCGGTCGTTCGGCGCCGACGTCCACGCGGACCCGGCGTTCGGGACGCTGCTGCAGGGGATCGGCGCGCTGGAGAACATGCGCCGGGCGGACCGCCACATGCGGGTGACGGGGCCGTTCACCCTGCACCACCTGCACCTGGTCGTCCACGCGCGCCATCAGCGCACCAGCAACGACGCACCTGCCCCGGACGAGATCCGCCGGGTGCTGTCCGACGCTGCCCGGAAGGCGGACGAGGCCGCCGCCGGACAGCTGACGCTGCACGGCTACACGCCGATGCCGTCGCTGGACTGGGCACTGAAGCGGCTGGCCGGCCGGGATCTGGGCGCTTCCGCCGTGAACGTGCTGCGGCTCCCGTCCGCCCGGCCGGTGACGCAGGCGGACGTGAGCCGGCTGGTGTGGGGCACGGTCAAGGGCGCCGAGGCCCTGCGGGCCGTCGCCGACCCGACGGCCCTGGCGAAGAAGGTCCTGCATCTGCCCGCAGGGACCGACCTGAGCGCCGACCAGGCCGCCGACCGGCTGCTGTGGCTGATGGCGGGCGCGGCGGTCTCCGGGTTCGACCCGTCGGACCCCGCGGATCTCGCGGCGTGGGACCTCGTCCGCCACGGCGCGCTCGACGACGGCACCCGCCTGATGGCCGGTGGCGTGGCGACGGGCCGCAACTGGACCGGCCGGCCGGTCACCGGCGACATCGCCACCCGGGGGTACGTCGTGTCGCCGGACGGCTCGGTGGGCGGCGGCACGCGGTACGACGCGTTGTGGCCGCAGGCCCCGTCGGGCTCGGCGGCGCGTGCCTACCTGATCTGGGCGGACAGTACGAACGGCCATGTGTCGATGCCGTGGCCCGACGGTTCCAGCAGGTGGATACCGGGCAGCGAGATCGCCGCACTGCTGCGCCACGACCGGGTCCACCGGCAGATCCCCCTGGGTACGCCGCTCCTCGTGATCGGCACCCACGTCAACCCCGCCGGTCTCGCGCAGCATGTCGCGGGCCGCTCGGGGACGGCGCGGACGACGGTCCTGTCGGAGCTGCCGAGCGCTCCGGTCCTCGACCCGTCGAGCGGCGGGAGCGTGATCGTGCTGGCGGGGGACCCGGCACAGGAGACGCCGCACTGGCAGACCAGCCGGCCGGCCGATCTGCCCGGCACCTCCGCCGAGCAGGGCACCCTCCACACCCTCCCCGGCCCGTCCGCGCCGCCGGCGGACGGCGACGACCGGATCAACGCCGGAGCCGCCAGGGGTGACATGCCGGACGACGGCGACACCGGTGACGACCCCGCCACGCCCCGTCCCACCGGAACCGGTGAGACCACCCGACCCGACGCGACCGTCGGCCGCTCCGGCTCCTCACCCGTCGCCCCGCTCTCCGACCACGCCAAGCTCGACGTCGGCCGCCGGTTCAGCACGCTCATGCGGGACCTCGGCCACCCCGTGCTCCTGGCCGGAAGGGCCCGGGCCAGGGTGCTGTTCGGTACCCCGCGCCCCCTCGGCGCCCTGGTGTTCGAGCTCCCCGCCGACATCGCCCCGTACGCGGACCCCGTCAACGAGGCCGTCGCCAGGCAGTTCCCCGGAGTGCACCGGCACGCCCTCCGCCTGAGTGCGGACGGACGCACGCTCTCCGGTGTGGTGCACGGTGCCAGGATCGTGGTCCGCCGCGCCCCGCAAGCCCCCACCGGCTCTGCCCGTCCCACCGAGACCGACGGTTTCCTCGTCCCCGACGTCACCGAGGCGCTGGCGGACGCCGCGTACATACTTGCCCTGGCCACCGACGGCCGGCAACGTGACTCGCGCCTCTTCGACCTGATGTGGGGGCTGTTCGACGCCCCGAAGAACGCGCTGCCGGCCGCCGCCCCGGAGGCACTGCGGGGCGACGCCTACCGTGCGGCACGCCCGTCCGGTGCCGCGCCCGGCCTCGCCGTCCGGCTCAGCGAACTGCTCGACGGGCTGGCCGGCAATCCCGAGGCCGTCTCGGCAGTCGGGCACACCTGGCTGTCGCTCGGCGCGGCACCGGACGACCTGAGGTGGATGAACGCCGAACTCCATGCGTTCGCCGACGCGTTGAGTGTCACCGACGCGGTCGCCTCGGACCCGGTCCGGCGGCTGGCGTCACAGTTGCCCGACATGGCGCAGGACGCCCGGGAGCAGGAGCTGGCCGCGCTGTCGCCCGCTGAGCGCGAGCGCCTGGCCTCGGACCCGTTCCTGGTGGACGCGTTGCGCACCACCCTGTCCGCCCCGGACTTCGCGGAGACCGCGGCGCAGCTGATGGTGCAGGTGCCGCCCGGCGTGGAACAGCCCGTCTCGGCACGTCGGGAGGTGCGCCGGCAGATCGCGCGCATGCTCCGCGATCCGGACGTCACGGCCAAGCTGCTCAGGGACGGCGCGCGCGTGATGGTCGTGCCCCGCAGCGAGGCGATGACCTCGCTGGATCCGTTCCGGGACCTGGCGGGGCGGGCCGGCCGGGACGGCCGGAAGTGGGACGAGGTGCGCGGTGTCGGCCTGCGTATCGCGGGGGTGACGGAGGAGAACCTCCTCGGCGAGTCCACCTCCGTGCCGGGCGCCGCTCCCTCGTACCCGGACGGCTACTCCACGACCCTCCACGAGTTCGCCCACACCATCCACATGTACGGGCTGAGCGAGCAGCAGCAGCGGCTCGTCCAGAACGTGTTCAAGAAGACCTGGGCCGAGGACGGCGCGCTGTGGCCCGACGGATTGCTGCACGGCATGGACGGCAAGGGGCGCCGCACGGGGGCCAACTACTCGAGCCGGGACGAGTACGAGTTCTTCGCCCAGCTCACCAACGTCTACTTCCGGGCGAACGCGGGAAGGGACGCGTACACCAGGCTGAGGCGTGCCAACGGCGGCCCCGACTGGGTCCGCAGGCATTTCCCGGCGCTGTTCCCGCTGATGCGGCAGCTGTACGGCGACGTTCCGGACGGTGCCGAGCCGGTACCGGTCAACCCGGTCGCGGCCGTCCAGGAGCAGAACGAGATCTACGAGGGCTTCCGGGCACTCTGGGACCAGGCCGAGGGCGTCCACGTGCCGCAGCCCCACGAGCCGGCACCCGCACCCGCGCCCCCGGCTCCGCAGGTAGTCGCCGCCCCGGCCGCCCCGCCGGCGGCACCGCCGACCGTGCCCGGCGAACTGTCGGAGTACGCGCGCACCCACGGCACCCGGCACGACGGGCACGTCGGTCTCGTCATCCACGAGCCGACTCCGGACCCCGTCCTGGACGGCCTGCACGGGCAGATCATCCATGCCCTCGGGGTGGACCCGGCCGGTACGGAGGGCCAGGAGCTGAGGGCTCAGCTCCGCGACGTGCTGAGCGCGGTGGAGATCGAGCTGAACCGGCCGTACCTGCGCAGTCGGCAGGGACACCGGATCACCCTCCGCCAGGGTGGCCGTGACAGGTCGGTGGACGTACGGCTCGCCTACGCCGATACCGCGAAGTCCGCGAGGTACGGCCGGAACACCGGCCAGCGCCCGCCGACGCTGCCGGACGTGCAGGTGGAACTCCGGGCCGCGGGCGGGCAGACGTCCTCGCACGTGGAGAGCTCGGGGACCCTGCGCACCGCATCGGTGCCGTGGAGCGGCATCTCCCGCAACAACGGCACCGGCGCGCTGCGCTGGTGGGACGCCACCGTCAACGTGACGGCGACGCACAACCAGCTGGCCCAGTCCGTCTCCGTCGGCGAGACGTTCCAGGTCACGAGCAAGCAGCAGGCCGAGGAGCCCGCGCATCCGATCGATGTCGACGGACGGTGGCAGGTCCAGGTCGACGCCCCCCGGGAGGACCCGGTCGGCAACTGGCAGCCGGAGCAGTCGCACGGCTCCCTCACGATGTGGTTCCACGAGCACCTCGCCTTCGACGCTGCCGACTCCACCGATCTGCCGGAGCCCGGAGACGTGGACGACCTGCCATTGTGGGGAGGCGACAGCGTCGCCGAACCGCGCCGGCTGCTGACCGAACTCCTCCAGGACCAGAACTTCGGCTCTCTGCGGAGCCTCGACGAGGACTCGGAGCGGGCGCTGGAGAACTTCCTCTCCCAGCGGATGCTGCAGGGCACCCCGCATCTGCAGCGCACCGGCGGGGTGTTCTCGCCGACGCTGCTGAACGAGGACGGCAACGCGGTCGGCGTGCTCGAACTCACCGCGGTGATCGAACCGGGGCGGCCGGTACTCAAGAGCGCCGAGGGCAAGTCCACGCTCGAGACGTGGTTCTCGCACTCCTCCAGTGTGGACCGGTCGGCGAAGCGGACCAGCGGCCTGGGGGTCGAGGCCTCGGGCGGCTCGTCGTTCACCACCGACCGCGCCGCGGGGCACCCGCGCGCCGTGGCGTCGTTCGGCGGCAACGTCATGGGTAAGGCCGGCGTCAACTGGCAGGTGAACGACCAGTTGAACAGCGTCAGCAGCGCGACGCTGATGCACGGCATCCGCACCAAGACCGGTCATCTGCTCACTCCCGCCCGGGTCACCTACACCGTGACGCTGCACCGGGCCGGCGGCGGTCAGGACAGCGGCACGTTCGGCCCGTGGGAGGACGGTCTGCGGCTGCGCATCGCCCGGCGGGAGGCGATGGCCGGCCACCGGCCGGGCCCGGACGAGGTGCGGGAGCTTCCCGAGCATCTGGAGCACCTGACCAGCATCGGGTACACGGAGACACCCCTCAGGATCGAGGGAGCGGATCCGCTGTTCGCGAGGGCGGAGGTGTGGCTGCGGGACGAGGGCTTCCTGCCGCCCGCGGCCCCCCGGCGGCGGTCGCTGCCGTTCCGGCTGGACGAGCCGCTGGTCGTCGCCCAGCTGGAGAACCTGCGGCGGCTGCGCCAGATGCGTTCGACGTTCGGCCTCGCCGCGTCGGCGGCCGACGGCGTGGACGGCGGGGAGCCGGTCTGGTTCGACCGGCCGCACGCCGTCTCGGGCACCCGGCGGGTGCAGTTGCGGTTCTCCGTGGCGCGGGACTATGCGCGGCCCGCGAACCACGCGCGCAGGCTGCCGGACATCCTCCAGGTCGGCTTCAGCTCGTACGAGGCCGGCGGCGGGCGGCGGTGGGGCGCGGCGCTGAGCGGTTCCGCCGGCGGCGGCGGCGGCTTCCACGCCCCCGTGAACGACGGTGCCTGGGGGCTGAACGCCGCTCCGGACTACCTGGCCACCCGGCAGATCACAGACACCGGGAACACCGGTGACTCGGTCGGCTACGACCAGTTCACCATGACGACGCGGAACGGCAGCGAGCTCTTCGAGGTACCCGCCAGGCTCGCCCTGGACCTGTACGAGGGCCCCGGTGACGACCCGCGCATCCACTTCGCCGACGATGCAGAGACCGACGACGGTGCCGCGGACGGGACGGTGCTCCGGGCTCCGGGCGCCACACCGCACACCGTGCCCGGCGACGTCACGCTGCTGGTGCCGCACTACCGCACCCACGCGCCCGCCACGAGCATCGAGCCCGCCGTCCCCCGGCCGGGGCACGTGATCCGGGAACCCGTCACCGACGGCGGGCCGACGGACGACCGGAGGCGCCTGAACCTGGTCGACGCCCAGGGCCATCCGCTGCCCGGCCTGACCAGGCTGCCGGAAGGCGCGCTCGTCGACACCTTCCGCGGCTCGGCCGCGCTGCTGGAGGCGCTCGGGCAGATCGTCGCGGGGACCTATCCGGGTCACCCGGAGCAGGGTCCGGTGCGCCGGGCGGTGCGGCGCGCCTCCGTGCAGCTGAGCGAACTGGCCGCGGAGACCGCCCGGCGGGGCTCCGCGGTGAAGGAGGCGCTGCCCGAGAGCCTGACCGGCGCGGTCAACCGGGCCGGCTCGGCCGTCAACTGGGCCGCTACACCGGTGACCTGGGCGGCCAGGACGTCCGTGGACGGAGTGGCGGCGACCTACAAGTGGACGTCCGTCGCCGTGGCGGGTGCGTCGCTGAACGACCAGGGCACCCTCGCGACCGAGACCCGGCACGACGCGATCCGGCCCGCGCAGCTCATGTCCCGTGCCGCGCAGATCCTGGACGGGGCGTACGTCGTCGAAGGGCTGACGCTGCCGGGCATGGCGGCCGACCAGGTCATGATGCTGGAGATCAGCGGCTACCTGACCAATCCCCGTAACCTGGGCTCCGAGTCGCTCTACACGGAACAGGACGTCGCGGCCGCCGACACCGCGGGCCGGCAGCGCGGCGTCGGCGTCACCCACCAGGGCAATTTCCAGCTCACGGCGTTGCAGTCGCCGCCCACCCCGCCCGACAGGCTGGTCCACCAGACCAACCCCGCCGGCCGGTACTCCCAGTCCCGCCGCACCGACGACATCGGCGCGGTGAACTCCACGACCAAGGCCACCCACGCCACGGAGCACTCGGGCGACAAGCTGTGGGTCGGCAGCGACCTGACGCTGCTGCTCACCGTCCGGTGGGGCGTGCGCAACGTCGCCGGGAACGCCGTAGGCCTGGGCACGTACGCCCCCGTGACGGTCGCCGTCGACCTGCCCCGCGCCGTGACGTATCTGGCCCCCGCCCAGTCCGTGGCCCGCCTGGCCGCGTGGTTCGGCGGTATGCAGGGGCTCCCCGGCCTGACGCCGCCGCAGCCCGGCGTTCCCCTTCCCGGCCGGTTCGTGCGGACGCGCCAGCTCGGCAAGGCGAGTGTCCTGACGGTCACGCAGCTCGACGACACCACGAACCGCAGGGAACGCCGGGACCGGATACGCCAGGAGCTCGTCACCCTGGTCGAGCGCGAGGCGCCGGGCGCCACCCGGCCCGGCCACGCCTCCTATGTCTCCGGTGTGGCGACCGAGATCACCCGGACCACCGAGCCCGCGGCACTGCGCGCCCTGCCCCGGCGCGGCCCCGGTGGCCACGTGCGCTTCCACTTCGTCCATGTGGCCTACGGCGGGGCGCGACTGGTCGAGGTGACCCTGAGCGCCGAGCCGGTCATGCAGACGCCCGCCCTGCGCGGCGTACGCGGCCGTCCGGCCGACGAGGGAACCGGCATGGAGCAGGTCGACACGCACATCCCGCAGGGGAGGGCGACGTCCTCCGTCGTCACGACGACGCGCCAGGGCATGGCCAGCCTCGTCTCCCGCTACCCGCGCACCGGCGGAGTCGGGCTCACGGACCGCACAGGCCCCTCCACCGTGCTGTCCAGTACCCGGTCCCGTGCCGCGCGGTCCGACGTGGCGACGGAGGACCGATTCTGGACGCGCTCGGGAAGCGCCGCCGACTTCGACGTCGACTACCGCTACACCGCGTCCGTCCGGTCCCAGGTCGTGTGGCAGTGGCCGGCCAACATCCCCGGCGCGGTCTTCCAGGACGGGCTGCTGAACCTGTCCGGCCTCGAGGGCGACGTGGCGCAGCGAGTGCGCGGCTGGATCGGGCGTCTGCTGCGGGGCCGGCCGGTCGGCCGTGTCTCCGTACCGGCCGCGACGACACTGCGGTTCATCGGCTCCGAGGCCGTCGAGTCGCGCCTCACCCCGGGGCCGCGGCCCCCCGCGCTGCTCACGGACGACCCGCTGCTGCTCTCGCCGAGCGACGCCGCGGCACGGAGCACGCTGCCCTTCCCGGGAGGCGCGCGCCTGCAGCCGAGCGGCCCGACCCCGGTGTACGACTTCAACGCCGCCTCGCAGCTCGCTCAAGCGCTGCGCGAGGTCGATCCGCGTATGGCCAGGGCCTGGCGGCTGCCCGCGAACGCCTCGTCGGAAGCCACCGCCGTCCGGCTGGGCGAGATGATCCAGGCCGGTGAGATCAGCCTCGACCCCAGCCGTACGGCGGCGGGCCTGACCCCCACCATGCCCGGGAGCTGGCCGGTGGAGGCTCCTGACTCCGCGCCGTCCCTGAGTGTCTCGCTGCACCGGCCGCGGCCGGTGACGGAGACGGGCGACGTCGCCGTGGACCGGGTCCGCCGACAGGTCCGCACCTCCTCGACCGCGTCCTCGACCGCGGGTTCCTTCGTCCTGAACCAGCAGGGCACCTACAGAGTGGGGGACAGCAACTCCCAGATGTTGGGCGTGGCGTTCCCCGTGGTCGCGCAGCAGCCGCACGCCATGTCCTCCGGCGGCAACGCGTCGGCCTCCGTGTTCAGCCGCCTGCGGATCGGCACCACGAGTGAGCCCACCGACCGGCGCGGCACGCGCAGTTACGAGACCCTGGTCGACCTCGTCGTCACGGTGGACGGCCCCGGGGGTGTCCGGTATGTCACCGGAAGCTCGACCGCACGGCTGTGGGAGCGCGACGTGCTCGGCTTCGGTGTCACTCCGCCGCGCCCCGGCCCGGGGATCTACGACCTGCCCGCGATGCTCGCCGACCTGGACTCCGACGATCTGCGGGACTGGGAGCGGCACCCGGTGACCGACCTGCCCAGCGTGCTGGCGGGGGGCATCGACGAGCAGGACGCGTCGGCGGAGATGTGGCTCGCGCTCGGCCCCGACCCGGACGGCACCCGCCTGGCGCGTGCCCTGTTCGTCGGCTCCCGTACGGCCGCGCTGGCCGGGAAGCCGGTCGAACTCGTGGTCCGCACCGACCAGGGGCTGCGGTACTGGCCGTTCGACGCCGACGGCTCCCTCGCCGACTCGACCGAGGCCACCCACGACTCCTGGGAAGGCGTACGCCACGCCGTCGGCACCTACCTCCGCGCGGTGGGGGCCGAGGCGACGGCCCGTCACCGGGAGGACGTACTGACACGGCGCAGGCCCGGTGCGCTGCGGGCGCTGGAGGGCGCCGGCCGCGCCGTGGGCACCGCCACCACCGCGCACCGGAGGGCCGACCTGGCACTTGCGGACGCCGTTCGGACCGCCGGGACGGTTCGGTCGGAGCTCACCGGGGTGCGGGACCGGATCGGTGCGACGCGGGAGGAGATCGCGCGGCTGGACGCGACCGCCCGCGACGCGCAGAACCGCTACGAGGCGGCCGCGGACGAGGAACTGCGGCTGCGGGAGCAGGGGCAGCAGGCGCGGACCGAGGTGGACCGCCTCGGGCGGCTCGTCGCCGACGCGGAGACCACCCCGGCCGCCGCTTCCCGGAACGACCTGGCCGCAGCCGAGGAGTACGCCGGGCACGTCCGGGAGCGGGAGGCGGCCGCGGTCCGGCAGCGTCAGCTGGACCTCGAGGAGATGACCACGGCCCGCGCGGCGGCCGACGAGCTCCGGACCACCCTGGACGCGGACGTCGTGCGGGAGACGGCCCTCGCCGGGGACCTCGCGCGCGCCGAGGCGGAGGTGTCCCGCGCGGAGCGTACGGAGCGGCAGGCGGACGCCGAACTGAGGCGCCGGACCGGCGCCCGTGACGCTATCCGGTCCCAGCTCGGCGAGATCGAGAAAGACCTCGCCACGGCCCGGCAGGAACTGGCCGAGCACGCGCGCCGCCACAGCCAGGCGTGGGAGGGACTGCCGGGCCTCACGAGCGCCCTGGAGACCGGCCGCCGCGCGGAGAGCATCGGCGCGGGGCCGTCCCTGCGCGGCTCCGTGTCCTCGGTGCCCGCCCGTCCCACCCGTTCCGGCCGGTTCGGCGGACAGCCCTTGCCCGCGCCGCCCCCCGAGGGACCGGGGACGGCCGAGGCGCCTCCCACCGCGTCCCTGGCTGCTCCGATTCCGGCGCCGCGGCCCGCCCTGCCGCCGGCCGCACGGGCGGACCTGGCCACGCGGCTTCCCGGCATGACCGAGGAGGAAAGAACCTCCCGCCTGCTGTCCCTGTCCTCGCCGGACCGCGAGGCGCTGGCCTCCGACCCGGCGCTGGCGGCTGCGCTGCGACAGGCCCTGCCCGCCGACGCGTTCGCCCGGACCGCCGCGCTGCTCATGGTGGACGTCCCGGCGGGCGTGGACCTGCCCGTCTCGTCCGGCATCGAGGCGCGGGCCCAGGTGGCCCGCATGCTGCGGTCCCCCGCCGTGGCGGAGCGGATGCTGACCGGGGGCGCGCGCCTGATCGTGGTCCCGAAGGACGCCGCCCTGACGTCCCTGGACGCGTTCGGCTCCCTCCGGTGGGACTCGGCGCAGGACGGGCGCCCCTTCGAGACCGTGCGCGGGCTCGAGGCCGGCGGGCGGACCGCGGTCGGCGAGGAGAACCTGCTGGGGGACTCCACCGGCGTGCCCGGCGCGGGGCTGTACGCCGACGGCTACTCCGCCGCGACGCACGAGTTCGCGCACGCCGTGCACCGTCACGGACTGACGGACGATCAGCGGCGACTGGTCACGGAGGCGTTCCACGACAAGGTGCTGGCGGGCAGTTCCGCCGCCTGGCCCGACGGGCCGCTGTACGACGCCTCCGGCACGCACCGCAACTACTCCTCCCGGAACGAGTACGAGTTCTTCGCCCAGCTCACCAACGCCTACCTGGGGACGAACACCGGGACCGACCCGTACACCGGCCGCCCCCGCAACAACGGGTCGAGGTGGGTCCGGCGGCACGAGCCGGCACTGCTGCCGCTGCTGCGGGAGCTGTACGGCACCGAACCGCGGGGCACCCACCCCTGGCAGGCCAACCCCCGTACGGAGGCCGACGTCTGGGCGGCCTTCCGCGCGATGTGGGACGAGACGGACCACATCTACCGGCCACAGCCCCATGCTCCCGGACCGGCGCTCGCCCCGAAGCCCGCGTCCGGACCGCGTCCGGTGCTCGGCCGCGCGGACCTGGTGGCGTTGGCGCGCCGGGTGGCGGGCCGCGAGGCGGTGGGGGACATGTCGGTCCAGCGCTGTCTGGTGCTGCTGGGGGCGCTGCGGGACGCGCTGTATCCGCGGGGGGTGCGTCCGGCGGTCGCGGTGGACGATGCGGTCGTCGGCGACCCGTCGGCGGCGTCGTCGCTGGTGCCGGGCCCCGGGTGGCGTGGGGTGCGCTCCTGGGATGCGGTGGCGGGTGCGGTCGCGGCTCAGGGGCCCGGTGCGGTGGCGTTCGTCCTGGCGCGCCGTCGGGGTGGGGCCCTGGGGCACGCGTGGGCGGCCTACCACCTGGGCGGTTTCGACGGTGTGGTGTGGGTCGACGCGTCGGCGGGGGCCGGCCGTCAGGTGTCGGCGCAGCCACCGGCGGTCGCGGCGTCCGAGGCCCAGGCTCTCGTCCTCGACCCCGCCGGGCAGGCCGTGGAGCATGCGCTGCCGGAGTTCACGCAGTCGTCGTCCACGGCGCACACGGTGCTGGACGCGGCTACCGGGCGTGAGTACGGCGCACTCGGCCTGGAGGTCGAGAAGCGTCAGTGGTTCACCATCAGCGGCATCGATGCACGGTTCACCACCGCCGTACCGACCAAGCAAGTGCTGGCCCACGCGCCCGGCCTCAAGATCGTCACCGATCACGCCTCGCTGTGGCGGACCGCCGACGGACGCATGCACCTCACCGACCCCCCACCCGTACCCGGAGAGCCGCAGCCCCGCTCGATCTCCTACCTCATCGGCGAGGTCGTCCTGGAGCCGATGGCGGTACTCCCCGGCGAGCGGCGTCAGTCCCAGGAGGAGGCGCTGGCTCGGCTGGACCGGGTGGAGCGGGCCCTGGACGCCAGGGACGAGCTGGGCTCGGCCCAGCTCATACGCCTCTCCGATCTCCTTCCCGCCCAGGACGGCTGGCAGACCACCGAGCTGGGCGACAAGGCCCTGGTCGGCCGGTCTCTGATCCATACCACCGCCGCCTATGTGCAGCCCACCACGGGTCTGCCCGCCCTGGGGCTGAGCGAGCTCCAGGACGCTGCGGTCGACCGGGTGCCGCATGCGGTTCTCGGGATGGTGGACATGTCGGGCAGGGATTTCGGGATGAAGGCCACCGCGGACTTCGTGCGCGCCTTCACCGGCCGGACCGATGTGCCCGAACAGGTCGTTCCCTTCCTGTCGCCCATCCCGGACATCGACGAGCTGTGGGGCTACCTGCGGCTGGGCTACGCCCACACCGTCGCCAGGCCTGTCGGCGCCATCCTCAACCAGACCGCGAGCGCGTTCATGGTCAAGAACGGTCTGGTGGTGGCGTCCCGTCACCCGCTGGACCGCATCCTGCGGGCGCTGCGGCCCCGCACCCGGACATTCCTCGACAAGCATCACGACGGCATCAACGCGAGGCTCGCCGTCGTGCTCGGGAGGGTGCTGGAGGCCTACCGGAATGCCGTCACACCGGACAAGCCGTTCTTCCCGGGGTACTTCGACGCCACCATCGGCGACGTGCCGTCGCCCCGGGAGCACATGACCTCCGTGCTGACGGGGCGCACCTCCCGGGGGGAGGTCGTCACCCAGAAGCAGATGGTCGACATGGACGACGACCAGTACCCGACCCTGGACACCGACGACGGCAGGCTGGAGGTTCCGCTGGTCCTCACGGAGTTGCGCCACTTCGGCTACACGGGCCAGTTTATGACGCCCGAGGAGATCCGGCGGGCCGTGGCCGAGCTGTCGAAGCTCAGCCGCGAGGTCTACCGGCGGGCGCTCACGCACCGGGCCCCGCTGCCGGAAGACGTCCTGCGCGATGCCATCACCCGGGTCCTGGACAACGACGCCGTCCGAGGCCTCGCCCACTTCGTGCAGACGGTGCTGTTGCAGGGTCTGCCGCAGCAGAGCGGCGGCTACCGCCGGCTGATGTCGGTGGGGGAGAGCCAGCGGATCTCCCGTGCCCTGGGCGAATACGCCCTGGGGACCCCGCTGCCCGAAGACGGCTCCGTGCACCGGGCGCTGCGCACGGCTGTCGACGAGGCGTCCAAGGCCATCGACACCGTCCCCCCGCCGGACCGGTCGAAAGTCCAGACCATGGTCGGCCGGGCGCGAGACGCTCTGGAGATCCTCGCCGATCCGGAGCGGACGCCACCGGTGATGGTGTGGGCTTCGGAACTGGTCGCGCAGGACGGGGCGCGGGTTCCTCTGGACCGGGTGCTGGTGGTCGGGCACCGGGACGCGGAGGGCAGGCCGGTGGGAACGTCCTCGCGCCCGGTCGAGGACTGGCAGGACGCCCACCGGCATGCCTACGGTCTGTTGCCCGAGGTGGAGAGTTACACCTTCGTGCGACGGGGCCCGGTTCCGCTGGAAAGCCCGGCGCAGACCTTGCCGTTCGACGAGGCCTATCTGGTCGGGCTGCACGGTGGTCCGGCGCTCGCGTCGCTGGCCTTGTCGGACGGTTCCGAGGCGGTCGTCGACTATGCGAGGGTGGTGGACCTCCTCTTCGCGGTGGACGGTCACCTGACGGCGCTGGCACCGGAGCGTCCGGTGCTGGTGGTGGGGGCCGATCTGGCCGGCGCACCTGCCGGTGACCCGTTGGACACGCCCCTGGCCGGTGAGGTTCTGGCCGATGGTCTGGACCGGTGGGTGTGGGCGACGGGCAGTGGTGCCGAGCCGGTGCTGGTCCCCGCGGACGGGTCGGCCGGGCCGCGGTGGCAGTTGGCGGAGGGTGACTGGTGGGTCGGGTTCCGCCCCGGGCTCTCGACCGCCGAGCTGGGTCGCTGGGCCGAGCAGATCACGGGCCGTCGTGACCGGGCGCCGCAGGTGCGGCGGTGGGTGCGGGCGATCCGGCTGGTCTACGGTCCGTTGCTGGAGAACGACTCGGCCGCGTTCGAGGCGCTTCTGACGGGTTTTTGGGCGCTGGAGCAGAC
Organism: Streptomyces sp. NPDC001781; assembly: GCF_053596035.1. Classification (NCBI taxonomy): domain Bacteria; kingdom Bacillati; phylum Actinomycetota; class Actinomycetes; order Kitasatosporales; family Streptomycetaceae; genus Streptomyces; species Streptomyces sp. NPDC001781. The sequence continues at coordinate 3,079 of NZ_JBSFFI010000044.1, read as the reverse complement.
CCGCGCGGCCAACGACTTGCAGGCCTCGCTCACCTGGAGCGATCTGCGGTCCGCCGTGAGCTCCCACTTCGCGGCCTACGGCCAGCCGGAGCCCCCGCTGCCGGTCGCCCTGCAGTTCCTGCTGCTGTCGGCGGCGGGTGCGACGGGTGTGGACCTGGAGCTGTCGAGGTTCTCGATCGTTCCGCAGCATGCCAGCGTGCGGGCCTGGGGGCCGGGCGGGGGCACGGTCGGTGGTGTGGTGGTGCCGGACGCGAAGACGGCGTTCTTCGCGCCGCCTGCGGGGTCTTCCGCGTCCGCCTCCGTGCAGGACGTTGCCGAACCCCCGATGGCGCTAGGCGTGTTCACCGGGCCGGAGGACTTCCTGCTGTCGGCGGGGACGCTGGTCACGGGGCCGTCGGGGCGTCCGCAGGGCCGTAACTGGACGGGTCGGCCGGTCGGCCGGGTCGAGCCGGGGACGGTGCAGGTCGTCGAGGCCCGGCCGGGTGTGGCACCGAGGGTGGTCTCGGCCGGGCCGGCGCCGTGGCCGGAGACCGCCTACGTCGTGGCTGCGGACGGCGAGGACGGGCGGGTGCGTCTGCCGGACGGCCGGGTGCTGGACGCCGAGGGCCTCGCCGCCGTGCTGGCCGCCGACCCGGAACTGGCGAAGCTGCCGACGGACGTTCCCGTCGTGCTGGCCGTCCCGTTCGCGGGACAGCAGTACCAGGAGACGCTGCGAAACGTGGCCGTCCGGCTGGGCCGTACGGTGTGGGGTACGAGCGGTGTGGCGGGCCTGGCCCTCGACGAGTCGGGGAACGCGCACGTACCGGTACTGACGGATCCCGATCCGGACGCGCTGGTCGGTGCGTGGGTGAAGGTTCTCCCGCCGGCCGCGCCCGTGCGGCACGAGGACCGTACGTGGACGGCGCTGGACGGGACGGTGTTCCGCGACAGTGACGTGGACACCGTGCCGCTGGTGGACGAGAATCACGAGCGGTTCGGCAGGCTGGCTGTCGGCCAGAACGAACTGCGGCTGATGGAGCGGCGTTGGCGCACCGTCCGCCGGATGCGGCGGCTGGCGCACTGGACGCCCGCCGGCGCGTCGTACCAGGAGAGCGACTCCGAGCCGGTCTCCATGGACGCGGCGGTCTATGTCTACGCGGCCCATGGGTTGCCCGGGCGGATGGCGCTTCCGCTGCGGGACGGCCGGACGGTGTGGCTGGGCAAGCGGGACGCGGCCGCGTACATCGCGGGGCTGCCGGAGGTACGGGCGCTGCCCCCGGGGCATCGGATACACCTGGAGATCTGCTGGAGTGCGTCGGACGGTGATCCGCACACGGAGCAGGCCGCGTACGCTCCGGTGCCCCATGTGGACGATCCGCTGGGTGAGGTGCCGCTCGACCAGCATGTGGCGAACCTGAGCCGCATGGTGTCGGACGGCGCGACCCGGCCGACCGGCCTCGACGACGTCCAGCGCTTGATGATGAATGCGGCGAACGGTGAGCGTGGGCACCGGGTCCAGCAGCCCCCCGAGCCGCTGGACCACGAGCTGGACCGGTTGGCGCGGGAGGTGGGCCTGCACGCGGCCCCCGGCGTGGTGCCGGTGGAGGTCCGGGATGCCGCCCTGCGGGTGGTGCGGGCGCTGCGGAGGGTGTTCGGCAACGAGATCGAGGACGACCGCGGCGTGCCGGGCGGCCGCTACGAGCGCGTACTGAAGGGCGTCGGCGCGCTGGAACGGATGCGGGCCAACGACCCGGCACTCAGTCCGTTCACCCCGTTCCGCATGGACCTGCTGGACTTCTACGTCCAGGAACACACCGGCCGCTCCCCGGACCGGGCCGGGTACCTCGCCCTGCTCGACTTCGCCGCGGCCCGCGTGGCGGCCGACCCCACCTCCCGGCTGACCGACGCGGTACCCGCCCCGGCATTGCTCGCCACACTCCGGCAACTGGCGGCCAGGGGCGAGCAGATCACCCGGCACGTGCAGTCGCTGTCCGCCTCGGCGGTGGTCACCCCCCGGCAAGCGGCGTCCACGCTCTGGGCCACGGCCCGTGCCTCTCAGGTCTTCACCCTGATGACACGCGCGGACCGGGAGACGATGGGCCGCAAGGTCCTCCACCTGGACGCGTCCGCCGGGTGGGAGCGATCGCAGCTGGAGGACCTGTGGATGCTGCTGTCGAAGGCGATCGCTCAGGGCGTGGACGTCTCCGACCACGACCTGCTGGCCGCCTACCACCTGAAGGAAGCCGGTGCCTTCGGTCCGGGGGCCCTGCTGTGGCAGGGATTCAACGTCCAGGGCTTCAACTGGTCGGACGCAGCCGCCCCTACGGGCATCAACTGGGGCACCGTGTTCGAGGAGACGTCCGGGCCCGGCGATATCACCCCGGTCGAGCCGGAATGGGTCGGTCCCGGCCGGCTCATACCCACGCTGCGCGTGGTCGAGGTCGACGGCGCCGGTACTGTCGTCGTCCACCTGCCCGGTCGGGCCCCCGTCCGGGTGCAGGAGAACGAGTTCCTGGCGCTGCTCGGGCTCGACCCGGAGCTGAGTGTTTTCCCTCTGGGTGTCCCGGTGCTGTTCCTGACCACCGGTGCGGGGGCGCTGAGCCCGCAGCTGGTGCGGCGGTTCTCCCAGAGCACGGGACGTCCGGCCTTCGGCTACAGCGCACCGATGATGTTGATGAGCACCGATGACCCCCTTGCCTCAGCCGGCATCCTCACCCTGCCCGATCCGGCCACCGGGGCCCCGGGCCACTGGACCGCCGCCACCCGGCAGCCCACCACTTCGGGAACCACCAACGTCCAGAACGCCCCGATGGTCTTCGGCCTGGTGGACTCCGCCCCGGTACAGGCACCCGGCACCGGCGCCCTGCGCATCGCGGCCGGCTCCCTGCCGCGGCGCTCAGGGCTGTCGCGGAGCGGGGCCGGGGCCGGGGTCACTGTGCGGCGGCCGCTCTCCCGTTCGGATCTGGTGGCGTTGGCGCGCCGGGTGGCGGGTCGTGAGCCGGTGCGGGGCATGTCGGTCGAGCGGTGCCTGGTGTTGCTGGGGGCGTTGCGGGAGGCGTTGTATCCGCGGGGTGTGCGTCCGGCGGTGGCGGTGGACGAT
>NZ_JBSFFI010000043.1:0-42389 GCF_053596035.1 Streptomyces sp. NPDC001781 | reverse complement strand
TTCCGACTCTATCAGATCTTTCCGATCCGATTTCCTCGGTGCTTTCCAGTTCCTCACTTCCGCGTTTCCGCTTCCGTGTTTCCCTTTCCGGCGGTCCAAACTCTATCAGGGTTTTTCCTTGCTCCTGACCAGTTGTTCGCAAGCATGCGAAAACCGATCCCGAGTAGGATCTGACGAGTTTGGGTGCTGCCGAGAGTGAGCGCGCTGTCGCGCCTCCCGGTCTCAGGCAGGACGATGACTGTACACAAGTCCTGACGACGGCGCAAACCCCCGAGGATGGTGGTCTAGACCACTAGCTGCTAACTTCTCTGGGGAACCACCAGCTACCCCATTCATCGGGAGGCCCCCATGACCCACGTGACGTCCCCCCTCGCCGGACGCGCCATCGGACTGGCCAACGTGCCCGATCCGGTCTTCTCCGGGGCCATGGTGGGCCCCGGCACCGCGATCGACCCGGTGCGCGAGCCCTCCGAGGTCGTGTCCCCCGTGGACGGTGTCGTCGTATCCCTCCACCCGCACGCGTTCGTCGTGGTCGACGAGAGCGGGCACGGCGTACTCGTCCACCTCGGCATCGACACGGTCCAGCTCAACGGCGAGGGCTTCGAGGTGCTCGTGAACAAGGGGGACACCGTCGCGCGCGGCCAGGCCGTCGTGCGCTGGGACCCCGCCGCGGTCGAGACCGCCGGCAAGTCCCCCATCTGCCCTGTCGTCGCGCTCGAGGCCACGGCCGATTCCCTGGCCGGGCTGCGCGAGACCGGTGACGTGAAGACCGGCGACAGCCTCTTCTCCTGGTCCTGATCTGCTTGTCCTGACGGCTCGGCCGTCCGACGGCTTGTACGACAACCAACGCGGCGGCGGGGGCCGCCGCATTAGCGGAGACGGTGAGATGGAGACAACGCTGCGAGGCGTCGGTGTGAGCCACGGTGTGGCGATCGGCGAGGTCAGGCACATGGGGACGGCCGTGCTGGAGCCGCCGGCCAAGCAGATCCCGGCGCAGGACGCCGAGCGCGAGCAGGGCCGTGCCCGGCAGGCCGTGGACGCCGTGGCCGCCGACCTGACGGCACGCGGCAACCTGGCCGGCGGCGAGGCGCAGGCCGTACTGGAGGCCCAGGCGCTGATGGCCCAGGACCCCGAGCTGATGTCCGACGTGGAGCGGCGGATCGCCGTGGGCAGCACCGCCGAGCGCGCGGTGTACGACGCGTTCGCGGCCTACCGCGAGCTTCTCGCCAACGCCGGCGAGTACCTGGCGGGACGGGTCGCCGACCTGGACGACGTGCGCAACCGCATCGTGGCGCGGCTGCTCGGGGTGCCGATGCCAGGCGTGCCGGACAGCGGCCACCCGTACGTACTGGTGGCCCGTGACCTGGCTCCGGCCGACACCGCGCTGCTGGACCCCTCGCTGGTGCTCGGCTTCGTGACCGAGGAGGGCGGGCCGACCAGCCACAGTGCCATTCTTGCCCGTGCGCTCGGGGTGCCGGCCGTGGTCGCGCTGCCCGGTGCCGGTGAGCTGCCGGAGGGCATCGTGATCGCGGTGGACGGCAGCTCGGGCGACATCTTCGTCAACCCCACCGAGGAGACGACGGACCGGCTGGAGTCGGCCGCCGCCGAGCGGAAGGCCGCGCTGGCCGCGTCGAGCGGTCCCGGTGTGACGGCTGACGGGCACAAGGTGCCGCTGCTGGCCAACATCGGGGGGCCGGCGGACGTGCCGGCCGCGCTGGAGGTCGGGGCCGAGGGTGTGGGTCTGTTCCGCACCGAGTTCCTGTTCCTGGACGACAGCAAGAACGCGCCGTCCGAGGAGAAGCAGGTGACGGCCTACCGGCAGGTGCTGGAGGCGTTCCCCGAGGGCCGGGTCGTGGTGCGGGTGCTCGACGCCGGGGCGGACAAGCCGCTGGAGTTCCTGACGCCGGCGGACGAGCCGAACCCGGCGCTCGGTGTCCGGGGGCTGCGGACGCTGCTGGACCATCCGGAGGTGCTGCGGACCCAGCTGACGGCGTTGGCGAAGGCCTCCGAGGGGCTGCCGGTGCACCTGGAGGTCATGGCGCCCATGGTGGCGGACCGTGCCGATGCCAAGGCGTTCGCAGACGCCTGCAGGGCGGCGGGGCTGCAGGCCAAGTACGGCGCGATGGTGGAGATCCCGTCGGCCGCGCTGCGGGCGCGGTCGATCCTGCGGGAGGTCGAGTTCCTGTCGCTGGGCACGAACGACCTGGCGCAGTACACGTTCGCGGCGGACCGGCAGGTGGGCGCCGTGTCGCGGCTCCAGGACCCGTGGCAGCCCGCGCTGCTCGACCTGGTCGCGCTGTCCGCCGAGGCGGCGCGGGCCGAGGGCAGGAGCTGCGGGGTGTGCGGTGAGGCCGCGTCCGACCCGGTGCTGGCGTGTGTGCTGGCGGGTCTGGGTGTCACCTCCTTGTCGATGGGTGCGGCGTCGATCCCCTATGTGCGGGCGACGCTCGCGAAGCACACGCTGGCGCAGTGCGAGCGGGCCGCGGCGGCCGCGCGTACGGCGGACGGCGCGGACCAGGCGCGGGCGGCGGCGCAGGCGGTGCTGTCCGGCGAGTAGCCGGTTCCCGCACGCGTACGCGCTCGTGGTGGTCAGGGGCGTCCCGCCCTCGGGTGGGACGCCCCTGGCGCGTTGTCAGTGGTGGTGTCCGTTGTTCTGGTCCTCGTCCGTCAGACCGGGGGCCGCGCGGTAGTCGACGCCCGGCTCCGGGGCGATGAGCTCGCCGGTGTCGATGTCGGTGCAGTAGGCGTCGAAGACCTCGGAGGCGGTGAGCGGCTGGAGGTGTCCGGCGCGCAGGCGCCAGCCGTGGACGCGGTCGGGGTGGTCCGGTGCGCTGACCCGGACGACGAGGCCGCCGGGGCTGCGGGTGGCCAGGCCGAGGGCGAGGACGCTGGTGAACTCGAGGGCTTCGGCCTGGTCGGGTTCGGCGGTGCCGTGCGCGTCGGCTTCGGCGTGCAGGACGGCGACAAGGGTTTCGGGTGATCCGGCGACGCTGCACACAAGGTGCTGGGCGCCGGGTGGGGCGGTCTCCAGGACGCGGGCGAGGAGGGCGGAGGCGCGGATGAAGGCGGCGCGGCCGATGTCCTCACCGCAGGTGGGGCAGGGGCCGAGGCGGGTCAGGAGGGTGGTGGCGTACTCCCAGGTGGCCTGGCGGACGGCTTCGCCGACGAGTACGGGCAGGAGCGCGGTGAGGGGTTCGCCCTCGTAGGGGATGGTGGGGCCGAGGGCGGCGAGTTCGGCGGTGAAGCGGCTGCGGCTGGCGGGGGCTTCGGGGTCGATGCCGGTGGCGGTGCAGAACTCGGCGTACTCCTCGGGGTCGAAGAAGGCGAGTGCGGTGTGACTTCCCTGCGCGGCACGGGTCTTGAGGACGGCTTCCATCTGGCGCAGGTAGGTGGCGTGGTCGTCGAAGGTGAAACTGCGGTAGCGCCGCATGGCGCGGAAGTCGTGTTCGTCGGTGAGCAGGCCGACGGTGCCGGCGATTTCGCGGTGCAGGGCGCGTCGCATGGTCTGGTGTTCGGTGCGTGTCATGGTCTTCCCCCTGTGTGCGCTGTCGATCAGTGCTCACTCACCGTAACCGGGGGCACTGACAACGGGACTGGGCGGAGTCGGTCGCGGACCAGGCGGTGCTGGATTCCGCAGGTCAGGGCGATGGTGGTGCCGAGGACGGTCCAGCCGAGGGGGCCGAGGGTGAGTGCGGCGGTGACGGCGAGGGGGCCGAGGGAGCGCTGTGCGGCCTGGGCGAGGCCGTGGACGCCGAGGTAGCTGCCCTGGGCGTCGTCGGGGGCGAGGGCGACGGAGAGTTCCCAGGAGACGGTGGCGTGCAGCATCTCGGCGAGGGTGAAGAGGGTGGCCGAGGCGGTGAGCAGGCAGATCGCGCGGACGGGGTCGCCGGTGGCGGAGAGGGTCATGGTGAGGCCGCCCAGGGCGAAGAGGGCGGAGAGCGGCACGAGGAGCCGGCGGGACGCCTCGGTGGTGGCGCCGAAGCGGGCGAGCGGTACCTGGAAGGCTACGACGAGTGCGCTGTTGAGCACGAGCAGCAGGGGTGCGAGGCCCTCCGGTACGCCCGGGGTGTGGGCGATCCAGAGTGGCAGGCCGATCTTGAAGTAGGTGTCGTCGAGGAAGAGCACGGTCTCGGTGCCGACGTAGGCGAGGTAGGTGCGGTCGCGCCAGGGGGTGCGGGGGCGGGTGCGGGGCGCGTCCGCGGCGGTGGCGGCGAGGCGGCCGGCGGAGGGGGGTTCGGCACAGGTGAGGGTGAGGAGGGCGACGAGGACGAAGGAGAGTGCGTCGCCGGTGAGGAGCCAGCGGTAGGTGGTGGTGCCCAGGGTGAGGGCGGCGGCCGCGGCGAGGCCGCCGAGGGCCCAGCCGGCGTTGGACGCGGTGCGGTTGATGGCCTGGTAGCGGACGCGCTCGGGTCCGGCGACGCGGGTGGCGTAGAGCTTGGTGAGGATGCCGGCGGCGCGGTCGCCGAGGGCGCCGAGCGCGGAGTAGGCGACGAGCAGGCCGTAGTGGTCGGTGGTGAGGAGGGCGAAGGAGGCGGCGGCGCGCAGGAGTTGGAGCGCGATCAGGACGTGGGTGAGCCGGAAGCGGTCGGCGAGACGGCCGCCGAGGGGTGCGCCCGCGATGCCGAACGCGCCGGCGATCGCGGCGAGGGTGCCGACCTGGGCGGCGGAGAGGTGGGAGACGTGGGTGAAGTACAGGACCGAGACGGAGGCCCACAGGCCGCTGCCGATGCGGTCGAGGAGGGTGACGGCGAGCATCCGGCGTCCGTCACGGCCTCCCGGTATGCGTGCTCGGTGGTCGGCTGCGCCGCGTTTCGCGGTCACGGTTCTCCCTTGCTTCGATTTATGTACTGATACATAATCAACTACGTGGCAATACAATATGAGATCAGCGGTACGACCGCCAAGGGGATTGCCCGTTCCGTCGAACAGGGCGTGTGGGAGGGCGCGTTGACGCCGGGGGCCGCGCTGCCCCCGGTGCGGCGGCTCTCGGAGGAGCTGGGAGTGAGTCCGGGCACCGTGGCCACCGCCTACAAGGAGCTGCGGCGGCGCGGGATCGTGGTGACCCTCGGCCGGGGCGGGACGGTCGTGGCGGAGGCGTCCTCGTTGGCGTCCCGGCGCCCGCCCAAGGTGCCCGAGGGCCTGCGGGACCTGGCCGGCGGTCACCCCGACCCGGCGCTGCTGCCCGCGCTGGTGCCGCCTTCCCGTCTCTCCCCCGGGGTCCGCGCGCACCGCTCCAGTCCCCGGCTGGCGCGGCTGGAGGACGCGGTGCGGGACTGGATCGGGGCCGACGGGGTGCCGGTGGAGCAGGTGACGTTCGCCCACGGTGCGCTGGACTTCGTCGGCCGGTTGCTCTCGGCCGAGCTGCGGCCGGGGGACGCCGTGGCGATGGAGGACCCTGGGTATCACCATCTGCTGGACCTGGTCGCGGCGCTGGGGCTGCGTACGGTGCCGGTCGCGGTGGACGGCGAGGGGATGCGCCCGGCGGAGCTGCACGGCGCGCTGCGGGCCGGGGTGCGGGCGGTGGTGCTCAGTCCGCGAGCGCAGAATCCGTTCGGCGGGGCCTTCTCACCGGCGCGCCGGGACGCGCTGGCCCGGGTTCTGCGGGAGGCACCGGACGTGCTGGTGCTGGAGAACGACCACGCCTCCGACATCGCCGGCGCGCCCCTGCATTCGCTGGCCACGACGGGGCCGGCCCGCTGGGCGCACGTCCGGACGGTGAGCAAGTTTCTCGGCACCGACCTGCGGTGGGCGGCGGCCGCGTGCGACCCGGTGACGCTGGCCCGGCACGACGGGCGGCTGCTGCTGACCTCCGGCTGGGTCAGCCACCTTCTCCAGGAGACGGTGCACGGCCTGCTCACGGACCCCGCCACGGTCGCGCTGGTGGCACGCGCGCGCGGGGAGTACGCGCTGCGCCGGACCGCGCTGGCCCAGGGCCTGGCCGAGCGGGGCATTCCCGCGTGCGGCGGGAGCGGGATGAACCTCTGGGTGCCGGTGCGGGACGAGTCGGCCGTGGTGAACGGGCTGCGGTCGCGCGGCTGGTGGGTCGCGGCCGGCGCGCGGTTCCGGCTGGCGTCCGCGCCGGGGGTGCGGATCACGACGACGGACCTCGAACCGCCGGAGGCGGCACGGCTGGCCTCGGACTTCGCGGCCGTACTGGGCGAGTCCGAGGCCACCTACGGGGGCTGAGGCGGGATCAGGCGCGCTTGCGGGCCAGCTGCTCGTAGAAGCCGAGCAGGGAGAGGTCGTCGATGGAGCCGGGGTTGACCGCCTTCTCCAGCGGGGTGCCCTGGAGGAGGCGCTTGACCGGGACCTCGATGCGCTTGCCGGTGAGGGTGTGCGGGACGCCGGGCACCTCGATGATCTCGTCCGGGACGTGCCGGGGCGAGAGCTCTTCCCTGATGGCCTTCCTGACGCGGTCCCGCAGGGCGTCGTCCAGGGCGGCCCCGGGGGCGAGGTGGACGAAGAGGGGCATCCAGTAGCCGCCGTCGGGCTGTTCGATGCCGATGACGAGGGATTCCTTGATCTCCGGGAGGCGCTCCACGACCTCGTAGATGTCCGCGGAGCCCATACGGACGCCCTGGCGGTTGAGGGTGGAGTCGGAGCGGCCGTGGATGATCACCGAGCCGCGTGAGGTGACGGTGATCCAGTCGCCGTGCCGCCACACGCCGGGGTAGGTGTCGAAGTAGCTCTCGCGGTAGCGGCTGCCGTCGGGGTCGTTCCAGAATCGGATGGGCATGGACGGCATGGGGTTGGTGACGACCAGCTCGCCCACCTCGTCCACCAGCGGTGCGCCGCCGGGGTCCCAGGACTGGAGGTCGGTGCCGAGGCCGGGGGCCTGGAGTTCACCGGTGTAGACGGGCAGGGTGGGCACGGCTCCGGCGAAGCAGGAGCAGACGTCGGTGCCGCCGCTGACGGAGGCGATCCACAGGTCGTCGCGGACCTCGTCGTGCAGCCAGCGGAAGCCGTCCGGGGGCAGTGGGGAGCCGGTGGTGGCGACGCACTGCACGGTGGAGAGGTCGAAGTCGCGGGAGGGGTGGACGCCCGCCTTGCGGCAGGCCATGACATAGGCGGCCGAGGTGCCGTAGAGGGTGGTGCCGGTGCGTTCGGCGACGCGCCACTGGGCGCCGGTGTCGGGGTAGCCGGGGCTGCCGTCGTACAGGACGATCGTGGTGCCGGTGAGCAGGCCGGAGACGAGGAAGTTCCACATCATCCAGCCGGTCGAGGTGTACCAGAAGAAGCGGTCCTCGGGGCCGAGGTCGCAGTGCAGGCCGAGCTGCTTGAGGTGCTCGACGAGGATGCCGCCCTGCGACTGGACGATGGCCTTGGGCAGGCCGGTCGTACCGGAGGAGTACAGCACCCACAGCGGGTGGTCGAAGGGGACCTGTTCGAAGACCGGCGCGGTGTCGCCGGCCGTCAGGTCCGCCCAGTCGAGGGCGCCTTCGGGGGCCTCGGTGCCGAGCAGCGGGATGTGGACGACCGCCCGTACGGTGGGCAGTTCGCGGCGGAGTTCGGCGACGGCGTCCCGGCGGTCGTGCTCCTTGCCGCCGTAGCGGTACCCGTCGACGGTGAACAGGACGACCGGCTCGACCTGCTGGAAGCGGTCCAGGACGCTGCGGGCGCCGAAGTCGGGCGCGCAGGAGGTCCACACCGCGCCGACGGCGGCCGTGGCGAGCAGGGCGACGACGGCCTCGGGGATGTTGGGCAGATATCCGCTGACCCGGTCGCCGGGGCGTACGCCGAGTTCGCGGAGGCCGGCGGCCAGCGCGCCGACCTGGCGGCGCAGTTCGGCCCAGGTCACCGGGCGGGGCTCGTGGGTCTCGTCGACGTGGAGCAGCGCGGGCTCGTCGGGGCGGTCGTCGGCGGCGCGCAGGGCGTGCTCGGCGTAGTTGAGGGTGGCGCCGGGGAACCACTGCGCGCCGGGCATGGACCGGTCGGCCAGCACGCGCGCGTAAGGCGTGGCGAAGCGGACGTCGAACCACTGGGTGACGGCCGTCCAGAAGGCCTCCGGCTCGGCTACGGACCACTGGTGCAGCGCGGGGTAACCGCCCTCGGCGGGGGCCCCGTGGTGCTCGGCGGCCCATGCCTGGAACCGGGTGATGCGGGCACGGGCGATCCGCTCGTCGGTGGGCTGCCAGAGCGGCTGCGGATGCTCGGTGGACATGATGCGGCTCCCGGACTGTACGCGTCGTTGCGTCGTCCGCGCACGGCTGAGGGGTGCGCGGGACAGGGCTGACAGGGACGATGCCATGTGATCGACTTCGGCACCAGGGCACGCCCCCACATGGTGCGTGTGTCAACGATGTGGTCCCACCACGGTGAACGGTAGTTGAACGGCACACGCGCGGGGCGCGCACAGTGACAGGGTGAGCAGCATGAACGGTCGTGACCTGGTGCGTTCGTGGGGCGGGGGCGGCGCGGAACGCGCCGCGCGGGGGATGCGGGCGGTGCGGGCGGCCTGGCACCGCAGGCGCAGCGACGCCGTGGGGCTTCCCCCCAGGGGCGCGGAGCGGGCGCGGGTGCCGGGCGAGGTGCGGGACGCGGAGCCCGGGCCCGGTGGCGGGGTGATCCGGTTCGCGCGCTCGGAGCTGCGGATCGTGGTGGCGGTCGGCGGAGCGGTGTTCCTCGGCTGGGACGGGGCGGGCCCGGAGCCGTCGTACGCGCTGGCCGGCGGCGCGCCCGAGGCCGATCCCCGGGCGGTGCTGGAGCCGGACAAGGACGGCGGCTGGTGGGTGGTGGCCGAGCGGGTGACCGTCGCGGTGTCCCGGCAGGGGGCGGTGGAGATCCGTACGCCCGGCGGGCTCGTGCTGCGCCGGGAGCTGCCGCCGCGCTGGTGGGAGCCGCTGGGTGGGGGTGCGGCGCGCTGGACGCAGCGGGCCGAGGTGGCTGCGGACGCGCGGTTCTTCGGGCTGGGCGGGCGGACCTCGGGGCCCCGGCTGCGGGACGGCTCGTACCGGTTGTGGAACGGGGCGGTGCCCGTGGCGATGCCGGTGCAGCTCGTGGTGGCGGACGCCTCGGCTCATCTGGTGTTCCACGACACGCCATGGGACGGGACGGTGGTCCTGCGGGAGGGCGAGGAGGGCGCCGGCTCCGGGCACGACCGGGCCGGACGCTGTGAGATACGCATGGACGGGGGCCCGTTGCGCTGCTGGGTGATCGTCGGTGCCCCCGCGCGCGTGCTGGGCGCCTGGGCGTCGCTGACCGGCGCGCCCGCGCTGCCGCCCGCCTGGGCGCTCGGGCACCAGCACGCACGGGACTTCACCGGCGAGCAGGAGGTACGCGCGATCGTCGCGGGCTACCAGGAGCGCGATCTGCCCCTGGACTCCGTGCACCTGGACGCCGGTCACCACGACTCCGGGCGGCCCTTCAGCGTCGACCAGGACCGTTTCCCCAAGCTGCAGGTCCTCGCGGAGGAACTGCGCCGGGACGGGGTGCGGCTGGTGTCGGCCGTCGACGCGGCGGTACGGGTGGCGCCGGGCGACCCGGTGTACGAGGGCGGCTGTGCCGTGGACGCGTTCGTGCGGGACGCGTCGGGGCGGACGGTCCGGGGCGAGGGGCGGGCCGGTGAGGCGGTGTTCCCCGACTTCACGCACACGCGGGCACGCGAGTGGTGGGGCGGGCTCTACGAGGAGCGGCTGGAGCAGGGGTTCGCCGGGTTCTGGCACGGCGCCCACGAGCCCTCCCCGCGGGACGCGTTGGGAGTGCCGCCGCTGCCGCGCTCGGCGCGGCGGGCCCTGGAGGGGGCCGGCGGCGACCATCGCGAGGCGCACAACCTGGACGCCCTGTGCATGGCGCGTGCCGCGTTCGAGGCACTGTGCGAACTGGCGCCCGGGGAGCGGCCCTTCGTGCTCTCCCGGTCCGGCTGGGCCGGGACGCAGCGGTACGGCGGCATCTGGCAGGGGGACGTGGAGACGGGCTGGCCGGCGCTCAGGGCGTCGGTGTCCCTGGTGCTGGGGCTCGGTCTGTGCGGGGTGCCTTACGCGGGGACGGATGTCGGCGGGCCCGGCGGTGACGTGTCGCCGGAGCTTTATCTGCGCTGGTTCCAGCTCGGCGCGTACCTGCCGCTGTTCCGCACGCGTACGGGCGCGCGTGCGGGTCGGGAGCCGTGGGAGTTCGGGGCGGAGGTGCTCGGGCACGCGCGCGTGGCGCTGCTCGAACGGCGCCGGCTCCTGCCGTACTTCGTGACGCTGGCGCATCTGGCCCGGTGGACGGGTGCGCCCGCCGTGCGGCCGCTGTGGTGGGGTGCTCCGGAGGACCGGGCGCTGCGGGACTGCGAGGACGCGTTCCTGCTCGGTGACAGCCTGCTGGTGGCGCCGGTGCTGGATCCCGGCACCGAGCGGCGGGCGGTGCGGCTGCCCCGGGGTCGCTGGTACGACACGGTGACGGAGCGGGCGTACGAGGGGCCGGGGCAGGTGCTGGTGGAGGCTCCCCGGGGGCGGATCCCGGTGCTCGCGCGCGCGGGTGCCGTCCTTCCGGTGCGTGGGGCGGACGGCACCGTGGGCCTCGAGGTGTGGGCGCCCGCGCCGGGGCGGACCGGGGGCGGTCTGGTGGTACCCGACACGGGAGGGATCGAGCGGTACGTGACCCGCTGGGACGGTACGCGCGTGATCGTCACCCGGGAGGCGGACGGCGGTCCCGCCGAGCCGTCCCGGCCGGTGCGGGTACGGGGGCTCGGCGGGGCCGCCACCGGTCAGTAGCGGCCTTCGAACCAGGCGCGGACGGCCAGGGTGTGCAGCGGGAAGGCGAGTTCCCCGGGGCCGCGCAGGAGGTGCCAGCCCTCGGTCTCGTCGGTGGCGGCCGAGACCGGGAGAGAGTCGGCCGGGCGTTCCGGGAGGAGCCCGAAGAGGAGCAGGTGGCCGTCGGGCGAACTCATGGCGTCCACCAGCCGCACGTCGCGGGCGTCGGCCTCGATGCCGGTCTCCTCGCGCAGTTCGCGGACGGCGGCGTGCTTCCAGTCCTCGCGGTCGTCGATGAAGCCGCCGGGCAGCGCGACGCCGCCGAGCCGCGGGGCGACGGTGCGGGTGATGACGACCAGGGCGGCGCCGTGGGTGTCGTACACGGGCTGGAGCACGACGGCCACCGGCAGCGGATTGCGGTAGGCGGTGGTGCCGCAGGCGGGGCAGGCGCGCGGCCAGCCGGTGACGCCGTCCCCGTAGGGGGCCCCGCAGCTCGAACAATGGGAACCGGGACCGGAGTTGGCGGCCGGCTGCTGAATCTCGGACACGCGCGGACTGTATCCGATCACGGTGGGCGTGTCGCGGGGTGCCGATGGGACGGGGCGGGCGGGGTGCCCTGCCCGTTCAGGTGGCGACGGCGCGGCGGCGTTCGGCGGCCAGTTCCATGGCGTGCTGGACGACGCCGACGAGGACGGTCTTGACGGACTCCCGGTCACGGGCGTCGGTCAGCAGGACGGGCACGTCCGGGTCGAGGTCGAGGGCCTTGCGGACCGATTCCGCGGGGTAACGGGCTGCCCCCTCGAAGCAGTTGACGCCGACGACGAACGGGATCGACCGCCGCTCGAAGTAGTCGACGGCGGCGAAGCAGTCCTCCAGGCGCCGGGTGTCGGCGAGGACGACCGCGCCGAGCGCGCCCTCGGACAGCTCGTCCCACATGAACCAGAAACGCTCCTGGCCGGGCGTCCCGAACAGATAGAGCACGAGGTCGGCGCGGAGGGTGATGCGGCCGAAGTCCATGGCGACGGTGGTGGTGCGCTTGCCCTCGACGCCGTCGGTGTCGTCGACGGGCCGCCCGGCCTCGGTCAGCACCTCCTCGGTGCGCAGCGGCCGGATCTCGCTGACCGCGCCGACCATGGTGGTCTTGCCGACGCCGAACCCTCCGGCCACCAGGATCTTGAGCGTGACGGGCTCGACGGGGGGCTTGCCGCGTTCAGCTCGTCGCTCGAAGACCATCGCTCGCTTCTCCTGCTCGGTGGGGACCGTCGGCTCGGGTGCCGGTGTCGATGCGGGTGCCGGTGCCGGTGTCGCCCGGACCGGTGGGTGGCGTGCCGTAGCCCCCGCCACCAGGGGTTTCGACGACGAGTACGTCACCGGGGGCGACCTCGGCCGTGCCGCTGGCGCCCAGGTCCGTGACCGTGCCGTCGGCGTGCTCGACCCGGTTGGCGCCGAGGGCACCCGGTGCGCCGCCCGCCATACCGTACGGGGGGACGCGGCGGTGCTGGGAGAGGGCGGAGACGGTCATCGGTTCGAGGAAGCGGATGCGGCGCACCGCACCGTTCCCGCCCCGGTGCCGTCCGGCACCCCCGCTCCCCCGCCGTACCGCGAACTCCTCCAGGCGGACGGGCAGTCGCCACTCCAGCACCTCGGGATCGGTGAGCCGGGAGTTGGTCATATGGGTCTGCACCACATCGGCGCCCGGAAAGGTGTCGCCCGCACCCGAACCGGAGGCGATCGTCTCGTAGTACTGGTAGTCGTCGTTGCCGAAGGTGACGTTGTTCATCGTGCCGGAGCCCTCGGCCTGGACGCCCAGTGCCGCGTAGAGCGCGCCGGTGATGGCCTGGGACGTCTCCACGTTGCCCGCGACCACGGCGGCGGGTGCCTCGGGGGCGAGCATGGAGCCGGGCGGCACCACGATGTCGAGGGGGCGCAGGCAGCCGTCGTTGAGCGGAATGTCGTCGGCGACAAGGGTACGGAACACGTACAGCACGGCCGCGTGGACGACCGCGGTGGGGGCGTTGAAGTTGGTGCCGAGCTGGGCGGAGGTGCCGGTGAAGTCGACGGTGGCCCGGCGCGCGGTCCGGTCGACCCGCACCTGGACGCGGATCACGGCGCCCGAGTCGGTCTCGTAGGCGCACTCCCCGTCGTCCAGGACGTCGATGACGCGCCGGACGGATTCCTCGGCGTTGTCCTGCACGTGCTTCATGTACGCCTGGACGACGTCCAGCCCGAACTCCTCGATCATGCGGCCCAGTTCATCGGCGCCCTTGCGGTTGGCGGCGATCTGGGCACG
Source organism: Streptomyces sp. NPDC001781 (assembly GCF_053596035.1). Lineage (NCBI taxonomy): Bacteria > Bacillati > Actinomycetota > Actinomycetes > Kitasatosporales > Streptomycetaceae > Streptomyces > Streptomyces sp. NPDC001781. Next base: position 29,426 of record NZ_JBSFFI010000043.1, on the reverse strand, counting down.
CAGGTCGGCGAGGTTGGTGGCGGGATCGCGCGAGGGGTGGGGGGCGTCGGTGAGCAGGCGGCGGGTCTCCTCCTCGCGCAGCCGGCCGTCCTCGGTGAGCAGCCAGTTGTCGAAGAGGACGCCCTCCTCCTCGATGGTGCGGCTGCCGGCCGGCATGGAGCCGGGGGCGATGCCGCCGATCTCGGCGTGGTGGCCGCGCGAGGCGACGTGGAAGAGGATCCCGGTCTCACCCGGCCCGCCGCCGAAGACGGGGGTGATCACGGTGACGTCGGGCAGGTGGGTGCCACCGTGGTAGGGGTCGTTGACGGCGTAACTGTCGCCGGGGCGCATCCGCGCACCCCGGCGGCGCACGACCTCCTTGACGCTCGTGCCCATGGAGCCCAGGTGGACGGGGATGTGGGGGGCGTTGGCCACGAGGTCGCCGTCCGGGTCGAACAGGGCGCAGGAGAAGTCCAGGCGTTCCTTGATGTTGACCGACTGGGCGGTGGACTCCAGCTGGGCGCCCATCTGCTCGGCGATGGACATGAAGAGGTTGTTGAAGACCTCCAGCAGGACCGGATCGACTTCCGTGCCGGGGCGGGAACTCTCCGTGACCGTCGTCCGTTCCATCACCAGATGTCCGTGCTCGTCCGCGGTGGCCCGCCAGCCCTCGTCGACGACGGTCGTGGTGCCGGCCTCGGTGATGATCGCGGGTCCGGCGACGGTCTCACCGGGCGGCAGTGCCTCCCTGCGGTGCAGGGGTACGTCGCGCCAGGCGCCGCCGGTGTGCAGGCGGACGATGTCGGGGGCGGCGGGGATGCCCTCGTAGGGGGCGAGGGCACGGAGATCGGGGGGCGGGGTGAGACCGGTGGCCTCCACGGAGAGGGCTTCGACGACGATGCCGCGGTCCAGGGTGAAGGAGTACGTGGCGCGGTGGCGTTCCTCGAAGGCGCGCCGCATGGCGTGGGGGTCGGTGAGGTCGACGGTGAGAGCGGTGTCGGTGCCGTCGTAGCGGAGCTGGGCGCGGCGGGCGGTGCGGACGCGGTCCTCCGGCACGTCCTCGGCGCGGAGTTCGGCGCGGGCCGCGGCCTCCAGTGCGGCGGCGGTGCTGTGGACGCGGGGCATCGCCGCCTCGGTCAGGGGCACCTCGACGGACTGCTCGCGCATGGCGGTGATGTCGGCCAGGCCGATGCCGAGCGCCGAGAGGACACCGGCCATGGGCGGCACCAGGACGGTACGGATGCCGAGCGCGTCGGCGACCTGGCAGGCGTGCTGGCCCCCGGCGCCCCCGAAGGTGGTGAGGGTGTAGCGGGTGACGTCGTGGCCCTGCTGGACGGAGATCCGCTTGATCGCGGCCGCGATGCCGGCCACCGCGATGCGCAGGTACCCTTCGGCCACCTGCTCCGGGGTCCGGTCGTCGCCGGTGGCTTCGCGGATCTCGCGGGCGAGGGCAGCGAATCCGTCGCGTACGGCGGTGGCGTCCAGCGGCTGGTCTCCGTCGGGGCCGAACACGGCCGGGAAGCGGGCGGGCTGGACGCGGCCGACCATGACGTTGGCGTCGGTGACGGTGAGCGGGCCGCCCGCGCGGTAGCAGACGGGGCCGGGGTCGGCGCCGGCCGAGTCGGGGCCCACCCGGTAGCGGGAGCCGTCGAAACGGAGCACGGAGCCGCCCCCTGCGGCGACGGTGTGGATGTCCAGCATGGGAGCGCGCAGCCGGACGCCCGCGATCCGGGTGGTGAAGACGCGCTCGTACGCGCCGGCGAAGTGCGAGACGTCGGTCGAGGTGCCGCCCATGTCGAAGCCGATGACGCGGTCGTGTCCGGCCAGCTCCGACAGGCGGGCCATGCCGACGATGCCCCCGGCGGGCCCGGACAGCACGGCGTCCTTGCCGCGGAAGTGCCCGGCCTCGGTGAGCCCGCCGTTGGACTGCATGAACATCAGCCGTACGTCCTGCAGTGCGTCCGCCACGTGCCGGACGTGGCGGTGGAGCACTGGCGAGAGGTAGGCGTCGGCCACGGCGGTGTCCCCGCGCGGGACGAGCTTCATCAGCGGACTGACCTCGCTGGACAGCGAGATCTGCGGAAAGCCGACCCGCTCGGCCAGTTCGCCCACGGCACGCTCGTGGTCCGGGTGGAGGTGACTGTGCAGGCAGACGACGGCGACAGCTCGGATGCCGTCGTCGTACGCGCGGCGCAGCTCGCCCTCCAGGGCGGCCAGATCGGGGGCACGCAGTTCGGTGCCGTCGGCGGCGAGCCGCTCGTCCACCTCGACCACGCGCTCGTAGAGCTGCTCGGGCAGTTCGATGTGCCGGGCGAAGATGTCGGGACGGTTCTGGCAGGCGATCCGCAGGGCGTCCCGGAAGCCCCGGGTGATCACCAGCAGGGTGCGTTCGCCCTTGCGCTCCAGCAGTGCGTTGGTGGCGACGGTGGTGCCCATCCGAACGGCCTGGACGGGCTCAGGGGAGTCTCCCAGCAGTTCACGGACGCCCGCCACGGCCGCGTCGGCGTAGCGGGCCGGGTTGTCGGAGAGCAGCTTGCGGGTGACCAGTCCGCCGTCGGGGCGGCGTGCGACGATGTCGGTGAAGGTGCCGCCCCGGTCGACCCAGAACTCCCAGCCTGTCACGTCACTACCCCGCTTCCGTGCTGGTCACAGCGCCCGGAGGCCGTCGATCACGTCGCGCAGGATACTCTCGTCCGGCAGCTCTGCCGGGGGCACCGGACGCGTCACATGGACGAGTCCGGCGTGCACGAGGTCCCCGATCAGGACGCGTACGACTCCTACGGGCAGGTCGAGTGCGGCGGCGAGTTCGGCGACCGACTGCGGTTCGTCCCGGCAGCGGCCGGCGATCTCCACGTGCTCCGGCGCCAGCGTCGGGTCCTCCTCGGGGTCGCCGGCGTCCGGTTCGGTGACGACGACCGCGATCAGGTCGAGGACGTGCTGGCCGGGGCTGCTGGTACGGCCACGTGTCATCGCGTACGGGCGGACGACGGGGCCCGCCTCGTCGTCGAACCAGCGGCCGCCGCTTCTCTGACCCTCTCCGCTCATGTCGTCCGACTACCCGCCCACGGGCGGCTCGCTGCGCGGGGCGCTGCCCAGATGGACGCCGACCCGCTTGACCAGCAGCGTCATCTCGTAGGCGACCTGGCCGACGTCGGAGTCGGCGTCGGAGAACACGGCGAGGCAGCTCCCGTCGCCGGCCGCGGTGACGAAGAGGAAGGCGTCGTCCAGTTCGACCACGGTCTGCCGGACGTTGCCCGCCTCGAAGTGGCGGCCGACGCCCTTGGCGAGGCTGTGGAAGCCGGACGCCACGGCGGCGAGGTGCTCGCTGTCCTCCCTGGTCAGGTCGGTGGACGCGCCCATGGCGAGGCCGTCGCCGGACAGGACGACGGCCTTGCGGATGCTGGCGACCCGGTCGACCAGGTCGTCGAGGAGCCAGTTCAGCTCCTTCTTCTTGCTCTCCGTGTGGCCGGTCGCGTTCGGTGCGGTCATCGACCGTCTCCCTCAGTCGTTCCTGGTGCTGTGCCGCTGTGGGCTCGGTCGCCCTCAGCGTTCTCCTCGCGGCCACGCTCCCAGCCACGCTGCAGCGAGGCCATCCGCGAGCGGACCTCGTCGGCGTCGCGTACGGCGGACTCCAAGGTGTTCTCGGGGCGCCGGTCCGGCTCGCGCCGGAGCTGCGGCGCCAGATTGGCCTGGCGTACGCGCTTGGGCAGCGGCGCGGAACCGTCGGACGCCGGGTCTGCGGGGGCGGGGGCCATGTGGGCGGCCGCCGCGCTGATCGGGTCGGGGGTGTCCGGGCCGGTCCGGGTGCGGCGCGGCAGCTCCGGGGGCGACGCGGCGGCGCCGGCGGCCGGGGCGCCGGGCCGCTCGGCGGTGGCGGTGCGTGCGGTCCTGGGCGTGGGGCGCCTGCCGGAGTCGCCCCGGCGGCGGGTGGGCAGCGGGGGCGGACCGTCGTGCTCGGCAGCCAGGTGTTCGGCACGCGAGGTGACGGGTTCGCCGTGCGAGCTGACCAGCTTCGGCGGCTCGCGCCGCGGCGCCGGGACGAGCGCCGCCGGGTCGTGGACGTCGGCGGGGGCGAGGCCGCGGGCGCGGAAGATGCCGCCGAGTTCGCTGTCGTCGTCCGCCAGCATGCCGGGGAACTCCCCGGTGGGCGCGTCGAGGGCGGGGCGGTCCGCGGTGAGGGCCGGTTCGGCCGGCTCGTCGCGTTGCACGGGCCGGTCCGCGCCGCGCTCCCTGGTGCGCTGGGTCTCCTTGGACAGGTCGCCGAGCCGGATGCCGATGCCGTCGGTGTCGGGGGCGTCGTCGGTGAGCAGCGCGTCCGGGATCAGGACGACGGCGGTGGTGCCGCCGTAGGGAGAGGGCTGCAGGGAGACCCGTACGTGCTGGCGGCGGGCGAGGCGGCTGACCACGAACAGGCCGAGCCGGTCGGTGTCGGACAGCTGGAACTCGGGGGTCTCCGCGAGCCTCAGGTTGGCGTCGAGCAGCGCCTCGGCGGTCATGCCGAGGCCGCGGTCGTGGATCTCCAGCACGAAACCGTTGGGGACCCGCTCCCCCACCACGTGCACCTGGGTGTGCGGGGGCGAGAACAGCGTGGCGTTCTCGAGCAGTTCGGCCACGAGGTGCGTGAGGTCGGAGACGGCGGGGCCGATGACGGCGACGCCGGGCAGCCGCCGCACCTCCACGCGCTCGTAGTCCTCCACCTCGGCGACGGAGGCGCGGACGACGTCCATCAGCCGTACCGGGCGCCGCCACTGGCGGGAGGGTGCGGCGCCGGAGAGGATCACCAGGCCCTCGGCGTGGCGGCGCATCCGGGTGGTGAGGTGGTCCAGCCGGAAGAGGTCGGCGAGCTCGTCCGTGTCCTCGGTGCGGCGCTCCATGGTGTCCAGCAGGGTGAGCTGCTTGTGCAGCAGCACCTGGCTGCGGCGGGCGAGGTTGACGAACACCTCGGACACCCCCGCACGCACTTCGCTCTGCTTGACCGCCGCCTCCACGGCGGCCCGCTGCAGGGTGTTGAGGGCGCGGCCGACCTCGCCGATCTCGCTCTGGTCGTACTCGGGCCGGGGCACCTCGCTCTCCACGTCCACCGGTTCGCCCGCGGAGAGGCGGCGCATGACGTGGGGCAGCCGGACGGCGGACGCCTCGTGGGCCTCGGTCCGCAGCCGCCTGAGGTCGCGGATGAGGCGGCGGCCGACGCGCACGGAGAGCACGAGGGAGATCAGGAGGGCCGCGAGACCGAGGACACCGACTGCGGCGGCCTGGGCGATGACTGCGTAGGTGACGGGCCGGACCCGGTCGCGGAAGCGGTGGCCGGCCTGGTCGTCCATGGTGCCGAGGTCTTCGAGGACACCCCCGGCGACGGCGTGCCAGCTGGCGGTGGTGACACCGCGCGGGATGCCGGCGCCGGTGTCGACGACCTCGCGCTCGGCAGTCCGCAGGGGGGCGGTGGCGGCGTTGCGCCAGTAGCTGTCGTAGCGGTCGCGTTCCGGGGCGGGCAGCAGCGGGAGGCTGACGTCGTAGAGGAGGGTGCGCTGGGCGACGAGGTCGGAGACCTCGCGGGCCTCCTCGCGGGAGAGAGCGCCGACCACCAGGGCGGAGCCGAGGATGGCGTCCTCGCGGCTGAGGAGTTCGCGGGCGCGGCCCGTGTTGACGAGGGCTCCGGCCTGCTTGTCCATCTCCACGTCGTCGACGCCGTCGACCGCGGCGACCAGCGCGTAGCAGGGGTCGACCAGGCGGTTGTAGAGGTCGAGGGCGCCTTCGCGGGTGAGGGTGCGCTCCTCGACACTGCGACGCAGGGACTCCAGGCCGCCCAGGGCGTCGAGTGCGGTGGTGAGACGTTCGCCGTCCTCGCCGCGCAGCGCGTCGCGGGTCCTGGGGTTCCGGGCGTTGGCGCGGAGGGTGGCCAGGGCGCGGTCGGTGGCGATGCGGGAGCGGTGCAGCCCGGCCAGGGCGTCGGCGGCGCGCGGGTCGGCGAGGTAGACGAGGCTCTGCCGGCGCTCGTGCTGGAGGCCGCGGACGGTGTCCTCGGTGGGGTGTCCGATGTCCTTCACCGCGTGTGAGACACGCAGCGACCGGGCGACCTCACCTCCCGTCAGCACGGTGGCGAAGGCCCAGACGGCGGTCAGGGCCACCAGCGGCACGAGAAGCAGCGCCACGATCTTCCGGCGGATCGACTTCCCGCGAAACCGCATGGCCTCCCCCAGCTCGCCCCCTCACCCGGGGTACGTGTGTCCGACGTGGAACGGCGCGAGCCTACTACCGCCCCGCAGCTGTCTCGAAGATGCTTCTGATCACCGAACTCCCTTACGGCGGATGGCAGATGGCGAGTTGTCCGGGCATGGGGGGAGATTGCGGCCGTGCCGGGAGGGGTCCAGGGGAAGCGGGCCGAAACAGTACGGACACCGGTTGGCTGGAAATTTTCACAAGTCGGGAATCTTCCAGACGCCTCGTTCGTCGTTCACACGGGGAGACGGGGAGGGAACCGGTCACACCGGCCGCATCCTTCGTCCCGGTCGCGTAGAACAGCGCAAGCCGGGCAGCCACAGGGGAGCCGGGACCTTCGGGTTCCGGGCGAGCGGTCTGCCGGCGGTGGGGAGTGACATGGTGATGGGCACGGCTGAGCGGCGCGATGCGCCCGAGGTGGGCGTGGCGGAGCGCCCGGCGCGGATTCCGGGCCAGGTGGGTCCGGAGCGCGAGACACCGGCACGCACGGTGGATGGCGCCGGCGCCGGGCGGCAGCAGCCGGCGTACCGGCCGCTGTGGGTGGAGGAGCCGGCGAAGCGGCGCCGGATGGCGGACCCGGTGCGTACCGCCGCGGTGCGGGCGGTGCTGATCATCGCGGTGACCCTGATCCAGGCGATGGTGGCGTTCCTGTGCACACTGGCCGGGTCCTGGGCGGCGTTCCCGATGGTGATCAGCAGCGTGGCGGGCACGGTGGTGGCGACCTGGGCGGTGGTCGACGTGTGGGTGACCCGTCAGGTGTGGAACCAGCGGTACGGAGTGGTCTCCGAGCCGAGCAGCACCGCCCGGCAGCTCCGCCGCGAGCGCCGGGCGGCGCGGCGCCGCGAGCGCGGCGCACGGCGGGACCGGGAGCGGACAGCCGGGCGGGCCGGCGCGAAGCGGCTGTCCCACCCCTGAAGCAGCGGGCGGTCCGGGCGGGTTCACGTCCGGGCTCTCTCCGCCGTCCTGCCGAACCGGGGCGGACAGGCTCCGTGCGGGCCGAAGCGGGGTAGGACACGGCAGCTCCCGTTTCCCTCTGCTCCCAGGAGTCACACCGATGACCAAGGCAGCACCGCCGTCAGACACGCACGGGCAGGACGACAGCGAACTCGCGGAGTTCGGGTACCGGCCCGAACTCAAGCGCACGCTGGGCAACTTCCACACCTTCGCCGCCGGGATCAGCTACATCTCGATCCTGACGGGCACCTTCCAGTTGTTCTACTTCGGCTACGGCAGCGGCGGTCCCGCCTACTGGTGGTCGTGGCCGATGGTGTTCGTGGGCCAGTTCGCGGTGGCCCTGTGCTTCGCGGAGCTGGCGGCCCGGCATCCGGTGGCGGGCTCGGTCTACAACTGGTCGAAGCGGATCGGCAATCCGCATCTCGGCTGGCTCGCCGGATGGATGATGCTGATCGCGTCCGTCGTGTCGATCGCGGCGGTGGCGCTCGCCTACCAGCTCACGCTGCCGCAGATATCGTCCGCCTTCCAGTTCGTCGGGGACGGCACCGGCACCTACGACGTGGCGACCAACGCCGTGGTGCTGGCGGCGGTGCTGATCCTGTTCACCACGCTGGTCAACGCCTTCGGGGTGAAGTTGATGGCGAGGATCAACACGGCGGGGGTGTTCATCGAGCTGGTCGCCAGTGTGGTGCTCATCGCCATGCTGGCCGTCCACATCACCCGGGGTCCGCAGGTCGTGCTGGAGACCAACGGCACCGGCGCGGGCCACGGAGCCGGCTACACGGGCGCGTTCCTGGTGGCGTCGCTGGCGTCGGCGTACGTGATGTACGGCTTCGACACCGCGGCCTCGCTCGGTGAGGAGTCGCTGAACCCGTCCCGGAACGCGCCGCGTGCCATCCTGCGGGCGATCACCGCCTCGTTCGTGCTCGGTGGCCTGGTGCTGCTGCTGGCGCTGATGAGCGTCTCCAGCCTCAAGGGCGGCAAGCTGTCCACGGACGGACTCCAGTACGTGGTGCTGGACGTGCTCGGGCCGACGGCCGGCAAGGGCATGCTGTGGTGCGTGCTGATCGCGGTCACGGTGTGCGCGCTGGCCGTGCACACGGCGGCGATCCGCCTGGCGTTCGCCATGGCGCGGGACAACAACCTGCCCGCGTCCTCGGTGCTGGCCCGCGTGAGCCCGCGCTTCAGGACACCGGTGGTGCCGGCCGTGGTGATCGGGGTGCTGGCGCTGGCGATCCTGGTCGTCAACATCCGTCAGCCGCAGATCTTCACCGTCGTCACCAGCATCGGCATCATCATGATCTACCTCGCCTACCTCGGGGTGACCGCGCCGATGCTGGTGGCGCGGCTGCGCGGCAGGTGGAACCCGGCCGGGGAGGGGCGGTTCTCGCTGGGCCGCTGGGGGCTCGCCGTCAACGTGGTCGCGGTGGTGTGGGGCGCGGGGATGACCCTCAACCTGATCTGGCCGCGTCCGGCGGTCTACAACGCGAGCGCGCCCTACCACTGGTATCTGCGGTGGGGCGCGGTGCTGTTCGTCGCGGTGATCGCGGGCGGCGGCTTCGCGTACTACTGGTTCGTCCAGCGGCACCGGACGGGGGTGCTGGCGGAGCACCGGCTGGAGGCTCCCGCACGGACCTGTGAGCCGACGCCGACGTCGGACTGAGGGCACCCCCGCCGACGTCAGGCTGAGGGCACCCGCGCCGACGGCCGCTTGTAGATCCGGGTCGCGGTGATCTCACTGCGTACTCCGTCCCCGTCCTGCCGCTGCTGCGGCAGACCGGGCCGGAGATGCTCCTCCACGCTGATGTACTTCAGCCCGGCCCGGAGGTCGGCGTCGTTGCGCAGCCGGATGACCAGCGGGAACTCGGCCAGCGCGGTGGTGTCGAACAGGCCGGTGGTGTAGAGCAGCTGGACGCCGAGCGCGTCGGAGACCGCCCGCTGGAGCTCCAGCAGATACGTGGCGTTGGCGCGGCCGATGGGGTTGTCCAGGAACAGCGTGCCCGCGTGCCGGTGCTTGTCGCGGCCCCGGTCGTTGGAGCGCAGAGCGGCCATCGTGCAGTACAGCGCGATGGCGGCGGTGAGCAGCTGGCCGCCGGAGAACACGTCGCCCATCTGGCCGACGGGCACCCGCTCGGCGCGCAGCACCGCGTCCGGCTTGAGGATCTCCACCGCGACGCCCTTGGGCTGGAGCGCGGCCGCGACCCCGCGCAGCAGCAGGGACATGCCGTCCCGGCGCAGGTCGGCGTTCTTCCTCACGGCGGCCCGGGTCGCCTCGTCGATGACCTCACCGAGCCGCTCGGTGAGGGTGGCCTGGTCGGGCTCCTCGAAGCGGATGCGCAGGAACTCCTGCCCGGACCACTCGCCGAGCCCCTCGGGCAGCCGGGAGAGCCGCTGGGCGGAGCGGAGAGTGGCGAGGGAGGACTCGACGAGGCCGCGCAGCCGGTCCACGATCGAGTCGCGGTTGCGCTCCAGCTGGGACAGCTCGTCGGTGAGGACGCGCAGCCGGGGCGCGAAGGCGTCGGCCCACTTCTGGGCGTGCTCGGGCAGCGCGGCGGCGGGCAGTTCGCGGATCTGCTGCCGGGCCGGGGTGCGGACCTGCTCGTAGCGGGTGGAGTTGGCGTGCCGGACCAGGATGTCGCTCGCCTCGCGGACGGCGGTGTCGGCGGCAGAGAGGTCGGCGGCGCAGCCGCGCAGCGAGCGGCGGGCCTCGGCGGCGGACTGCCGGGCCTCCTCCAGAGTGCCGGGGTAGGGCTCGGCGTCCTCCCGCTCGTCCTCCGCCGCGGGTTCGCGCAGCAGGTCGCGGAGCATCGCCGCGATCTCGTCGAAGCCGCCCGCGCCGTCCTCGGCGGTGCGGTGGGCCTGCTGGAGTTCGGCGTGCGCGTCCCGGGCCTCGGCCAACGTCTGGGTGGACGTGGTGAGTTCGCCGGTGGCGGTGCGCAGCAGGGCCTGGGCGTGCTCGGCGTCGCGCGGCCGGCGGTCCTCGGGCAGCTCGGTGTGCGCCTCGCCGTCCCCGGGGGCGTGCCGCTCGGTCTCGCCGCGCAGCCGGCCGAGCTGCTCGCTCGCCGTGGACATGCGGGTCTCCAGCAGCTGCACCAGTTCCTCGGCGCGGGCGGCGGCCGCCTGCCGGGAGGGGCCGTCGGAGCCGTCGGGCGACTGCAGGAGTTGCTCGGCGCGGGTGCGGACCTTGTTGCTGAGCCGGTCCAGGTCGGCGCGGGCCGCGCTCTCGTCGCTCTCCGCGCGGGCCTGTTCGGCGCGCAGGTCGGCGCCGACGCCGACCTTCTCGTACACCTGGGACGCGGCCCGGTAGGCCTCGCGGAGCGCGGGCAGCGACGCCTTCGGGGCGCCGTCCTCCGCCTCGGGCACGTCGTCGGGGGCGCCCGCGATCTCGGCGCGCTCGGCGCGCAGGGCGCGAGCGGTGCGGCGGGCGTCGTCGGCGGCGCGCTGGGCGGCACGCCGGTCCTCGTCGGCTGCGCGGGCACGGTCCAGGCAGGACTGGGTACGGGCCTCGGACTCGGCGGCGTCGTCGGCCAGTTCGCGCAGCTTGACCTGCCAGGTGGCCCGTTCGCGCAGCCGGTGTGCGAGACCGGCGAGGGCGTCGGCGACACGGCTGGCGCGCTGGGCGGCCTCCTGGTGTTCGTCGCGCAGCCGGGTGGCCTCGGCGGCGGTCTCCTCGGCCTCGGCGCGGGCGGTGCGGGTCTCGGTGAGTTCGGCCTCGGTCTCCTCGGCGAAGGCGCGGGCCTCCTCGGCGCCGGCCGCGAGTTCGACGATCCGGCCGGCCGGGCAGCCGGTGCGCCAGGAGGCGAGCCGGGCGGCGAGTTCGCGGTCCTTGCCGAGGCGGGCGGCGAGCGCCCGGATCTCGTCGTCGCGTTCGGTGGCCCGCGCGCGCAGGGCCTGGCGCTCCTCGTCAGCGGCGTGCTCGTCGTGCATGGCCGGGTTCGGCGGCACCAGGAAAACGCTGCTGACGTCGGTGGGCTGTGCCTCGGCGGCCGGGGCCAGCAGGGCCGCGGCGGTGCCGACGGCGACGGCGGAGCGGGGCAGCAGGGCGGCCTCGCCGAGGGTCTCACGGGCGCGGGCGTGGGTGTCCGGATCGGTGATGATCACACCGTCGACCAGCTCGGGACGGGTGGCGAGCACACGCGCGTGGTCGGCGGGGTCGACGGCCTGGGCGAGGTAACGCCAGCCGGGCAGCGCGGGGATGCCGTGCTCGCCCAGGTACTCCACGGTGGCCAGCACGTCGGGTCCGGGCGGCAGCAGGCCGCCGTCGCCGAGCGCGGAGAGGATGCGGGTGTCGTCGGCGGCGGCGGTGCGCAGATCGAACAGGGCGCGTTCGGCGGCGGACACCGCGTCGTCCAGGAGGCCGCGCAGCTCGTCGGCGTAGCGGTCCAGCTCCTCGGCGGTGAGCGGGCCTGCGTCGGCGCTGTCGCGTACCGGCTCGCCGGAGTCGGAGCCGTCACGGGGGGCCGGGATGGCCGGGCGTGCGGCACCGGCGGCGGGCAGGCTGAGCAGCTCCGCGAGGCGTTCCTCGGCGGCCAGCGCCTCCGCGAGCCGGCGCTCGGCCTCATGGGCGCGCTCCGCCGCGGTGGCCGCGTCGGCCGCGCGGGCCGCGGTGAGTTCGGCGCGGGACTCGGCGGCGGCCGTCTCGCGGGCGTGCTCGACGGCCGCGCGGGCCGCCGCGCGGGCGGTGTCCCAGGCGGCGACGGCCGTCTTCTCGGCGTCGCTCGCGGCGAGCGCGGCCCGTGCCGGATCGGCGTCGGGGGAGCTGTCGTCGAGCCAGCCCGCGCGCACGGCCTCGGCCGTCTCCTGCTCGACCTCGGTGAGGCGCTGACGCAGGTGCCCGATCTCACTGCGGGCCCGCTGGGCGTCGGTCGCGGCCGCGGTGGAGTCGCGGTACGCGGCGTCGCCGGCCTCCTGGAGGGCGGCGGAGCGCTCCTCCTCCTCGTTGGCGAGCGCCTCGGCGTTCCGGGCGGCCGCGTGGAGGGCGCGTACGAGGTCGACCGCTGCCCTGGCCCGGGCGGCGAGCGCGGGCGCGGCGTCCCGCTCGGCCTCCTGGATGGCGGCGGAGACGCGGGCGACCCGGTCGGCGGCGGCGCGGTGGCGCAGCACGGCCTCGGCGGCCTGCCAGGCGGAGTACAGGGTGCGGGCGTCGGCCAGCTCGCGCTTCTGCGCGGCGGCGGTCTTCTCGGCGGCGGCCAGCGCCAGCGAGGCGTGCCGGTAGGCGAGTTCGGCCGCGATCAGCGAGCTGCGCTCGCGGGCGTCCTCGGAGCAGGTGACGGTGCCGGCGGCGGCGGCGACCCGCTGGGCGAGGTCGGCGGCGCGGACCCGCTCCCGGACGGCGCGCGCGGACAACCGCCGGGCCAGGGTGCGGGTACGGCGTTCGGCGCCGGTGTGCACGTCCCGCGCGCGGGTGCGGGTGCCGGACGCCTCCACGATCCGGCCCAGCAGGTCGACCGAGCCCGCGGTGAAGTCGCGTTCGGCGATGAGTTCGGCGCGGCGGCCGAGCTTGTTGCCGAATCCGCTCACGAGGTCCGCCAGACCGTCGGTGTCGCGGGTGTCGGTGACGGCGCGCAGCAGCAGGTCGGTGAAGTCGGAGTCCTTCTTGACCGCGAAGAGCCCGGCAGCCTCGCCCTCGTCCGCGTTCATCTCCCGCTGGTAGCGGAAGAGTTCGGGGTCCAGGCCGAGGTCGCCGAGGTGCTCGGTCCAGCGCTCGTGGATCTCCTCCCAGTGCGCTTCCAGGTGCGGGTAGTTCCGGCCCGCCTCGGTGAGGGCGTCGCGGAAGCCCTTCATGGTGCGCCGGCGTCCCCGCGCCCCGGAGGCGCCCTCCACCAGCGGCCGTACGGCGGTGGACTCGGCGACCGGCAGGTTGTCCAGGCTCAGCCCCGGGCCGGGCCGGAAGGAGTACCAGGCCTCGGCGAACTTGCGCGGGTCGTTGGAGACCTGACGCCCGCGCCACTCGCTGACCTTGCCGACGACCACGCACTCGCCGGTCTGCACGTGCTGCCACTCCAGCGCGACATGTCCGCAGTCGTCGGCGAGCAGGAACTTGCGCAGCACACCGGAGCTGGCGCCGCCCAGGGTGTTGCGGTGGCCGGGCAGCATCACCGAGAAGATCAGTTTGAGCAGGACGGACTTGCCGCCGCCGTTCTCCAGGAACAGCACCCCGGCGGGCGCGGGCCGGCGCGGCGGGCCGGCCGGCTCCTCCTCGAAGAACTCCGCCTGGGTGGGCGCGGGGTCGGGCACGGGGGCGCCCACGCCGCGCATGTCGAGCACGGTGTCGGCGTAGCGCGCGCCGGCGGGCCCGATGGAGTAGAGGCGGACGCGGGACAGCTCGTACATGGCGGACTCTCGTGAGGGCTTCGGAGAAGGTGCGGGCGGGTCAGGAGTGGAAGGGCAGTCCGGCGTCGGCGACCAGGTCCAGGTCGTCGGTGTCCTCGGCGGGCAGCAGGCTGGCGGTGCCGCCGGTCTCGGTCACCACGCCCAGCTCCAGCAGTTCGCTGAGTGCGGCGCCGCCCGCCATGTCCCGTACCTGCAACTGGTACCGGGCGGTGGTGCGGTAGGTGCCGCCGTGGTCGTCGCCGGTTCGCTGGAGGAAACCGGACTCGGTGAGGAAGCCGAGCGCCTTGGCGACGATGCCCGTGGTGGAGGCGGCGGGGCGACGGGCGTCCTTGGTGGCGCCGGTGGCGCTGCGCCGGGCCCAGATCCGCCAGGCGGCCTCCAGGCCGGGGGCGTCGGACACCGGGTCGGTGTTCTCCCCGGACCGCTCGGCCCGCTCCTCCAGCCTGCGGCACGCCTGCCGCACGAAGGCGTCCACGCCGTTGACCGTGACGCGCCCGATGTAGGAGTCGTCGGCCAGGTCCTCGGGCCGGGGGAACGCCAGGGCGGCCACGGCCAGATGGGCCAGGCCGTGCAGGAAGCGGTCGGCGGAGTCGGCGGTGGTACGGCGGGCGTAGTCGCCCATCCGCACCGCGAACACCGAGTCCTCGGCGGCCGTCACGGCCATCCCGGCGCGTGGCGACACCTCCAGCACGACGAGCCCGAGCCCGGTCGCCACGGCGTCGGCGAGCCTGGCGAACGCCCCGTCCTCCCGGTACCGCCGCAACAGCTCGGTGTACTCCTGGTCCCGCGCGGGCTGGAGCTTCGGCTGCAGCCCGAAGGCGACCAGCCGCGCCGCGTCGGCGGCGTCGGCGGGGGTGACGGCCGGCGGCGCCGCCGGCGCTTCGGCGTCGCTCCACTCGACGTGCTCGGTCACGACGCAATCTCCTTGAACTTGACACAGGGGACACCCGCGGCCCAGCCAGGAGCGCGGAGAACTTCGCGACGCCTCACGTCGCCGGGACGGGCACTCACCCGGCCACCGCCCGGTCGCTGGCCATGCCCACGGCATCCAGCAGTGCGGTCCCCACGATGAGATCGGCCCCGCCGAAGTCCGGATCTTCCAGCTCGGTGCCGTCGTCGACAGCGAAGAGCAACTTCTGCTCCCCCTGCCGGTAGGCGGTGCCGACAGCGGGACTGGCCGCGTGAACGGCCATCAGGGCGACCAGATACGCCAGCTCGAACCCCTCGGCCGCCCGGGCCTTCGCAAGCAGCCCGGAGAGTCTCCGGGGAGCGTCGGCCGGAAGGTCCAGCAGAGCCCTGGCGGCAGCCACCTGCTCCTCGGAGAAACGGCTGTCGTCCGGCGTGGCGATCAGATCCGGCTCCGGCATCTCCGCCCCGAGATGCTCCCGCTCGACCGGCGGGGTCAGCAGGATGTCGACCAGGTCCCCCACCCGCACCGACACCGGCGTACGCAGCCCCGCGCCGCCGGCGAAGAACGCGTCGGTGACCCGGATCGCCTGCCGGAGCGGCAGGGGCAGGACGGGCGCGACCAGATGCCCGTACAGGTCCATGCCGGAGGTCCCCGTGGGCGTGGCGAACGCCTGCCGGTCCTGCTCCGCGCGGAACAGCGGCCCGGCCTCCAGCAGTCGCGACTGGAGCTGGGTGTGGCGCCGGATGCAGTCCTTGACGATGTCGACGAGCTCGGCCGCGCGCCGCTTGTGCTCCGGCTCCTCCGTCTCGTCGCGGGCCTTGCGGATGTTGGTGAGGATCGCGTTCTCGTGGCGGTAGCGGTCGGCCACGTGGTCCAGCGCCTCGGCGATCATGTCCGGCACGGAGTTGAGCCAGTCCACCGCGCGGACGTTGCGCCGGGTGGCGTCCAGGGCGCGGCGCAGGGTCTCGGAGTACTGCACGGTGCGGTAGCGGGCCTGCTCGGCGGCGAGCTGGGCGTCGGCCAGCCGGCCACGGTTGATCAGCACCTCAAGCTTGACCTCGGCGGCGATCTGGGCGCTGGTGACATCGGTGTCGAGGGCGCCGACGAGGACGTTGACGGCTTCGTCGGTGGTCCGCAGGTACACCGTGCCGCCGGGACCCGGGACCTCTTCGATGAGCTTGAAGTCGTAGTCGCGGCGGACGTAGCTGCCGTCGGAGGCGAAGGTGCCGTACACCGCGCGGAAGCCGCGGTCGGCGCTGCCGACGTTGATCAGGTTCTCCAGCACCCAGCGGGCCACCCGCTCGTGCTCGGCGGTGGTGCGGTGGGGAGCCTGGGCGGCGATGCGCGGGACGAGCCGGGCGACGATCTGCTCGTGGTCCGCCCCGGTGTCGAAGTCCATGTTGAGCGTGACGAGGTCGATGGCGGCGAGTGCCACCTCGGCCATGCCGTACGTCGAGTACTCACCGGCCAGGTTGGCCTTGCGGGCGTCCAGGTCGTGCAGCGGGGCCGTGCAGGCGAGCGCGCGCAGCCGCCGCGCCAGCCCCTCGTCGGCGGCCGGGCCCGGCGCGGGGCGCGGCGCCGCGCTGAGCTGGGGCGGAACGCTGTCCGTCGGTGCAGGCGAAGTCACGGTGCACAGATTAGGTCCTCGGTCCGACAACCACCCAAACGGTGTGGAAGCGACGGCCGTCACAGCGACGCGAGACGCCCATGGCCGAAAGGCCGCTCACCGCTGATCGATCCGGCGGCGGTAGACCTCCAGCACCCGTTCGAGCGAGTCCGCGAGATAGGTCGACAGCAGTTCCTCCGCCGCGGCCCGGTCACCGGCGCGCAGAGCGTCCAGGATCTGGCGGTTGCGGACGAGGTAGGGCTCGTGGAGGCGGCGCGGGTGGCCCACGTGGTGGAACGCGAGCCGGAGTTCGGCGAAGACACTGCGCATCAGCTCGTCGGTGCGCTCGCTGCGGGCCAGCGCGACCAGCTCGCGATGGAAGTGGAAGTTGGCCGTGCCCATCGATTTCCAGTCACTTTCCCGCGCCGCCGACTCCCCCTCGTCCACCGCCCCGGCGAGCCCGCCGAGGGCGTACGGGGGTGCGCCGAGACCGCGTACGACGGCGCACTCGACCAGGGCGCGGGTGCGGTAGATGTCCTCCACGTCCGCGACGCTCAGCACCCGGACGAAGACGCCCCGGTTGAGTTCGTGGACGAGCAGCCGTTCGTGGGTGAGCAGCCGGAACGCCTCGCGCAGGGTGTTGCGGGAGACCCCGAGGGCGCCACCGATGCTGTCCTCCGACAGCCGGGTGCCGGGCGGGAAGTAGCCCTCCGCGATACGGCTCCGGAGGATGTCGGAGACGCGTTCGGCGGTGCTGGTGCGACCCAGGAGGGCGCGGTCGTCGGCCAGTTGACCCAACTGCTCTGCCATGCCCGGAATTCAACCGCAGAGCCGGGGGCGGGACAACGTACCCGTTGAAGGATCGTTGAACGATCCTCTACGGTGCTCCGCACGGCCCTTCCCCCACGGGGCCGGCACCGCACGTTCCCGCGCCGCACGACGCGCACCGCTCACCGATCCGCAGCCCCCTCACGCTTCTGCGAGGTGCCGCCCATGAGCACGACTCCCCCACCCGAAGTGACCGCTGTTCCGGACCGGACCGCCCGCGAGCGACCGACCGGTGGTCCCGGCCGGGACCGGCGCCCGCGACGGGAGCCCCCAACCCGCGCGCCTCCGATTCCGGGCGGGCCCGACCGGCCCCGTCGAGTGGGCGCCGTCCGGTGCGGGGGTGCCGGTCCGTCACGTCGAGCAGGGCCGCGACGTGCCGGTGTCCGTGACCGGCCGGCAATGCCCTCCGGCGGGGCGGCCGCGCGGGCCGATGGCCGTGTCGACGCGTCCGGTGGCGCCGGAGCGTCCGCGGGCCGCGATCCGGGAGAGCGGGCTGCTCCCGGCCGTGCACGGCGGCCCCGTGCACCGCGGTGACCCGGCGGCCCCCGGCACAGCCGACCCGGTCCGGCCCGCCTCGGCGACCCGGTGGGACTCGCGCCCGACGACGTCCCGGTGTCCCGGGCGTGCGGGGTGATCCCGCAGGCGCGCTGACGGCGTCCCGGCCGCCGTTTCGCCCTCACACACGGGCCGGGGCAGATGTTCCCGACCGGCGCGCGCGACGAGCAGTACCGCGTGGCCGGTGCCGACTGATCCGCGTACCCGAGGAGGTCCGTACCCGATGACCGTGACCGAACCGGTCGATCTCAACGCCGACCTGGGCGAGGGCTTCGGCCGCTGGCGGCTGACCGACGACGAGGGGCTGCTGTCCGTCGTCACCAGCGCCAACGTGGCCTGCGGCTTCCACGCCGGAGACGCGGCCACCATGCGCCGGGTGTGCGAACTGGCGGCCGCGCGCGGGGTGACGATCGGCGCCCAGGTCTCCTACCGCGACCTCGCCGGCTTCGGCCGGCGCGCGATGGACGTCCCCTCCGCCGAACTCACGGCCGAAGTCGCATACCAGATAGGCGCGTTGGAGGTGTTCGCCCGGGCAGCGGGTGCCCGTGTGGCCTACGTCAAGCCGCACGGCGCGCTCTACAACCGGGTCGTACGGGACGAGGAGCAGGCCCGCGCGGTGGTCGAGGGGGTGCTCCTGGCGGGGGCCCGGCTGCCGGTGCTGGGCCTGCCCGGCTCGCGCCTGCTGGAGGCGGCCGGGAAGGCGGGCCTGCGCGCGGTCCCGGAGGCGTTCGCGGACCGCGCCTACACCGACGAGGGCACCCTCGTGCCGCGCGACCGGGAGGGTGCCGTGGTGAGCGATCCCGAGGCGGTGGTGGCACGCGCTGTGGACCTGGCCCGCTCCGACGGGGTGACCGCGCTCTCCGGTGCCCGTGTCGGGGTACGGGCCCGCTCCCTGTGCCTGCACGGCGACACCCCCGGCGCGGTCGGGCTGGCCCGCCGCGTACGCACCCGGCTGGCCTCGGCGGGCGTGCCGGTGGAGGCCTTCGCGTGAGGGCGCTGCCGGTGGGCTCGCACGCGCTGCTGCTGGAGGTCGCCTCCGCCGAGCAGGCCCGCGCCCTGCACGCGGAGCTGCTGCGGCGGCGCGCGACGGGTGCGCTGTCCGCCCGCGAGATCGTCCCGGCCGCCCGTACGGTCCTGCTGGACGGGGTGGACGACCCGGTACGCCGGGCCGCCGAACTGACCGCCGCCGAGCCACCCCCCGCTCCCCGGACCACCGCCGCCCCGGTGGAACTCGCGGTCCGCTACGACGGACCGGACCTCGCGCAGGTCGCCGCGCACTGGGGCGTGCCGGTGCGCGAGGTGGCCGACCTCCACGCGGGTACGGAGTTCACGGTGGCCTTCTGCGGCTTCGCCCCCGGCTTCGGCTACCTCACCGGTCTGCCGGAGCGCCGGTGCGTGCCGCGCCGGTCGACCCCGCGTACGGCGGTCCCGGCCGGGTCGGTAGCGCTGGCCGGCCCGTACACCGGGGTGTACCCGCGTTCGTCGCCGGGCGGCTGGCAGTTGATCGGCCGTACCGACGCCGTGCTGTGGGACACCGCGCGGGAACCGGCCGCCCTGCTGGCGCCGGGCACACGGGTGCGCTTCGTCCCGGTGGGGGCGCCGTGACGGACCGTGCGCTGATGGTGGTGCGGGCGGGGGCGCTGACGACCGTGCAGGACCGGGGGCGGCCCGGCCACGCCCACCTGGGCGTCCCGCGCTCCGGCGCCCTCGACCCGCCCGCCGCAGCCCTCGTCAACCGGCTGGTCGGCAACGCGCCGGACGCGGCCGTGCTGGAGACGACGCTCGACGGCTGTGCGGTGCGGGCCCGTTCGGCGGTCACCGTCGCGGTGGGCGGGGCGCCCTGCCCGGTGACGGTGGGCGGACGCCCCGCGCCCTGGGGCGCGCCGGTCCGGGTGCCCTCCGGCGAGGTGCTGGAGGTGGGCGCGGCGGTGGCGGGGGTGCGGTCCTACGTGGCGGTCGCGGGCGGGGTCGCGGTGGAGCCGGTGCTCGGCAGCCGGGCCACGGACCTGCTGTCGGGTCTGGGCCCGCCGCCGCTCGTCGGCGGCGTGGTGCTCCCGCTGGGCCCGCCGACGGCTGCTCCGGCCCGTCTGGACACCGCCCCGCAGCCGGGGCCTCCGGCCGAACTGGTGCTCCGGGTGACGCTGGGGCCGCGCGAGGACTGGTTCACCTCGCGGGCCATCGCCGATCTGACGAGCCGTACGTACCGCGTCTCCGCGGCCAGCAACCGCATCGGCCTGCGCACGGAGGGCACCGCGCTGGAACGGGCCCGCTCGGGTGAACTCCCCAGCGAGGGAATGGTGTCGGGGGCGATCCAGGTCCCGCCGGACGGCCTGCCGCTGGTCTTCCTGGCCGACCATCCCACGACCGGCGGCTATCCGGTCCCGGCGGTGGTCCACCCTGCGGACCTGCCGGGCGCGGCCCAGGCGAGACCGGGGACTTCGCTGCGCTTCGTTCCCGTACGCCGCTGAGGGGGCCCGCCCGCCTTCCGGCGGGCCCCTTGCTTCACAGCGTCTGGGGGTCCTGTTCGAAGCGGCTGCGGACCGCCGTCTGGACCTCGTCCTCCTCGGCGGGGTCGGCGGCCAGGCGGCGGAGGCGTTCGACGACACGGGCGTCGCCGGTCTCGGCGTGGCGGGCGGCCAGTTCTCGGGTGGTCTCCTCGCAGTCCCACAGGCACTCGACCGCGAACCCGGCGGCGAAGGAGGGGTCGGTGGCCGCGAGCGCGCGGGCCGCGCGGCCGCGCAGATGGGAGGAGGCCGTCTCCCGGTAGACGTGCCGCAGGACGGGCGCCGCGCAGGCGATGCCCAGGCGCCCGGCTCCGTCGACCAGGGTCCACAGGGTCGGCGCGTCCGGGCCTTCGCCCCGTACGGCCTCGCGCAGGGCGCCGAGGACGAGGTCGCTGTCCTTCGCGCCGCCCCGGCAGGCCAGGACGCGTCCGGCGGCGGCGCCGAGCACGTCGGGCCGCTGGGCCCAGCGCCGTGCCCGGTCCACCGCGGCCGGGGTGCGCATCCGCTCGAAGGCGTCGAGCGCGGCCTCCACCACGACTGCGGGCCCGTCCGCGACGGCGGCCTCCACCAGGTCGAGCGTCTCGGGCGCCTCGCTGTCGGCGAGGTAGCGCAGCGCGGTGCAGCGGGCGCCGTGGGTGCCGGAGCGGGCGGCGGCCAGAATCTCAGGCCGGTCCTCGGGCGCGGCGACGGCGACCAGGCACCGGGCGGCGGGGACGTGGAGGGCGGCGCCGCGGTCGAGGCCCTGCTGGGCCCATTCGAAGACGGCGTCCACGCTCCAGCCGGGGCGGGGCCCGGTGGGCCGCATCTGCCGCTGCCAGCGGTCGAAGCTGCCGGTCTCGCCGGCGGCCCGCACGCGGGCGGACACGGACTCGCGCGGGTCGTCGGCCCACAGCCGCCAGGGCCGCGGTTCGAAGGCGTCGCGTACGGCGGCGGCGAGTTCGGCCTCGCCGGCCGGGTCGGTGCCGAAGCGGGCCAGCACGGGGACGGCGAGGGCGCGCAGGCCCGCGTCGTCGTCGCGCAGGGCCAACTCGTCCAGAGCCCAGGCCCAGTTGGCACCCTGGGCGGCGTACCCGCGCAACAGGGAGAGCGCGTCCTGCCTGCCGTAGGAGGCCAGGTGGCCCAGGACGGCGAGGGCGAGCCCGGTGCGGGACTCGTCGGTGTCGAGGACGTCCTCGGGGTCGAGGAGGTGGGCCTCGATGGCGTCCAGCCCGCCGTTCAGGTCGAGATAGAGGCGGGCGTAGTAGAGGGAGCGGTTCTCCACCTGCCAGTCGTGGCGGGGGTCGTGGAGGACGCAGTGGTCGAGGGCCTGGAGCGCCTCGGCGCGGGGGGCGGTGAGCGCGTGCAGGGTGCCGTCGCCCCGGCCCCGCTGGAGCAGGCCGAGCAGGGTACCGCTGGGCGCTATGACCGGATCGAACATGGGAAACAGCCTCACATCAAGCGTCGACGCAACCGGGGACCACTCATCACCTGGCCGCGTGACACAACGTCGGAGCGCCCGCCGTCTCTTGCTTGCTGCTGCCCATTCTCTCTCTGCCTCTCGTCGGGGCCCCTCGCGGGCCGCTTCACGGCCCGCGTGGTGCGGCATCCGCCGCCCGGCCATCACGTCCGTGAATCACGTCGTCATGATGACCCGCGGTTTGTGCCGCCGCGACCGTATTTACGGCGGTCCCCCTCCGCCTCCCCCCGTGGATCTCCGCCCCCGGATGGGGCCGGTTGCCGAAGTGTCAGTGCGCGCCGAACAGTTCCAGCAGTTCGGTCTTGCCGAACATGCGGGCGGTGTCGACCGCCGAGGGCGTGCCGGCGGCCGGGTCGGCGCCGCTGTCGAGCAGCGCCCGGATGACGGCCGTCTCGCCCTTGAACACGGCGCCGGCGAGCGGGGTCTGCCCCCGGTCGTTGATCCGGTCGGCGTCGGCGCCTCGCTGGAGCAGTGCCCGGACGGCGTCGGCGTGCCCGTGGTACGCGGCGAGCATGACCAGGCAGTCGCCGCGGTCGTTGGTGAGTCCGACGGGGACGCCCGCGTCGACGTAGGCCACCAGTTCCTCGGTCCGGCCCCGTCGGGCCAGGTCGAAGATCCTGGTCGCCAGCTCCACGACCTGCGGGTCGGGGGCTTCGCTCATCGGCCGGACCGCCTCTCATGACTTCCGTTCGGGTGAATCGCCAGCGTACTGGCTCGGGCTCCGGCGCGGGGGCTCTGCCCGGCCGGGTGACCGCCGACTCCACCACCCGTGGGAAAAAAGCCGAATTTCACCCAGTTGCACCTTTTATCGTATGGATACATTCTGTGATCCTGGAAGTACTCATGGTGACTGTCCCCCCTTCGACACCAGGAGGTCCCCAAATGATCCTCTCCATGTCCGGCGTGGTCCTGCTCGGCATCATCGTCTTCCTGTTCTTCCGCAAGGACGGGCTCAAGGGCTCGCACGCCGTCGTGTCGGCGCTGTTCGGGTTCTACCTGGCGAGCACGGCCATCGCGCCCAGCATCAAGGCGGGCGGCGAGAGCCTGGCGAGCCTCCTCGGCGGCATCAAGTTCTGACCGCGCCCCTCCCCCGAGGCCACGCGGACCGGCCGGTCCCGTCCGAGGGGGAGTCTCCCCACGCCCGTACCCACCTCCAGGAGACAGCAGTGGCCCGGCGCCCACTCCCCCGCATTCTGAGCAAGGACAGCGCGCAGCTCGCCCGCACCCAGCTCGCCCGGAGCCGGGAGCTCGCCCGGACGGCGGCCGACAGCGCCACGGACGTCCTCCACCCCCTGATCACCATCTCGCGCGGCCTGCGCCGGCTGGCCCTGGCCGGACGGGCCAAGGTGGCGGGCACCCCCAAGGACAAGCGGGGCCCGCTGCTTTTCCTGGCGGCCGCCGTGGTCATGGCCGTGGCGCTGATGCCGTACGGCCCGCTGCTGGCCGCCGTGTCCCTGATGGTCGCGGCGGCCTGGTACGGACGCGACCACGCCCCGGCCGAGCCCGAGGGACCCGACCCCGCGCGGACGGAACGGCTCCAGTCGCTGTACGAGGCGCTGGTGCCGTGCTTCTCCACCGCCGACGACCCGGCCCCGCTGTACGCGCACGGCGGGGCGTGGGACGCGGCCCTCACGGAGCACGGGTTCGACGAGGACGGCCGGCTGGAGCGCGTCGTCATCCGCTACCCGGCGTACTTCCCGGACGGCGACCCGGAGTCCCGCGCGCGGGTCGAGCGGCTGCTGACCGCGAAGGCGGGCCGCGGCCGGGAGTACCGCTTCACCTGGGAGGAGGAGGGCAACCGGCTCACGCTGGGCGTCCTCGCCCCCCTGCCCACCGGCATCACCGCCCAGCACTTCGTCACCGCGCCGGGCGAGACGGTGCTGGGTCTCACCGACCCCGACGAGGTGCAGCGCACCCTCCCGCTCTCCTACGGCGAGGAGCGGTGCGACATGCCTCCGGTGGTCTGGCGCACCGGAAGCCGCTCGCCGGAGCCGCATCTGCTGGCCATGGGCCAGCCCGGCAGCGGCATGTCCACACTCGTGCGTTCCATCGCCCTCCAGGCGCTGCGGCACGGCGATGTGATGGTCGTCGACGGCGGCGGCACCGGCGAGTACTCCTGCCTGATCGGCCGGACGGGCGTGCTCGCCGTGGAGTGCGCGCCGGCCGGGGCGGTGGCGGGGCTGGAGTGGGTCGCCCGGGAGACCGAAAGGCGGCTCCTCGCCGTCAGCCAGGCCCGGCAGGCGGGCGATCCGCCACCGGAGGACGCCGCGCGTCCCCTGTGGGTCCTCCTGGACCGCCCGACCGTCTTCACCCACCTCGCGGAGGCGGAGCACCGCACCGACCCGCAGGCCCTCCTCCAGGTCCCGCTGCGGCACGGGCGGGCTGCGGGGGTGACGGTGGTGGTGGCCGAGCAGTTCGACGGCGCGGACAGCCTGAGCGAGGCGATCGCCCAGCACACCCGCGCCCGGGTGGTCCTCGGTCCGGCCTCCCCGCAGCAGGTGGCCGCCTTCCTGGGCGCCCCGCCGCCCACCACCCCGCCGGACCGGACACCGCCCGGCCGCGGATACGCCCGCCTCGGCTCCGGCCCGGTCCACCGTCTCCAGGTCCCGGCAACCCCGGACCCCTACGACGAGGCGACCCCGGAACAGGAGCGCCAGGCGGTGCTGTCCCTGCTGCCCGAGCGCGTCACGCCGGTCGAATCGGAGCCGGCCCGCTCGACGGAGGTCGTCTCCCCCGCCGAACCGGCGGACGCGATCGGGGCGGACCGGGCCTGACCTCGGTCAACGAGAACGTGCCCGCTCCCACCCCCGGAGCGGGCACGTTCTCGCGTACGAGCCCGTGAACCGGCGCGAGAGCGGGACGAGCCGACCCCGCGCCGCCGGGAGAGGCACACCGACGGTGCGCCCGGACGTAGCCCCGGAACGTCACGCCACGAACGCGCCCGACGCCTCTCCGCCCCCGGTGACGCCCGACTCCACCAGCCGCGCGGCCGAGGCCAGGCGGGCCGCCGCCTCGTCGGCCACCGCGCCGCCCACCGTGAACGGCAGCCGCAGGTATCCCTCGAAGGCTCCGTCGACGCCGAAGCGGGGTCCGGAGGGGACGCGGACGCCCACCCGTTCGCCCACCTCCGCGATGCGGGAGCCCGAGAGGCCGCCGGCGCGGACCCAGAGGGTGAGACCGCCGGACGGCACCTCGTACTCCCAGCCGGGCAGCTCGCGCCGGAGCGCGGCGAGCAGATCGTCGCGGTTGTCACGGGCCTGCGAGCGGCGGAGCGCCACGGCCTGCTCCCAGCCGCCGCTGGTGAACAGCCAGTGCACGGCGAGCTGTTCGAGGACGGGGGTACCGAGATCGGCGTAGGCGCGCGCGGCGACCAGGCTGCGGATGACGTCCGGCGCCGCCCGCACCCAGCCGATGCGCATCCCGGCCCAGAACGCCTTGCTGGCCGAGCCGACGGTGATGACGGTCGAGCCGGCCGGGTCGAAGCCGCACATCGGGCGGGGCATGTTCCGGCCCAGCTCCTCATCGAACCAGAGCTCGCTCATCGTCTCGTCGGCGACCAGCACGGTCCCGGCGGCGCGGGCCGCGTCCACCAGCCGGCGCCGCTGGTCCTCGTCGGCGAGCGCCCCCGTCGGGTTGTGGAAGTCGGCCACGACGTAGGCGAGCCGGGGCGCGGCCTCGCGCAGCACCTGGCGCCAGCGGTCGACGTCCCAGCCACCGAGCCCCTCGGCCATGGCGACGGGGACGAGCCTGGCGCCCGCCTCCCGCATGAGCTGGAGGATGTTGGCGTAGGAGGGCGACTCGACGGCGATCCGCTCGCCCCGGCCCGCGAAGAGGTGACAGATGGCGTCGATGGCACCCATCGCACCGGTGGTCACCATGATCTGCTCGGGCATGGTCGGGATGCCCCGCACCGTGTACCGCTCGGCGATCATCTCGCGCAGCGCGGGCAGCCCGGCCGGGTAGTCGCCGTGGGTGTGGGCGTAGGGCGGGAGCGCCTCCAGCGCGCCGGAGACGGCGCGGGTGAGCCAGGGCTCGGGCGCCGGGAGGGCGGCGCAGCCCAGGTCGATCATGGAGCCGAGCGCCTCGGGCGGCAGCGGCTCGAGGCCGCGCGCGGGCAGCGGGTTGCCCGCCGGGACGGCCGTCCAGCTGCCCGCCCCGCGCCGGGACTCCAGGAACCCCTCGGTGCGCAGGGTCTCGTACGCGGCGGCGACGGTGGTGCGGCTGACGGAGAGGGCGAGGGCCAGCTCCCGCTCGGCCGGCAGCCGGGCGGCCACGGGAACGCGCCCCTCCAGGACGAGCAGCCGGATGCCGTCGGCCAGGGCGCGGTAGGCGGGCGGACGGCGCGTGCCGGGACCACCGGGCCGTTCCTGCTGGGAGTTGAGGAGCCGGGCGAGCTGAGCGGCACCCACCGCGGAGGTCCAATGTGCCATGAGGATCAGTCCACCTTCCCCGGATTGGCCATGGATGGCTCTCCGTCTCAAGCCACAGAGTGACACGAGCAAGGCCACTGTCACCACCCCAGGGGGTATCGCATGTCCACTCCGGGCCGTCTCGCCCGCCGGCTGTTCCAGCTCTATGCCGGTCTCGCGCTGTACGGGGCGAGTTCGGCGCTGCTCGTCCGCTCGGGCCTCGGCCTGGAGCCGTGGAACGTGCTGCACCAGGGGCTCGCCGCGCGCACCGGCCTGAGCATGGGAGTGGTGCTGACCCTGATCGGCGCGGCGGTGCTGCTGCTGTGGATTCCGCTGCGCCAGCGGCCCGGCCTGGGCACGGTCTCCAACGTGCTGGTGATCGGTCTCGCCATGGACGCCACCCTGTCCGTGCTCCCCGGCGCGCACGGCACGGCCGCACGGATCGCGCTGCTGGTCCTGGGGGTCGTGCTCAACGGCGCGGCGACCGGCCTGTACATCGCGGCGGACTTCGGCCCCGGCCCGCGCGACGGCCTGATGACCGGTCTGCACCGCCGTACCGGACGCTCGGTCCGGCTCATCCGCACCTGCGTGGAGGCCACCGTGGTGGCGACCGGCTTCGCCCTCGGCGGCACGGTCGGCGTGGGCACCGTGCTGTACGCGCTGGCGATCGGCCCGCTCGCCCAGTTCTTCCTGCGCGTCTTCGCGCTGCGCCCGGCGCCGGTACCGAGCAGGGTGGTCGCCGCCCGCGAACCGGGGCGCGCGATACTGCGCCGGTGACCGAGCAGACACGCCATCCGTACCTGGACCACCCCGGCCCGATCCCCTTCGCCCACCGGGGCGGGGCGGCGGAGGGGACGGAGAAGACCGAGAACACCGTGGCGCAGTTCCGCCGGGCGGTCGCTCGGGGCTACCGCTACATCGAGACCGACGTCCACCTCACCGCGGACGGCGCGCTGGTCGCCTTCCACGACGACTCCCTGGACCGGGTAACCGACGGCACCGGCCGCGTCGCGGACCTGCCGTGGGCGGAGGTCCGGCAGGCCCGCGTGGGCGGCCGGGAGCCCGTACCGCTCTTCGCGGAGCTGCTGGAGACGTTCCCCGGGGTCCGCTGGAACGTGGACGTGAAGGCGGAGGCCGCCCTGCTGCCCTTCCTGGAACTGGTCGGGCGGACAAACGCCTGGGACCGCGTCTGCCTCGGCTCCTTCTCCGAGGCGCGGGTGCGCCGGGCACAGCGGCTCGCGGGGCCGAGGCTCGCGACCTCCTTCGGGACCCTGGGCGTGCTGGGGCTGCGGCTGCGCTCGTGGGGGCTGCCCGCCCCGGTGCGCGGCTCGGCCGTGGCGGCGCAGGTGCCGGTGGCCCAGTCGGGCGTCCCGGTGGCGGACAGGCGCTTCGTGCGGGCGGCGCACGCGCGCGGGCTCCAGGTGCACGTGTGGACGGTCGACGAACCCGAGGCGATGCACCGCCTCCTGGATCTGGGGGTCGATGGCATCATGACCGATCACATCGACACGTTGCGCGAGGTCATGGAGGACCGCGGCGTCTGGGTCTGACCGGACCCCGCGACGCCTGCCCCGCCTTGGCACGGCACTGCGGCGGGGAAGCGAGGGGCCGGGGTGGGTATCGGCACCGTGCGGGCGGGGGCGCCCGACGAGACGGCGGGTTCACGGAGCGAGCAAGGCGGCTGGTACTGGTACGACTGGGCGTGCTCGGTCTACTCCACCAGCGTCCTGACGGTGTTCCTCGGCCCCTATCTGACCGCCGTGGCCCGGCACGCGGCCGACTCCGGCGGCTACGTGCACCCGCTCGGACTGCCGGTGCGCGCGGGCTCGTTCTTCGCCTACACGGTCTCGCTGTCGGTGGTCGTCGCGGTGCTGGTGATGCCCCTGGTGGGGAGCCTGGCCGACCGCACGGGCCGCAAGAAGCCCCTGCTGGCGGCGGCCGCGTACACCGGGGCGGCCGCGACCACGGGCATGTTCTTCCTGGACGGCGACCGGTATCTGCTCGGCGGGGTGCTGCTGGTGGTGGCCAACGCGGCGCAGTCGGTCGGGACGATGCTCTACAACTCCTACCTGCCGCAGATCGCCCCGCCCGCCGACCGCGACCGGGTCTCCTCGCGCGGCTGGGCCTTCGGCTACGCGGCCGGCTCCCTGATGCTGGTCGTGAACCTGGTGCTGTACCTGGCACACGGCTCGTTCGGGCTCTCCGAGCCCGCGGCCGTACGGGTGTGCCTGGCCTCGGCCGGGCTGTGGTGGGGCGCCTTCGCGCTGATCCCGCTGCGCCGGCTGCGCGACCGGCACGCGCGCAGGGCGGCGGCCGCCCCGACCGGGCTGCGCCGGCTGGCGGCCACGGTGAAGGACATGCGCCGCCACCCCCGCACGCTCGCCTTCCTCCTGGCCTACCTCGTCTACAACGACGGCATCCAGACCGTGATCACCCAGGCGTCGGTGTACGGCTCGGAGGAGCTGGGCCTGGACCAGTCCACGCTGATCGGCGCGGTGCTGCTGGTGCAGGTGCTCGCGGTCGCGGGCGCCCTGGCGATGGGACGCCTGGCGCGGACCCACGGCGCCCAGCGCACGATCCTCGGCTCGCTGGTGGCCTGGACGCTCACTCTGGCCGCCGGGTACTTCCTGCCCGCCGGGGCGCCGGTGTTCTTCTACGTGCTGGCGGGCGCGATCGGCATGGTGCTCGGCGGCAGCCAGGCCCTCTCCCGCTCGCTGTTCTCCCACCTGATCCCGCCGGGCAAGGAGGCGGAGTACTTCTCCGCGTACGAGATGAGCGACCGGGGCATGAGCTGGCTCGGCCCGCTGCTGTTCGGGATGACCTACCAGCTCACCGGAAGCTACCGCTCGGCGATCGTCTCCCTGGTGGCCTTCTTCGTGCTCGGCTTCGTCCTGCTGGCGCGGGTACCGGTCCGGCGTGCGATCGGCGAGGCGGGGAACCCGGTCCCCGAGAGGATTTAGCGTTCAACACGAAAGGGCGGTAGTGTACGCGTTTGGCCTGCCAGGCGTACCGTTACTGCGCGTCAAAGACAGTGAAACACTGGGTCACATCTGCGAGCAGATGTGACAAACCGGGCGCGTGTGGGTACAACAAGGGGCGGCTACGACGGCGACGCACGACCCGGAACGGGACTCGGAACGGGAATCTTTACCGCCGACCGGACGTTGACCGGATGACGACGACAGCGACACCTGTCCTGTGGGCGACAAGCCCGGGAGGCACGATTCATGAGTGAGCGAGCTCTTCGCGGTACGCGCCTCGTGGTGACCAGCTACGAGACGGACCGCGGCATCGACCTGGCCCCGCGCCAGGCCGTGGAGTACGCATGCGAGAAGGGGCATCGCTTCGAGATGCCCTTCTCGGTCGAGGCGGAGATTCCGCCGGAGTGGGAGTGCAAGGTCTGCGGGGCCCAGGCACTCCTGGTCGACGGCGACGGCCCTGAGGAGAAGAAGGCCAAGCCCGCGCGTACCCATTGGGACATGCTGATGGAACGACGCACCCGCGAGGAGCTCGAAGAGGTCCTCGAGGAGCGTCTGGCGGTCCTGCGGTCGGGCGCGATGAACATCGCGGTACACCCGCGCGATGGTCATGGCGGGCCGGGGGGGGCGGGGCCGCCCGCCCCCCCAGGCCAGCACGCCCGGGGTGTTACCGCAGATGGGCTCGCGCCACTAGGCAA
>NZ_JBSFFI010000042.1:0-43571 GCF_053596035.1 Streptomyces sp. NPDC001781 | reverse complement strand
ATCAGCGTGATCTTCAGGCCGTACTTCGCCTCCAGCGCGGCCTTGCGGTCGTAGACGGCCTCCTTGCGGTAGCCGACGATGACACCGACCTCGGTGAGACCCACCTCGGCGAAGTTGCCGAGGGTGAGGTCGAGGACGGTGAGCGACTCCTCGTCGCCCTCCGGGCCCACCGGCACCAGTGCCTTGGGCAGGGTGTCGGTGTAGGGGCGCAGACGCCGTCCGGCGCCGGCCGCCAGCACGAGGCCGATCATGCGGTTTCTCCTTCGTCGTGGACGGCGGGCGCCCCAGCGGACACCCAGAAGCGGATGCTCTCCACGAGCACCAGCAGAGCGACGCACACGGCGACGGCCGTGAGCGCGACGGTGAACTGGGAGGCGGTCAGCAGCGCCGCGAGCACGGTGACGAGCAGCGTGCGCCCCTCCTGCCCCCCGATGGCGCGCACCAGCCAGGCCGGCGGCGCTCCGGCGTCGCCGCGGATGCGGTACACCGTGTCGTAGTGATGGTAGGCGACCGCCGCGACCAGCCCGAACGCCGCCGGGAGGGCGCCGTGGACGTCGGCTCGGGCGGCCAGCGCGAGCACGGTGCCGTACTCGGCGGCGCGGAAGAACGGCGGGACGAGCCAGTCCAGCGAGCCCTTCAGGGGGCGGGCCGTGGCGAGCGCCGAGGTGAGGACGTAGACCGCCGCGCCCGCGACGGGCAGCCACCCGCCGAAGCCGGTCAGCGCCGAGCAGGCGACGACGGCGGCGCCGCCGAGGAAGGCGACGGCCGGGACGGCGAGGCCGGGCAGACCGCGCCTCGGCACGCGGGCCAGGATCCCGGCGAGCGGGCCGGTGTCCGCGAGGTCGGCGAGCGCACGGGCGGCCCGGTCGGTGCGGCGGGCCTTGCG
This sequence comes from Streptomyces sp. NPDC001781, assembly GCF_053596035.1. Classification (NCBI taxonomy): domain Bacteria; kingdom Bacillati; phylum Actinomycetota; class Actinomycetes; order Kitasatosporales; family Streptomycetaceae; genus Streptomyces; species Streptomyces sp. NPDC001781. The sequence continues at coordinate 42,685 of NZ_JBSFFI010000042.1, read as the reverse complement.
GGTCAGGGAGCGCAGTACGCGGCCGGCCGTGGTGTAGGCCGCGGCGAGTGCGCAGCCGATCAGCAGCACAAGGAAGGTGATGCGGGGGGTGGTGACCGCGGTGAGGACGGCGATCATGGCCCAGCGTTCACCGATCGGGAGGACGATCATCCGGCGGACCCAGACCGTCCAGCCGACGCTGTCCAGCTTGTCGGAGAGGGCGGCGGTGGGGCTGGTGTTGGCGGTGGCGTCGTGGTTGGCCTCGTTGAAGGAGAAGTCCACGACGTGCCGGCAGGTCTGGAGGATCATCGCGCCGAGCGCGAGCGCCCACACGTCGTCATGGCCGCCGCCGCGGGCCGCGCCCAGCGCGAGTCCGGCGTAGTAGGCGTACTCCTTGGCCCGGTCGAAGGTGGCGTCCAGCCAGGCGCCGAGGGTGGAGTACTGAAGGGAGTAGCGGGCGAGCTGGCCGTCGGTGCAGTCCAGCACGAAGGAGGCGATCAGCAGCACGCCGGCCGCGACGAAGCCGGGGCGGGTGCCGGTGGCCGCGCAGCCCGCCGCCACCAGCGCGGTGAGCAGGGACGCGGTGGTCACCTGGTTCGGGGTGAGGCCCCGGCGGGCGCACCAGCGCGCGAGGTGGCGCGAGTAGGGGCTGATGCAGAAGGTGGTGAAGAAGCCGTCGCGGGACTTCACCGCCGACTTCAGGCGTATGTCCTCCTCGTCGACGGCGAGGACGGCCTGCCGGGCCTCGTTGCGGGCCTGCGGGTCGGCGGGGACGGCGGCGACCAGGCTGCCCAGTTCGGGGCGGTGCACCGGGGTGCCGTCCGCGTCAAGGGCGGTGACCAGGCGGTCGGGCAGGCTGTCCACGGCGACCGCGGTGGCGCCGCCGGTCTCGTCCTGGGTCTGGTCCTGCCCGTCCAGGGCCCGGCTCAGCTTCTGCCGGGCGGCGCCCTGGGCGGTGACGGCGCCGGGGACGGCGGCGAGCGGGAAGCGGGGGTCGGTCAGGCCCAGGCGCAGGGCGTGGGGGTGGCCGACGAAGCGGGCGTCGACCAGGGCCACGCGCCCGTCGGCGGGGACGGCCGCGACCAGGGTCCGGGCCTCGGCGGTGTCGGCGGCCGTGCGCACGTCGAAGCCGAGGGACCGCAGATCTCCTTCGAGGGACGATCCGGGGACCGGCTGACCGGTGACGATGGCGGTCGGCAACCGAATTCACTCCCTGGGTCCGGCGTGTCGGCGCCGGTCTGCTGCGTGATTGGGGGCGCCCCTCGCCTGCGGCTCGCCGGGGCGGCATGTCGGCAGAGGCTATCGGATGGGCGGGTGCACCCGTTCACCGGGCGTTCAGGCCCGGTCCACCGGGACCGCGCCCGCCTGTGCCGCGGTCATCATCGGGGATCGGAGGGCCGGCCCACAAACCGCGCCCCGCCAAACGGCACGCATCGGGGCATCGGGGACGCACGGTCACGCGCGACATAGGGTCTGCGGACATGACGTGGTTGATCACCGGCGGAGCCGGATACATCGGGGCCCACGTGGCGCGGGCCATGCACGGGGCCGGGGAGGACGTCGTCGTCCTGGACGATCTGTCGGCGGCGGTGCCCGAGCGGCTGCCCGAGGCCGTCCCGCTGGTCGAGGGCTCGACGCTGGACGGGGATCTGCTGAAGCGGGTGTTCGCCGAGCACGGGGTGACCGGTGTGGTGCATCTCGCGGCGCGCAAGCAGGTCGGGGAGTCGGTGGCGGAGCCCGTCCGCTACTACCGGGAGAACATCGGCGGCCTGACGACCCTGCTGGACGCGGTGGCGGACGCGGGCGTACGGCGGCTGGTCTTCTCCTCCTCGGCGGCCGTGTACGGCAACCCGGACGTGGACCTCATCACCGAGGACACCCCGTGCGTCCCGGTGAACCCCTACGGCGAGACCAAGCTGGCCGGTGAGTGGCTGGTCCGCGCGGCCGGACGGGCGCACGGCGTCTCCACGGTGTGCCTGCGCTACTTCAACGTGGCGGGCGCGGCCGCGCCGGAGCTGGCCGACACCGGGGTGTTCAACGTCGTCCCGATGGTCTTCGACCGGCTGACCCGCGACGAGGCGCCCCGGATCTTCGGCGCCGACTACCCGACGCCGGACGGCACCGGTGTCCGCGACTACATCCATGTGGCCGACCTCGCCGGGGCCCACCTCGCGGCGGCCCGCCGGCTCTCCGAGGACGCCCCGGCCGGCGATCTGACGCTGAACGTGGGCCGGGGCGAGGGGGTGTCGGTGCGCGAGCTGATCACGCTGATCGGCGAGGTCACCGGGGACCGGCGGGAGCCGGTGATCGAGGACCGGCGCCCGGGGGACGCCCCGCGCGCGGTCGCCTCCGCCGAGCGGGCGGCGGCCGAACTGGGCTGGCGGGCCCGGCTGGGGCTGCCGGAGATGGTGTCCTCCGCGTGGGCGGGCTGGCAGCACCACCGCAGCCGTTAGGAACCACCGCAGGGCTCTGACCTGCGGATCGTTTCCGCAGGTCAGAGCATATGACAACGGTGTTCAGTGCCGCGTTGCCCGGTGACGGCCGACCGTAGTTCACTGTGAGCCGGTGCGTTCGATCGCGAGGCGGCGCGCGGCGCTGAAGGGCGGTTCTCTCATGGGGGCAGGGCACGACCACGGGCATGCGCACAGCCATGTGCCGCCCACGGGTACGGCCGCGGCCGCGTACCGGGGCAGGCTCCGCGCGGCGCTGGGTATCACGCTCACCATCATGGTGGTCGAGATCGTCGGCGGTCTGGTCGCGGACTCCCTGGCGCTGATCGCGGACGCCGCCCACATGGCGACCGACGCGGTGGGCCTGATCATGGCGCTGCTGGCCATCCACTTCGCGGCCCGGCCGCCGAGCACCCACCGCACCTTCGGTTTCGCCCGCGCCGAGATACTGGCCGCGCTCGCCAACTGCGTGCTGCTGCTCGGGGTGGGCGGCTACGTGCTGGTCGAGGCGGTGCAGCGGTTCCTGCGGCCCGCCGAGACGCACGGCGGGCTGATGGTGGTGTTCGGCGCGATCGGCCTGGTGGCGAACTCCGTCTCGCTCCTGCTGCTGATGCGCGGTCAGAAGGAGAGCCTCAATGTGCGCGGCGCCTTCCTGGAGGTCGCCGCGGACGCGCTGGGCTCGGTGGCGGTGATCGTCTCGGCCGCCGTGATCCTGGCCACCGGCTGGCAGGCCGCGGACCCGATCGCCTCGCTGCTCATCGGGCTGATGATCGTGCCGAGGACGCTGCGGCTGCTGCGGGAGACGCTGGACGTGCTGCTGGAGGCGGCACCCAAGGACGTCGACATGACCGAGGTACGGGCCCACATCCTGGCGCTGGACGGTGTGGAGGACGTACATGACCTCCATGCCTGGACGATCACCTCGGGCATGCCTGTGCTCTCCGCACATGTGGTGGTGAGTACAGACGCGCTGAACGCCATCGGCCACGAGAAGATGCTGCACGAGCTGCAGGGCTGTCTGGGCGACCACTTCGACGTGGAGCACTGCACCTTCCAGCTGGAGCCGGGCGGGCACGCGGAGCACGAGGCGCGCCTCTGCCACTGAGGCACTTGTACCGGTTCGGGACATGCGGGCGTGCCGGGAAGTGCCGGGAGTGCCGGTTTCGTACGGCAGACTTGGGGAGCGAAGACCGACGCGAAGGATGAGTATGCCGATCACACCAGCCACCGAGACGCACAGCTCGCCGAACGGCACCGCGGAGCCGATCCTGCTGGAACTCGTGGACGAGAACGGCGTGACGACAGGCACCGCGGAGAAGCTGGCCGCCCATCAGCCGCCGGGGCTGCTCCACCGGGCGTTCTCGGTGTTCCTCTTCGACGAGCGGGGCAGGCTGCTGCTCCAGCAGCGGGCGCTCGGCAAGTACCACTCCCCCGGTGTCTGGTCCAACACCTGCTGCGGTCACCCCTACCCCGACGAGGCGCCGTTCGCGGCTGCGGCCCGGCGCACCCACGAGGAGCTGGGCGTCTCGCCCTCGCTGCTGGCCCAGGCGGGCACCGTGCGCTACAACCACCCGGACCCGGCTTCCGGCCTGGTGGAGCAGGAGTACAACCACCTCTTCGTCGGGCTGGTGCAGCAGGCGCCGGCGCCGGACCCGGAGGAGGTCGGCGAAACCGCCTTCGTGACGGCGGCCGAGCTGGCGGAACGGCACGCGCGGGAGCCGTTCTCCGCGTGGTTCATGACGGTACTGGACGCGGCGCGTCCGGCGATCAAGGAACTGACCGGGTCGGCCGCGGGCTGGTAGACGCCGTGCGGGGCTCCGGCGGGGCCTCGCTCCCGGGGGCCTGGTCGGCCCTCACCCGGACAGCGCGGGCTTGAGCGGCAGGGCGGCCCAGATCACCTTGCCGCCACTCGCCGTGTGCTCCACGTCGACCGCGCCGCCCGACTCGCGCGCCACCTCGCGCACCAGCAGCAGCCCCCGGCCTCCGGTCTGGCCGTGATCGGCCTCCAGTGCGGTGGGACGGTAGGGATGGTTGTCCTCCACCGAGACCCGGACCCACTCGGCGCCGACGGCCACCTCGACCCCGAGCATCGGAGAGAGCAGCGCGGCGTGCCTGACCGCGTTGGTGACGAGCTCGGAGACGATGAGCAGCAGCCCGTCCACCACTTCGTCCGCGACCGGTACGCCCTGGCGCAGCAGCAGATCCCTTACGGCGTGCCGCGCCTGCGGGACGGAGGCGTCCACGGCGGGCGCGGTGAACCGCCACACTCCTTCGTACGGCAGAGGTCCGGGCGGGCGCTCGGCGCCCTCCGCGGGGCGCGGCACACCTCCGCGCCCGTGGTCGTCCATCGTCCAGTCGCCACCCTCGCGCTCGATTGTCACCACACGTCGAGTGTTGGTAACGCCGGGGTCCGCTCCGGAGGACTGAACACAAGTCGGCGGGTATCGAACGGTTACGACCGCATCCGTACGGCACAGTCGCGCGGATGACCGCATCTGTCGTCCCGGCGTCCGGTTCGAGATCTGTTCAGGTTGTACGGGTCGGTCAGGTCCGTACGGGCGCCGGACTCTTCAGGCGGTGGTCCCCTCACCCACCATGCCGACCACACGGCGGCCTGCGTACCCGGCGGCGATCAGGCCGAGGCCGTCGAAGAGCAGGGCGAGCGAGAAGAAGCAGCCGATGACGTACTGGCTGCTGGCCGGCCAGCTCACCAGCACCAGGATGCCGAGCAGCAGGTCGAAGGCGCCGAGCAGCAGGGTCCAGCCGAACTGGGGGCCACGCACGATCAGACTGCCGGCCAGCCGGAAGAGACCGGCCGCGAGGAACAGCAGCGCGGCGAACATGGTCAGGGCGTCGGCGGCCGCGTGCGGCATCCGGATGACGACGACACCGGCGGCGATGTTCAGCGCGGCCACGATGACGCCGAGCCAGAAGAAACTGGTGCCGCGTGCCTGCACCGCGTGCAGCAGCCCCACGACTCCGCCGGTCAGCAGCAGCCAGCCGAAGAGGATCATCGAGGTCAGGGTGGCCACCGCCGTGTAGACCAGGCCCACGATCCCGGCGACCACCAGGACCACACCGAGCACCGCGAGCCAGCTGAAACTCCGGCTCAGACCCTTCACGCCCCTCGTCTCGGTTCTGCCGGATCCGGCCATCGCCGCCTCCTTGATCGCCCCTGTTTCGCTGCCCTTCTCTCCTTTTGTCCCTCGGGTGGTGCGAGCTAACTCACCCGGCCGTGGCCGGCGCCCGCGGATAGCATCCGCCGCATGGAGCCCGAGCTGTCGCACACCGTCACCGACCGCGTCGCCACCGTCGTCATCCGCAACCCCGCCAAGCGCAACGCCATGACGGCCGCGATGTGGCGGGCGCTGCCCCCGCTGCTGGCGGAGCTGGCCGCCGATCCCGAGGTGCGCGCGCTGGTGCTCGGCGGGGAGGGCGGGACCTTCTGCGCGGGCGCGGACATCTCCACGCTGCGGGGCTCGCCCGCCGAGGCGCAGGGTCTCGCGGTGGCCGCCGAGGAGGCGCTGGCCGCGTTCCCCAAGCCGGCCATCGCCGCGGTCCGGGGTCACTGCGTGGGCGGCGGCGCCCAGCTCGCGGCCGCCTGCGATCTCCGGCTGGCGGAGGAGGGCGCGCTGTTCGGAGTGACCCCGGCGCGGCTCGGCATCGTCTACCCCGCCTCCTCCACCCGTCGTCTGGTGTCCCTGGTCGGCCCGGCCACCGCCAAGCACCTCCTCTTCACGGCCGAGCTCATCGGCACCGACCGCGCCCTGCGCACCGGCCTGGTGGACGAGGTGCTCCCGCGGGGCAAGCTGGACGAGCGCGTCGCCGCCCTCACCGCCACCCTGACCGTCCGCTCCCTGCTCACCCAGGCCGCCGCCAAGGAGTACGCCGACGGCCGCACCGACCGCGACGCCCACTGGACCGCCCAGGCCCTCGCCTCCACCGACGCCGAGGAGGGCGTGACCGCCTTCCTGGAACGCCGGGAGCCCCGCTTCGCCTGGGGCGTGCCCACGACCGGGTGAACGGGCCGGGCGTGACGGTCCGTACGCGGGGTATCCGGTCCGGACCGGGCGACCCGCCGGGTGGATTGGAGTTCTCTCATGTTCCGTGCCATCGCCGATGTCCTGCGTCAGATCGGCGGAGCCATCGCCACTGTCGTCACCCTGCCGTTCCGGGCGCTCGCCCGGTTGTTCGGCGGGGCCTCCAGCAGCCGCGCCTGACCCGGGGCGCCCGGTGCGCCCTGTCGTCGCCGGGCCCGTACCACCTGCCACAATTGCCGCGCAACGGTAAGCATCAGAAGGCGGTACGGGATCGTGACGACACCCCTCACAGGGTCCATCGAAAGCAGGATCGCCGGGGAACTCGGCGTACGGGAGCGGCAGGTGAAGGCCGCGGTCGAGCTGCTGGACGGCGGCTCGACAGTGCCCTTCATCGCCCGCTACCGCAAGGAGGCGACCGAACTCCTGGACGACGCGCAGCTCCGCACCGTCGAGGAGCGGCTGCGGTACCTGCGCGAACTGGAGGAGCGCCGAAGCGCGATCCTGGAATCGGTGCGCGAGCAGGGCAAGCTCACCGGTGAACTGGAGGAGCGCATCCGGGGCGCCGAGACCAAGGCGCGCCTGGAGGACATCTACCTCCCCTACAAGCCGAAGCGGCGCACCAAGGCGCAGATCGCCCGGGAGGCCGGTCTCGAGCCGCTGGCCGAGGGGCTGCTGAACGACCCGTCGGTGGAACCGGCGTCTGCCGCGGCCGCGTTCGTGGACGCCGACAAGGGTGTCGCGGACGCGCAGGCCGCGCTGGAGGGCGCGCGGGCGATCCTGACGGAGCGGTTCTCCGAGGACGCCGACCTGATCGGCGAGCTGCGCGAGCGGATGTGGACGCGCGGCCGGCTGGCCGCAAGGGTCCGGGACGGCAAGGAGGAGGCGGGCGCCAAGTTCGCCGACTACTTCGACTTCACCGAGCCGTTCACCGCGCTCCCCTCGCACCGGATCCTGGCGATGCTGCGCGGCGAGAAGGAGGAGGTCCTCGACCTCGTCCTGGAACCGGAGGAGCCGACGGAGGGCCGGTCTTCGTACGAGGGGATCATCGCGGGCCGGTTCGGCATCGCGGACCGGGGCCGTCCCGGTGACAAGTGGCTGACCGACACGGTCCGCTGGGCCTGGCGCACCCGGGTGCTGGTGCATCTCGGCATCGACCTCAGGCTGCGGCTGCGTACGGCCGCCGAGGACGAGGCGGTCGACGTGTTCGCCGCCAACCTGCGGGACCTGCTGCTGGCCGCCCCGGCCGGCACCCGCGCCACGCTGGGCCTGGACCCCGGTTTCCGTACCGGGGTGAAGGTGGCCGTGGTGGACGCGACCGGCAAGGCCGTCGCCACCGATGTGATCTACCCGCACGTGCCCGCCAACAAGTGGGACGAGGCGATCGCCAGGCTGGCCCGGCTGGCCGAGGAGCACACGGTCGACCTGGTCGCCATCGGCAACGGCACCGCCTCCCGTGAGACGGACAAGCTGGCCACCGAGCTCATCGCCCGGCACCCGGAGTTGGACCTCACGAAGGTGATGGTCTCGGAGGCGGGTGCGTCGGTGTACTCGGCGTCGGAGTACGCCTCCCGTGAACTGCCCGGTATGGACGTGTCGTTGCGTGGCGCTGTCTCCATCGCCCGGCGTCTGCAGGACCCGCTGGCGGAGCTGGTGAAGATCGACCCGAAGTCGATCGGTGTCGGCCAGTACCAGCACGACCTGTCCGAGGTGAAGCTGTCCCGCTCGCTGGACGCGGTGGTCGAGGACTGTGTGAACGGCGTCGGCGTGGACGTCAACACCGCGTCCGTACCGCTGCTTTCACGGGTGTCCGGCATCTCCGCCACGCTGGCCGAGAACATCGTGGCGCACCGCGACGAGAACGGGCCGTTCGCCTCGCGCGCGGAGCTGAAGAAGGTGTCCCGGCTGGGCCCGAAGGCGTACGAGCAGTGCGCGGGATTCCTGCGCATCCGGGGCGGCACCGACCCCCTGGACTCCTCCAGCGTGCACCCGGAGGCGTACCCGGTGGTGCGGCGGATGGTGAAGGCCACGGGGCAGGAGGTGGCCTCGCTGGTCGGCAACACCGGGGTGCTGCGCTCGCTGCGGGCCGACGACTTCGTGGACGACACCTTCGGTCTGCCGACCGTGTCCGACATCCTGAGGGAACTGGAGAAGCCGGGGCGCGATCCGCGTCCGGCGTTCAGGACGGCCACCTTCAAGGAGGGCGTGGAGAAGATCTCCGACCTGTCCGCCGGGATGGTGCTGGAGGGCGTGGTGACGAACGTGGCCGCCTTCGGCGCGTTCGTGGACATCGGCGTCCACCAGGACGGTCTGGTCCACGTGTCCGCGATGTCGAAGACGTTCGTCAAGGACCCGCGGGACGTCGCCAAGCCGGGTGACATCGTCAAGGTGAAGGTCCTGGACGTGGACATCCCGCGCAAGCGGATCGCGCTGACGCTGCGGCTGGACGACGAGGCGGCCCCGCAGGAGCGCGGCGGCCCCCGGCAGCAGCGGGGCGGCGGTGCCCGCCCGCCCCAGCAGCGGCAGGGCCAGGGCGGTCAGGGCCGGCGTCAGGGCGGTGGCCAGGGCGGACAGGGCGGACAGGGCCGTGGGGGCGGTGGCGGCAAGGACCGGGGCGGCCGTCCCGCCCCGGCGCCGTCCAACAGCGCCATGGCGGACGCCCTGCGCCGCGCGGGTCTGGTCGACCCCGGCAAGGGCAGCCGCTGACCCCTGCCCGCCTCTCCGGCCCGGCTTCGCGAAGCCGGGCCGGAGAGGCGGGTTCAGCGTTCGGTCACCCTGCCGTCCGCGATCTCCAGACGGCGGTTCACCTTGATCGCGTCCAGCATGCGCCGGTCGTGGGTGACCAGCAGGAGCGTGCCCTCGTAGGCGTCGAGCGCCGACTCCAGCTGCTCGATGGCGGGCAGGTCGAGGTGGTTGGTCGGCTCGTCCAGCACCAGGAGGTTGACGCCCCGGCCCTGGAGCAGGGCGAGGGCGGCGCGCGTGCGCTCGCCGGGCGAGAGGGACGCGGCCGGACGCAGGACGTGGTCGGACTTGAGACCGAACTTGGCGAGCAGCGTGCGTACTTCGACCGGCTCGGTGTCCGGGACGGCCGCCTGGAAGGCGTCGAGCAGCGACTCCGAGCCGTGGAACAGCTTGCGGGCCTGGTCGACCTCGCCGACCAGCACGCCGGAACCCAGCGTGGCGTCGCCGCGGTCCAGCGCAACCCGGCCGAGCAGCGCGCCGAGCAGGGTGGACTTGCCCGCGCCGTTGGCCCCGGTGACCGCGATCCGGTCGGCCCAGTCGATCTGGAGCGAGACCGGGCCGAAGGTGAAGTCACCGCGCCGGACCTCGGCGTCCCGGAGGGTGGCCACCACGGCGCCGGAGCGGGGGGCCGCGGCGATCTCCATGCGCAGCTCCCACTCCTTGCGCGGCTCCTCCACCACGTCCAGGCGCTCGATCATCCGCTGGGTCTGCCGGGCCTTGGCCGCCTGCTTCTCGCTGGCCTCGCTGCGGAACTTGCGGCCGATCTTGTCGTTGTCGCCGCCCGCCTTGCGCCGGGCGTTCTTGACGCCCTTGTCCATCCAGGAGCGCTGCGTCTGCGCCCGGTCCTGGAGGGCGGCACGCTTGTCGGCGTACTCCTCGTAGTCGTCCCGGGCGTGCCTCCGGGCCACGTCCCGCTCCTCCAGGTAGGCCGCGTAGCCGCCGCCGTAGAGGTTGATCTGCCGCTGGGCCAGGTCGAGTTCGAGGACCTTGGTGACGGTTCGGGTGAGGAACTCTCGGTCGTGGCTGACGACGACGGTGCCCGCGCGCAGGCCGGTGACGAAGCGTTCCAGCCGCTCCAGGCCGTCGAGGTCGAGGTCGTTGGTGGGCTCGTCCAGCAGGAAGACGTCGTAGCGGGAGAGCAGCAGGGAGGCGAGTCCGGCGCGGGCGGCCTGGCCCCCGGAGAGGGAGGTCATGGGCCGGTCGAGGCCCACGGCGAGGCCGAGGGTGCCGGTCACGTCCTCGGCGCGTTCGTCGAGGTCCGCTCCGCCCAGGTTCAGCCAGCGGTCCAGCGCGGTGGCGTACGCGTCGTCGGCGCCGGGGAGGCCGTCGACCAGGGCCTGGGTGGCCTCGTCCATGGTCCGCTGCGCCTCGGCGACGCCGGTGCGGCGGGCCAGGAAGTCGCGCACGCTCTCGCCCTCCCTGCGCTCCGGCTCCTGCGGGAGGTGGCCGACGGTCGCGGTCGGCGGGGAGAGCCGCAGCTCGCCCTCCTCGGGCGTGGTGAGCCCGGCGAGGATCCTGAGCAGCGTGGACTTGCCCGCGCCGTTGGCGCCGACCAGCCCGATCACGTCACCGGGTGCGACGACGAGGTCGAGCCCGGTGAAGAGGGAGCGGTCGCCGTGGCCGGCGGCGAGGTTCTTGGCGACGAGGGTGGCAGTCATCAGGACGCCGATCTTAGTCACGGACCAAAGCCCCCCGGACCGCTGCCACCGGCGCCCCGCCCGGGGTACGACCTCGACCGCGGCGGACGCCACGGCACCGGTCCCTTCCGTTTCCACGGCCGGGTCCACCGGGCCGCCCTCACCGCGCTGTCGCTGCCCCGCCTCGCCGGGTGCTGCTCGTCGGGCCCCCGCGTCGGCCTCCTCGCCAACTCGCGGCCGCCCTGAGCGGGATCGGCATCGGCGCGGACGTCACGGCGGACGCCACCGACACCGCCCGAGGACGGTCAGGGGCGAGGCGTACGTCCTGGCGCGGGGGGCCCGCTGTCCAGCCGCTGCCTGTGGACCGGCCCGTCCGGCGGCGGGCGTACGCGCGGTCGAGGGCGTGCGGGCCGTACGGCGGCCTACCTCTCCGACTCCCCCCACTCGGCGACCACCACCTCGTCCCCCACCGACACCTTGCCGGGGCGCAGCACGGCGTACTTCACCCCGAGGACGACCCCGCCCCCGGCGGCGCGGCGGTAGCCGGCGAGGGTACGCAGGGGTTCGGGGCCCGAGCGGGCGGCGGTCTCCTGGTCGACCGTGGTGACGGCGCAGCGGACGGCGAGCTTGGTGTAGCCGAGTTCGGCCGAGCCGAGGGTGAGGTGGTGGGCGCGGTCCTCGGTGTGCGGCTCGGGCCAGCCGTCGACGACGATGTTGGGGCGGAAGCGGTTCATCGGCAGCGGTTCCGCACCGCGTTCCCCGAGCTTCTCGTTCAGCAGGCCGAGCGTGGCGCGGGAGACGAGGTGCACGGCGGAACTGTCGGCGTACCCGGAGGTGCCCGGTGTCCTGCCGTCGGTCACCCGGTCGTGGTCGGGCGGTACGCGGACCAGCCGGCTGGGCGCGCCGAGCACCGAGGACAGCCAGTCGGCCACCGTGCCGCCCTGGTCGATCCCCCGGTAGGCGACGCCGAACAGTTCGACGGGGCGTGCGGGGCCGGAGGCGTCGACGTCGATGGCCAGCGGCTCGAAGCCGTCCGTCCGGAGGGTGAGGCGGGTGCCGTCGTGGGTGATGCCGGGCCGGATCAGGGTCAGCCGGGGGTCGCGCCGCTGGGTGCGGAACACGCCCTCCTCGCTGACCACCATGAAGCTCCGGTCGTGCGTCAGTCCGGCGGGTGTCAGCCGCGCCTGGCCGACGGGCACGCCGGCGCAGCCTTTGACGGGGTAGTACGTCAGCTCGGTGACGACAGGCATGTGCACTCCGACCGGTGGACTGGGCGAGGGTGTGATCGTCCCACCCCCGCCCGGTCCGGTGTCTACCGCTCCGCGTCCTCGGCGCAGCCGTCGCCGTGGCCCGCCGGGCAGCGCGGGGTACCGACGACGGTGAGCGTGCGCCGCGCGGGCGCCGCGGTGGTGGCGCGGTCCAGCGCGGCCGGGCCGCCGGCGAGCGGGATGCGGGCGGTGGTGCGGGCGAGGTCGAGCGTGAGGGTGGGGCGGGTGGCGGGAGGTTCGACGAGGTCCTTGTCGGTGCCCGCGACGATCAGGGCCAGCCGGTGGCCCCTGGGCACGACGTGGTCGGTGGCGGCGAGGTCGAGGGTCATCGTGTAGGCGCGGCCGGGGGTGAGGGGGACGCCCTTGGCGAGGGAGGCGTGGTGGCCGAGGTCGGCCCAGCCCCGGCTGACGACGGTGGCGTCCACGTCGGCCGTCCTGGCGGCGGTGGCCCTGAAGCAGGCGCTGTCGCCGGCCGTGCTCGCGCCGAAGCAGGTGCGTCCGGTGAGGGTGGTGATGCCCTCGCCGGCGTCGGCGTAGTCGCGGATGGTGTCGGGGCCGAGGTCGACCAGGACCGCGGAGAGGTGGGCGCCGGTGGTGCTCGGGGTGGCGGTGACGGTCACCCTGGAGGAGCCGGAGATCCGCAGCGGGCCGGCCAGCGAGGGGGTGACGAAGGCGGCCTTGTCGGGCGTGGGCCTGGTGAGCTCGGCCGCCCAGTCGGTCTCGCTCCGGCTCGGGTCGTCGGTGAACGTCTCGGTGCCGGTGGCCCGGTGCCGGCCCAGGGTGCCGACGCCGGGCGTGCTGCCGCGGGCCGGGTACAGCGCGGTGGTCCGGGTGTCGCGTGGGGGCCAGACCGCGGAGGTGGTCCACTGGTCGGGGTGGCGCTCGATGTCGGCCATGGGCTCGCGGTCGATGCCGTTGTCGTAGCCGAGGAGTTCGTGGTCGAACCAGCGGTGCAGGGTGTCGACCCAGGCGCCGCGCCGGTAGTCGAAGGGGTCGACGTGGCCGGTCTGGGAGAGCCAGATCTTGCGCTCCACACCGTGCCGCGCGAGTGCGTCCCACCACTGGCCGACGTGCTTGGTGCGGACGTTGAGGTCCTGCATGCCGTGCACCAGGAACACGCTGGCGCGGACCTTGCCCGCGTCCTTCACGTAGTCCCGCTCGGTCCACAGCCGGGTCCAGTCGCCCGAGTCGGGGCTGCCGTCGGCGAGTCGCCTCTGTACGGCGGCGCAGTGGGCCTGGTCGCTCTCCACGTACCCGGCGAGTTCGTCGGGCCCGCCGTCGTAGAGCTGGGCGCCCTGGGCGAAGTAGTAGTCGTACCAGGAGGAGATGCCGCTGATCGGGACGATGGTCCTGAGGTTCGGTACGCCGGTTGCCGCGACGCCGTTGGCGATGGTGGCGTCCCAGCTCTTGCCGATCATGCCGGTGGCGCCGTCGGTCCAGCTCGCCTTCACCGAAGTACCGCCGGTCCGGGCGGTGTAGGCGCGGGCCCGGCCGCCGAGCCAGTCCACGACCGCCTTGGCGGAACCGATGTCGGAGCGTCCGCCGACGTCCACGCAGCCGTCACTGCGGTTGGTGCCGGCGAGGTCGACGCCGACGAAGGCGTAGCCGCGCGGCACGAAGTAGTTGTCGTAGAAGAGCGGCATCTGCACGACGTGCCCCTGCGCGTCGTACGTCTTGCGCTGGCTCTCGTTGCCGCGGCCGCAGCAGGAGTAGTAGGGGCTGGCGTCCATGATGACGGGCACCTTGCGGCCCTGCCGGGCGGGCTCGGCCGGGCGGACGATGTCGGCTGCCACGCGGTCGGTGCGGCCGTCGCCGTCCCCGTCCAGTCCGGTGTCCACCCAGACGGACTCCCGGACCGCGTCGGCGTACGAGTAGACGGGCCTGCTCTCGCGCGGTGCCGCCTGGGCGGCGGCCGGGGCGAGGAGGACGGCCGTCAGCGCACCGACGGCCAGGACCGCGAGGGTTCTCCAGAGCGAGCGAATCGGCATGGACGGACGCTACCCCCGGCAACTCCCGTGCAGAAGAGGGCCTTTCGGCGCTCACCGGGACGCGTGACGGCTGAATGGCGATCGTGTGACCGCAAGGGTCGTGGACACGCCAGGAGCGGCCGGGACTGAATGGGCTCCGAACAGACTTCCTGTCCAGAAGACTTGGAGCTGACGTGCACCGCAGAATCCTCGCGCCGAGCGCCCTCGCGGCCGCCTCCCTCCTGCTGGCGATCCCGGCATCGGCCGCGGCCTTCGCCCCTGGCGCGCCGGGCATCGGCGACCCCTACTACCCGAAGTACGGCAACGGCGGATACGACGTCTCGCACTACGACCTGCGGCTGAAGTACCAGCCGAGGACGGACGAGCTGCAGGGCACCGCGACCATCCTGGCGACGGCCACGCAGGACCTGTCCAGCTTCGACCTGGACTTCCTGCTGGACGTCAGCGAGGTGCGGGTCGGCGGCGTCAAGGCCGCGTTCACCACGTCGGGCGAGCACGAACTGGTGGTCACGCCGAGGACCCCGCTGACCAGGGGCACGCAGGTCACCGTGGTCGTCCGCTACAGCGGGGTGCCGTCCACCAAGAGCGCCTACGGGTTCTCCACCTGGCACCGCACCCCGGACGGCGCCATCGCGGCGGACGAGCCGGAAGCGGCCTGGTGGTGGTTCCCGAGCAATGACCACCCCGGCGACAAGGCCACCTACGACGTGTCGGTGGCGGTACCGGACGGCACCCAGGCGATCTCCAACGGCACGCTGGCGTCGACCAGTTCGAAGCTGGGCTGGACCCGCTACAACTGGCGCCAGGACAAGCCCCAGGCGACCTACCTGGCCACCCTCGCGCTCGGCCGCTTCGACATCACCACCTCCACCTCCGAGGGCGGGGTCCCGGTCGTCAACGCGTACAGCAAGAACCTCGGCGCGAACGACGGGGCGGCGCGGGCGAGCGTGGAGCGTACCGGTGAGCTGGTGGACTGGCTGAGCGGCTGTTTCGGGCCGTATCCGTTCTCCTCGGCGGGCGGCTACGTCCCCGACACCACCACCGGGTACGCGCTGGAGACACAGACCCGCGTCTACTACAGCCCCAGGCAGTTCGCGGCCGGCTCCAACACCTCGGTGGTCGTGCACGAACTGGCCCACCAGTGGTACGGCGACGACGTGTCGCTCAAGGGCTGGAAGGACATCTGGATCAACGAGGGTTTCGCCCGGTACGCGCAGTGGCTCTGGTCCGAGCACGAGGGCGAGGGCACCACCCGCGAGCTGGCGGACTACGTGTACGCCTCGCACCCGGCCGGCGACCCGTTCTGGACCGTCAAGCCCGGTGACCCCGGCCCCGACGCCCAGTTCGACCTCGCCGTCTACGACCGGGGCGCGCTGGCCGTGCAGGCGCTGCGCGAGGAGATCGGGGACGACGCCTTCTTCGCCCTGCTGAAGGGATGGCCGAGGCAGCACGCCTACGGCAACGCCTCG
The DNA here is from genome assembly GCF_053596035.1 of Streptomyces sp. NPDC001781. NCBI lineage: Bacteria > Bacillati > Actinomycetota > Actinomycetes > Kitasatosporales > Streptomycetaceae > Streptomyces > Streptomyces sp. NPDC001781. Next base: position 27,115 of record NZ_JBSFFI010000042.1, on the reverse strand, counting down.
GTCGCCGACTTCCAGAAGTACGCGGAGCAGGTGTCCGGCAAGCCGCTGGCGGCGCTCTTCGACACCTGGCTGTTCCAGCCGTCGAAGCCGGACACGCGGGGCTCCGCCTCGTCGCCCCGGCCGCTCGCGGCGAGGATCGCGCAGCCGGAGTCGTGGAAGAGGATCGAGGCGACGAACGACGTGCACGCGCACTGAGCCCCGGATGCCTCGGGATGCCCAAGGGCTGTCCCGTGATCCCCGGCGGGCGCGCGTCGACAGCTACGGCGCCTCGCCGCGTTGTCGGATCGCCCGCATACGTCCGGTATGAGGGCGGCCCTCCGCCTTGCGATGCACCGCGTCTGCCGCCGTGCGCTGATCCACCGGGGATTGCGGGACAGCCCTCAGGCCGTGACGGTCTCCTCCCCCAGGAGGCCGTCACGGCCCATCGCGTCGGTGCGGGTGGCGGGGACGGTGCAGGCGTACGCGCCCGCGAGGGCGCCGTAGCGGGCGCAGCGCTCGGGCGGCTCCCCGGCGAGGCGGCCGTAGAGGAAGGCGGCTGCGAAGGCGTCGCCGGCTCCGTTGGAGTCGACCACGGGGGCGGGCGGGGCCGCGGGCGGGACGTGGGTCAGTACGCCGTCGGCCAGCAGATGGGCGCCTTCGGCTCCCGCCGTCGCGACGACCACCCGGGCCCGGCCGCGTTCGGCCGTCCGGCGCATCGTGCGCTCGGGGTCGCAGAGCGCGGCGGCGGAGAGGAAGACCACGTCGGCGGCGAGGGCGTACGGCTCGTGGTACGGGTTCTCGCCGTCCCAGTCGTGCAGGTCCGTGGAGAGCGGCACGCCTGTTTCCCGGAGCAGGGGCAGGGCCTCGGCGCAGGGCTGGGTGATGGTCACGTGGACGTGCCGGGCGGCCGCCGCGAGGGGACGCAGCACCTCGTCGGGGAAGCGGTCGCCGGGGCGGGCGCGGCTGGTGTCGTACAGCGAGAGGCGGCGGCCGTCGGGGCCGACCAGGTTCACGGCGCGCCTGGTTCCGGCGGGCTGGGGCAGCGCGGTCAGGGCGATGCCGCGGTCCCGGTGCAGCGCCCGGACGAGGTCGCCCTCGGGGTCGTCGCCGATCAGGTCGAGATGGTGGACGTCGAGGCCGAGCGCGGCCAGGCCCAGCGCGACGAAGTCGCCGGTCTGCCCGGCGCGGGTGTGCACTCCGGTGTCGACGGGATAGCTGTCGGCGAAGGGCAGCGGCAGCTCGGGCACGCGGACGACGGTGTCCACCCCGGCTCCGCCCAGCACAAGCACGTCGGTCATGCGCCCTCCCCGTGGTCGTACACGGTCACGGGGATGCCCCGCCCCGCCAGCCGCCCGGCGACGAGCGGCTCCACGAGCGACCACTCGCCGCCCGCCAGGCCACAGCCTATGCGGGGCATGTGCACGGAGGCACCGAGTGGGACCACCTGGCCGGCGAGGCGGCCGAGCGCGGTGTCGATCGCCTCGTACCGCACCGGGACGCCCTTGCCGCGCCCCCTGATGCCGTGCTGGCCGATCATGTTGGCCACCCACAGGCGCGGGCCGACCTCGACGAGCCGGACGGCGCCCAGTGCGAAGTCGTTCGCCGCCCGCCCCCTGTACCAGGCGCGGTAGGCCGCTTCGGGCTCCGGCCAGCGCTCGGACAGCGCGGAGACGAAGCCCCTCCCCCAGCCGCCGATGTCGTTGCACACATGGGCGATCACCCTGGCGCCCCGCGCACATGGCGCGGTGGCGTCACCCCGGACATAAATGATCTCCGACACGACGCCACCGTAAGGGCTGCCACTGACAGTGGCCGTGAACTGCTAGTCCGTGAGGTCGGCCAGCTCCCGCTCCGCGTTCGCGCTGACGCGGCGGCGGACGCCGAACCAGCCGGCGACCAGCAGGACCGCGATCAGCGGGATCAGGTACAGGGTGCGGCGGCCCACCTCGGGGTCGTTCCACATCATGCCGAGACAGACCAGCAGGAAGGCGATGGTGACGATCTCGGTGACCGGGCTGAACCTGAGCCGGAACCGCGGCCGGGTGACCAGGCCCGCGCGGGCGCGGCGGACGAAGATCACATGGCAGACCATGATGATCACCCAGGTGCTGATGATGCCGAGGGAGGCCACGTTCAGCACGATCTCGAACGCCTGGCTGGGAACGAGGTAGTTCAGGCCGACGCCGAGCACGCAGACCGCGCAGGTCAGCAGGATGCCGCCGTAGGGGACCTGGCTGCGGTTCATCCGGGCGGTGAACTTCGGCGCGGAACCGGCCGTGGCCATGGAGCGCAGGATGCGGCCGGTGGAGTACAGGCCGGAGTTCAGCGAGGACATGGCGGCGGTGAGCACCACGAGGTTCATCACGTCGCCGGCCGCCGGGATGCCGACCTTGGACAGGACGGTCACGAACGGGCTCTGGTCGGCGGAGTACACCGAGCCGGGCAGCAGCAGGGCGAGCAGCACCACGGAGCCGACGTAGAACACGCCGACACGCCACATGATGGAGTTCACCGCGCGCGGGACGACCTTCTCGGGTTCGGCGGTCTCACCGGCGGCGACGCCGACCAGTTCGAGCGCGGCGTACGCGAAGATCACGCCCTGCATCACGAGGACGACGGGCATCATGCCGTGCGGGAAGACCCCGCCGTGGTCGGTGATGAGGCTGACGCCGGGCTGGTGTCCGCCCACGTCGTGCTGGGTTGCCAGCAGGAAGATGCCGATGAGCATGAAGCCCACCAGGGTGGCGACCTTGATGATCGCGAACCAGAACTCCATCTCGCCGAAGATCTTCACCGAGATCAGGTTCACGGCGAGCACCACGGCCAGCGCGACGAGTGCCAGCACCCACTGCGGTATGGAGGTGAACATGCTCCAGTAGTGCGTGTAGAGCGCGATCGCGGTGATGTCGGCGATGCCGGTGGTCGACCAGTTCAGGAAGTACATCCAGCCGGCGACGTAGGCGCCCTTCTCACCGAGGAACTCGCGCGCGTACGACACGAAGGACCCGGAGGACGGGCGGTACAGGACCAGCTCGCCAAGCGCCCGGACCACGAAGAAGGCGAAGACGCCGCAGACCAGGTAGGCCAGGGCGAGCGCGGGGCCCGCGTTGTGCAGGCGTCCGCCCGCTCCGAGGAACAGGCCGGTGCCGATGGCGCCGCCGATGGCGATCATGTTGACGTGGCGGGCCTTGAGGTCCTTGCTGTAACCGGCGTCGCCCGCGTCCGCGGGCGTCTGGGCCGCTTGCGTGGGGGCAGCGGCCGGGGCCGAGTCGACGGCGTCCTTGCTCACGGGTCGGTTCCACTCTCTGGTACTCCCGGACCACGAGGGACCGGTTCCTTACAGGGCGGCCCGCCGCACGATCGTGTCGCGGTACAGACCAAGGCAGCAGCTTCCCAGAGAGATCAACCGGTATGCGGTTGTCCACGTCACAGAGCGGCACTTCTCACATGACCTTCGCGGCTTTCACACTCCTGCTGCGACAGCGATACTGCTGCGATGACGACCGAGGCCGAGGACCCCACCCTCACCATCGACGAGCTGGCCGCGCGGTCCGGCGTCACCGTGCGCACGGTGCGTTTCTACGGCACCCGCGGTCTGCTCCCGCCCCCCGAGATAGGCCCCCGCAGGGTCGGCCGGTACGGCCGTGAGCACCTGGCCCGGCTGGCACTGATCGAGGAGCTGCGGCAGCAGGGGATGACGCTGGCGGCGATCGAGCGGTACATCAGCCGGCTCCCGGCCGATCTCACCGCCCAGGACCTCGCGGTGCACCGGGCCGTCGTCTCCTCCTGGGCCCCGGAGGCGGTGGAGACGGTCGGCCGCGCCGAGCTGGACCGCCGCGCGGGGCGCCGGCTGACCGAGGACGACGTACGGCGGCTCACGGCCATGGACGTCCTGGCACCCGGCGGGGCGGACGACGTCCACCGTGTCGACTCCGGTCTGCTGCGCCTCGCCGTGCAGCTCCTGGACCTCCCCTTCTCCCAGGAGGTCATCCTGGCCGCCCGCACCACTCTCCTCGAGCACTCCCGCGCCGCCGCCCGCGAGCTCTCCTCCCTGCTACGCGACGCGGTCCCGGAACACACCCCGAAGGACGTCCGCACCCTCTCCGCCCACATGCAGCCCCTGGTCGTCCAGGCCCTCCTGACCACGTTCCAGCGCTCGCTGCGCCAGGAGGTCAGGGAGTGGCTGGGGGACGAGCAGGAGCGCGGCCACGAGGACCGGTAGGGGCCCGGATCGCGCCCCGGCGGTGGAGCCCGGGCGGAGGACCACCGAGACGGTGACCGCGGCACCCCGCGGCGGAAGCCGCACCGCGCCCACGCCCGCCGGGGGCGGCACCCGCAGGAGACGACGGCGCACGTCCGCCCGGGCCGCGAGAGGGGCGCCCTCCGGGAGCCCGGCCCCGGAAAGCGCCCCTCGCGAGGATCTCAGCGCGCGTCGGTGAAGGTCTCGCCCTTCTCCGCCTTCTCGACGAGCAGCGCCGGAGGCGTGAAGCGGTCGCCGTAGCGGTCCGCCAGTTCGCGCGAGCGGGCCACGAAGCCGGGCAGGCCGCCTTCGTAGCCGTTGATGTACTGGAGTACGCCGCCGGTCCAGCCGGGGAAGCCGATGCCGAGGATGGAGCCGATGTTGGCGTCGGCGACGGAGGTGAGGACGCCCTCCTCCAGGAGGCGGACGGTGTCGAGTGCCTCGGCGAAGAGCATCCGCTCCCGCATGTCCTCGAACGGGATCTCGTACCCCGGCTTGGTGAAGTGCTCGCGCAGACCGGGCCAGAGGGCGGCGCGCCTGCCGTCCTCGTAGTCGTAGAAGCCGCCGCCGCCGCTGCGGCCGGGCCGGCCGAACTCGTCGACCAGGCGGTCCACGACCTCGTCGGCGGGGTGCGGGGTCCAGGTGCCGCCCGCCTCCTCCACGGCCCGCCGGGTCTCCGCGCGGATCTTGCGCGGGAGGGTGAGGGTCAGCTCGTCCATCAGGGACAGGACCTTGGCGGGGTAGCCCGCCTGGGCCGCCGCCTGCTCCACCGAGGCCGGCTCGATGCCCTCGCCGACCATCGCCACGCCCTCGTTGATGAAGTGGCCGATCACCCGCGAGGTGAAGAAGCCGCGCGAGTCGTTGACCACGATCGGCGTCTTGTTGATCTGCCGGACCAGGTCGAAGGCACGGGCCAGCGCCTCGTCCCCGGTGCGCTCGCCCCTGATGATCTCGACCAGCGGCATCTTGTCGACCGGCGAGAAGAAGTGCAGTCCGATGAAGTCGCCCTGGCGCTCGACGCCCTCGGCCAGCGCGGTGATGGGCAGCGTGGACGTGTTGGAGCAGAGCAGCGCGTCCGGCTCGACGACGGACTGGATCTCCTGGAACACCTTGTGCTTGAGCGCGGTGTCCTCGAAGACCGCCTCGATCACCACGTCGCAGCCCGCGAGGTCGGCCGCTTCGGCGGCCGGGGTGATCCGGGCCAGCAGGGCGTCGGCCTTCTCCTGGGAGGTGCGGCCCTTGGCGACGGCCTTCGCGCACAGCTTCTCGGAGTAGCCCTTGCCCTTGGCGGCCGCCTCCAGCGAGACGTCCTTGAGGACGACCTCGATCCCCGCGCGGGCGCACGAGTAGGCGATGCCGGCGCCCATCATGCCCGCGCCGAGCACGGCCACCCTGCGGACCTCGCGCGGCTCGATGCCCCGGGGGCGGTTGGCGCCGGAGTTGACGGCCTGGAGGTCGAAGAAGAACGCCTGGATCATGTTCTTCGCGGTCTGTCCGGCGGCCAGCTCCACGAAGTACCGGGCCTCGATGACCTGCGCGGTCTCGAAGTCGACCTGGGCGCCCTCGATGGCGGCGGCGAGGATGCCGCGCGGCGCCGGGTAGGGCGCGCCGTTGGTCTGCTTGCGCAGCGAGGCCGGGAAGGCGGGCAGGTTGGCGGCGAACTTCGGGTTGGCCGGGGTGCCGCCGGGGATCTTGTAGCCCGGCTCGTCCCAGGGCTGCCGCGACTCGGGGTGGGCGTCGATGAAGGCGCGGGCCCGGGCGGTGAGCTCCTCCGGCGTCCGGACCACCTCGTGCACGAGCCCGTTGTCCAGCGCGCGGCGCGGGTTGTACTGGGTGCCCTGGAGCAGCACCTTCAGCAGCGCGTCGGTGATCCCGAGCAGCCGGACGGTACGGGTGACGCCGCCACCGCCGGGGAGCAGGCCGAGGGTGACCTCGGGGCAGCCGATGCGGGAGCCGGGGGCGTCCAGAGCGATCCGGTGGTGGCAGGCGAGGGCGATCTCGAAGCCGCCGCCGAGGGCCGCGCCGTTGATCGCGGCGACCACGGGCACGCCGAGGGTCTCGATGCGGCGCAGGTTCCGCTTGATCGCGAGGCCGCCGTCGAAGAGGTCCTGGGCGGTGTCGGGGGTGACCCGGATCAGGTCGCGCAGGTCGCCGCCCGCGAAGAAGGTCTTCTTCGCCGAGGTGAGGATGACGCCCCGGACCGACTCCTTCTCGGCCTCCAGCCGGTCGGTGATCACGGCGAGGGACTCGCGGAACGCCTGGTTCATGGTGTTCGCGGACTGGCCGGGGTCGTCGAGGACGAGGGTGACGACACCGGTGTCGTCCTGCTCCCAGCGGATGGTGGTGCTCTCGGTCATGACAGTCGTCTCCGTAGAAGTCGCTTGGTTCCGCCGGGAGTTCAGACGCGCTCGATGATCGTGGCGATGCCCATGCCGCCACCGACGCACAGGGTGGCCAGGCCGTGACGCTTGTCCTGGCGCTCCAGTTCGTCCACGAGGGTGCCGAGGATCATCGCGCCGGTGGCGCCGAGGGGGTGGCCGAGGGCGATGGCGCCGCCGTTGACGTTGACCTTGTCCAGGGACAGGCCCATGTCCTTGACGAAGCGCAGGACGACGGCGGCGAACGCCTCGTTGATCTCGACCAGGTCGATGTCGTCGATGGTCAGCCCGGCCTTGGCGAGCGCCTTGCGGGTGGCGGGGGCCGGGCCGGTGAGCATGATGGTGGGCTCGGAGCCGGAGACGGCGGCGGAGACGATCCGGGCGCGGGGGGTGAGCCCGTACCGCTCCCCCACCTCGCGGGAGCCGATGGCGACCAGGGAGGCTCCGTCCACGATGCCGGAGGAGTTGCCCGCGTGGTGGACGTGGTCGATCTTCTCCACCCAGTGGTACTTCTGCAGCGCGACCGCGTCGAACCCGCCCAGCTCGCCGATGTCGGCGAAGGACGGCTTGAGACCGGCGAGGGAGTCGGCGGTGGTGCCGGGGCGGGGGTGCTCGTCGTGGTCGAGGACGGTCAGGCCCGCACGGTCCTTGACCGGGACCACCGAGCGCTCGAAGCGGCCCTCCTTCAACGCGTGGGCGGCGCGCTCCTGGGACAGGGCCGCGTACTCGTCGACGTCGCGGCGGCTGAAGCCCTCGATGGTGGCGATGAGGTCGGCGCCGATGCCCTGCGGGACGAAGTTGGTGGCGAGGTTGGTCATCGGGTCGTTGAACCAGGCGCCGCCGTCCGAGGCCATCGGCACCCGGGACATCGACTCGACACCGCCCGCCAGCACCAGGTCCTCCCAGCCGGAGCGGACCTTGGCGGCGGCGGTGTTGACAGCCTCCAGACCCGAGGCGCAGAAGCGGTTCTCCTGTACGCCCGCCACGGTGTCCGGCAGTCCGGCGGCGACGGCGGCGATGCGGGCGATGTCGGAACCCTGGTCGCCGACGGGGCCGACGACCCCGAGCACGATGTCGTCGATGGCGGCCGGGTCCAGACCGGGGAAGCGGGCGCGGATCTCGTGGATCAGGCCGACGACCAGGTCGATCGGCTTGGTGCCGTGCAGCGCGCCGTTGGCCTTGCCTCGGCCGCGCGGGGTGCGGATCGCGTCGTACACAAACGCTTCGGTGGTCACTGGTGTGCCTTTCGGGAGGGTGTCAGGCGGTGGCTTCTGGGAGGTCCCAGTCGCGGGCCACGTCCTCGGCGCCGGTGCCGGGCAGGGCGGGGCCGGTGCGGACGCGCGTGGGGGTGGCGGAGAAGCGCGGGGCGGGGGCGGGCTGGACCAGTCCGTCGTGCTCGGTGAAGGTGCCGCGGGCGGCCAGGTGGGGATGGCCCGGCGCTTCGCGCAGGCTCAGCACGGGGGCCACACAGGCGTCGGTGCCCTCGAAGCGGGCCGTCCACTCGGCACGCGTACCGGACTTGAAGCGGGCGGCCACCCGCTCGCGCAGCTCGGGCCAGCGGGCCGGGTCGTGGTGGGCGCCGGTCAGGCCGTCGAGGTCGAGGAGGCGGAGGAACTCGGCGTAGAACCGGGGTTCCAGGGCGCCGACCGCCATGTACTTCCCGTCCGCGGTCTCGTAGGTGCCGTAGTAGGGGCAGCCGCCGTCCAGGAGGTTTGCGGCCCGGCGGTCCTGCCAGGCGCCCGCGGCGAGCATGCCGTGGATCATGGTGGAGAGGTGGGCGGTCCCGTCCACGATGGCGGCGTCCACCACCTGGCCGGTGCCGGTGGCGCGGGCGTGGTGCAGGGCGGCGAGGACACCGACGACGAGGTAGAGGGAGCCGCCCGCGTAGTCCCCGAGGAGGTTGGCGGGCAGGGCCGGGGGTTCTCCGGGGCGGCCGATCATGCCGAGGGTGCCGGTGACGGCGATGTAGGAGGCGTCGTGCCCGGCGCGGTCGGCGAGCGGGCCGTCCTGGCCCCAGCCGGTCATCCGGCCGTAGACCAGGCGGGGGTTGCGGGCGTGGCAGTCAGCGGGGCCGACGCCGAGGCGCTCGGCGACGCCGGGGCGGTAGCCCTCGATGAGGACGTCGGCGCGCCCGGCGAGGCCGAGCACGCGCGCGGGGCCGTCCGGGGCCTTGAGGTCGACCACGACGGAGCGCTTGTTGCGGTTGGTGACGTCGCACGCCGGGTCGATGCCGAGGCCGGGGCCGTCGGGGCGGTCCACCCGGACCACGTCGGCGCCCAGGTCGGCCAGGAGCATCGCGGCGAAGGGGCCGGGGCCGATGCCGGCCAGCTCGACCACCCGCACCCAGCTGAGCGGGCCGTGCCCGGGCGTCGTTGCCGTCGTCATGCCGTCATGCCCCCAAGCGCGTATGACACAAACGATGTAACACCGGTGATGCTAGGAATACCGTGCACCTGGCACAAGACCCGAACGAGCGGGCGCTTAGCGAAGTGCCCCGGTGCGCCCCGGTTCCCCGGGCGCACCGCACGGGGCGCCTGCCGGGCCCCGCACCGTTCACGCTAGCCTCGGCCCCCGACAGTCGCGCGGGCTGCACGGCAAGGAGTGTCATGAGCAGGATGAAATCAACCGACCGTCCCTACGACGTCGTGCTGTTCGGCGCCACCGGCTTCGTCGGCACGCTGACGGCGGAGTATCTCGCGGCGCACGCACCCGAGGGCCTGCGCTGGGCCGTCGCCGGCCGGAACACCGGCAGGCTGGAGGCGCTGCGCGAGCGGCTGCCCGGCGGCTCGGCCATCGGAGTGGTCCGCGCCGACGTGGGCGAGCCCGCCACCCTGCGGGCCCTCGCGGAACAGGCCCGCGTGGTGGCCTCCACCGTCGGTCCGTACATCACCTACGGCGAGGAACTGGTGGCCGCCTGCGCCGACAGCGGCACGGACTACCTCGACCTCACCGGCGAGCCCGAATTCGTGGACCTGATGTTCATCCGCCACGACGCCCGCGCCCGCGAGACCGGCGCCCGGCTGGTGCACGCCTGCGGTTTCGACTCCGTACCGCACGACCTGGGCGCCTATTTCACGGTGCGGCAGCTTCCCGAGGGCGTGCCGCTGCGGGTGGACGGCTTCGTCACGGCGGACGCCACCTTCTCCGGGGGCACGCTCGCCTCGGCGCTGAACCAGTTCGCGCGGGCCGGGAGCATGTGGGCTGCGGCCCGTGACCGGGCCCGGCACGAGCCGCGGCTGATGGGCCGCCGGGTGTCCGCCCCTACGGGCGCGCCCCGGTTCGCCGGGGAGGTCGGCGCCTGGGCGCTGCCGCTGCCCACCATCGACCCGCAGATCGTGCGCCGCTCCGCCACGTCCCTGGACCGCTACGGCCCCGACTTCCGCTACCGGCACTACGCGGCGGTCGAGCACCTCCCGGTCGCGGCGGCCGGGCTCGCGGGCGTGGGCGTCCTCGCGGTGGCGGCCCAGCTCGCCCCCGTCCGCTCCTGGCTCTCCGGCCGGCTCCAGCCCGGTGAGGGCCCGGACGCCGAGAAGCGCGCCCGGAGCTGGTTCCGCGTCCGTTTCGTCGGCGAGGGCGGCGGACGGCGCGTGTTCACCGAGGTCGCGGGCGGCGACCCCGGCTACGGGGAGACCGCGAAGATGTTCGCGGAGGCGGCCCTGTCCCTGGCGGCGGACGACCTCCCGGACCGCGCGGGCCAGCTCACCCCGGCCACCGCGATGGGTGACGCGCTGCTGGAACGGCTGCGGGCGGCGGGGATCGGGTTCCGGGTGGTGGCGGAGCGGAGCGTCTGAGGGAGAACCGGTTCCAGGACGGGATCACGGCCCCCTCCGCGATCATGTGGCTCGGCCCCGTGAACGCGACCGTCGAGTTCGAACCGGTGGGCGCCCACCCCGCCTGCCGCCGCCTCGGGCCGGCCCGCGCGGTGATGCTCCACGGCACGCACCCGGCCCGGGCGGCGGGAGCCACCCACGCGACGGCCGTCTGCCTGGGCGCGCCGGGCCGTCCCGGGGCGCGTGGGCTGTACTACGGACTCGGCTTCCGCGAGCTCTGCCGCGACGCGCCGCTGATCAAGCCGGGGCCCTGGGAGTCCCGGGTCTCCCGCAGCGCCCGCCTGCACAGCGCGTCCGCCCTGCGTGTCGTCTCCGGGAGGCGGTACCGCGGGGTCAGGGCCAGGGTGTGGGCGACGGCGGTCTCCAGGGACACCCGGTGGCCCACCGAGACGTACACCGGCTTGATCCCCGCCTGCGTGCGCAGGGCAGCGCCCACCTCCTCGCCGGCCTCCGCGAGCAGCGGGGCGGCGCTCCCGCGCGGCGCGGCGAGGGCGGGATGGGTGAAGAGGAAGGGGTTCTTGGCGACGCCCATCGTGGGCAGACCGGTCAGGACGCCGAGGTGGGCGGCCAGGCCGAAGCGGCGGGGGTGGGCGAGACCGTAGCCGTCGCACACGACCAGACCGGGCGGGCAGGGCAGCGCTTCCAGGGCCGCGCGTACGGCCGGCAGTTCACGGAAGGCGAGCAGTCCGGGGACGTAGGGGAAGGCGATCCGGCCGACGGCGGTCGCCTCGGCGACGACGGTGAGGGTGGCCGCGTCCAGGACCACGGCCGCCGCCGCGACCAGATCGTTCGCGTCGTCGTAGGCCACGTCCACGCCGGTGACATGTCCGGTGCCGGGCGGCGGACCGGACTCGTCGCGGACGACCAGGACGCGGAGCGCGTCCTGGACGGCGCGGGCCTCCTCCTCGGCGGCGGGCCAGTCGGCGGGAACCTGTGCGGCGATCATGGTGGCCCAGAGGATACCGGGCGCGGGGGTAGGCTCGTGATCATGTTCGTACTGGAGCTGACGTACACCGCCCCGCTCGACGCCGTCGACGCCGCCCTGACCGCTCATGTGACCTGGCTGGACGAGCAGTACGAGAAGGGGCTGTTCCTCGCCTCAGGCCGGAAGAACCCCCGTGACGGCGGGGTGATCCTGGCCGTCGCGGACAGCCGGGCACAGATCGAGGCGGTCGTCGCGACGGACCCGTTCGTCACGGCCGGGGTGTGCGAGTACCGCGTCACCGAGTTCACCGCGACGAAGACGGCGCCCGGACTGTCGCGGTACCGGCAGAACGCGGGCTGACCCCGCACCGGCTCACTTCTTCTCGTCCAGCGCGCGCCGGAGCTGCTCCTTGTTCATGCCGGAGCGGCCCTGGACGCCGCGCTGCCTGGCCTCGTCGTGGAGCTGGCCGTACGTGGGGCCCTGGGAGCCCCTGCCCGAGCGCCGGCCGCCGCGCTCCGAGGAGGACGTGTCCTGCGGCCAGGTGCGGCCGGCCGTCCTGGACTCGCCGGCGCGGGCACGCTCCTTGTCGACCGTGCGCGCGGCGATCTCCTCCGCGCGGTCCTCGCTCGCCCCCCGGTCCAGTTCGCTCTGCTTGATGTGCTCGTACTGCCGCTCACGCTTGGGGCTGGACCCGGCCGGCATGGTCGCTCCCTTCGTCACCCTGCGGGCCTTCGCAGGCTGTCCGGTACGCAGGCGAGTACCCGGATTCGGACCCGTTTCGCACCCCGCGATCGTGACCGAGGTCACTTGGTCAGGCTGTGCACGGAACGGGGACTTCCGTCGTCTCCTCCGGTGTCGGGCCGCCACCCGCCGAGAAGCAGTGTCCAGCCTTCCGAGGGAGCACAGGCTTTTGTCCACCGTGATCGAGGCAATCGTGGAGGCGCGACTGGTCGCCGCCGCGCCCCGCATGGCGAGCATTCCCGCAGCCCTGCACTACGACCGGCGCGACCCCTGGGCCGTCCGGATGACCTTCCCCGCCCCGGCCACCCTGGCCGGTGTGGAGGTGTGCTGGACCTTCTCCCGCGAACTGCTGTCCGCCGGCCTGCACGAACCGCAGGGGGAGGGAGACGTACGCGTGCGCCCCTACGGCTACGACCGGACGGTCCTGGAGTTCCACGCGCCGGAGGGCACAGCCGTGGTGCATGTGCGCTCGGGGGAGATCCGGCGTTTCCTGCGGGCGGCCGGGGAACTGGTCCCGGTGGGCCTGGAGCATCTGCAGCTCGACCTGGACCAGGGGCTGGCCGCGCTGATGCGGGACTCCGGCTGACCGGATCCCGCGGTTAATCGCGTTGACAGGCCTCACAGCCGTTCGTAGCGTGTACGGCGGTTCTGCTGCCGTCGATAGGAGAAGGACGTTGCTCGTCTGAGGTCATGAGACATCGCGTTCACACCGGTGAGGTGTGCGTGGCGTTCGACCTCGGCGTACGAGCCGTCTCTCAGGCACAGGCCCTTCTCCACCCGGCCCCCGGGCCCAGCTCTCCCGGCCCACTGCCTCCGGGCTTCCGGTTTCCGCCCCGCGGTGTCTCGTCAGCTCCCCGACCAGACCGCACCCGGCACCCGTGAGGCCCTCATGTCATCACCCGCGTCTTCCCTCTCCGCCACCTCCCTGACCTTCGCCTGGCCGGACGGCACCCCCGTCCTGGACGGCCTCGACATCTCCTTCGGCCCCGGCCGCACCGGGCTGGTCGGAGCCAACGGCTCGGGCAAGTCCACCCTGCTGAAACTGCTCTCCGGCGTACTCGTCCCGGCCGGCGGCACGGTCAGGGTGTCCGGCGAGATCGGCCTGCTCCCGCAGAACATCACCCTGGACACCGCCCTCCGCGTCGACGACGTCCTCGGCATCGCCGCCAAGCGGACGGCGCTGCACGCCATCGAGGCGGGCGACGCCTCGGAGGAGCACTTCGCGACCCTGGACGAGGACTGGGACGTGGAGGAACGCGCCCTGGTCACCCTGGGCGAACTCGGCCTCGGCCACATCGGCCTGGACCGCACGGTCGGCGAGGTCTCCGGCGGCGAGTCGGTACTGCTCCGACTGGCCGCGCTGCTGCTGCGCCGCCCGGACGTCCTGCTGCTGGACGAGCCCACCAACAACCTCGACCTGTACGCCCGCCGCCGGCTGTACGCGGCCGTGGCCTCCTGGCCCGGCGTCCTCGTCGTGGTCAGCCACGACCGCGAACTCCTGGACATGGTCGACCAGATCGCCGACCTCCGGGCCGGCGAGGTCGCCTGGTACGGCGGCAACTACTCCGCCTACGAGGAGGCCCTCGCCGTCGAACAGGATGCGGCCGAAAGGACGGTGCGCGCGGCGGAGGCCGATGTCCGCAGGCAGCGCCGCGAACTCACCGACGCCCATATGAAACTGGCCCGCCGCAAGCGGTACGGGCAGAAGATGTACGACTCCAAGCGCGAGCCGAAGATCGTGATGGGCGCCCGCAGACGCGCCGCCCAGGAGTCCGCGGGCAAGCACCGCATCATGCACGAGGAACGGCTCGCGGAGGCCCGGGAACGGCTGGACGAGGCGGTGGAGGCGGTCCGGGACGACGACGAGATCCGTGTCGACCTGCCGTACACCGCCGTGCCGGCGGGCAGGCAGGTGCTCACGCTGGAGAAGCTCCGGACGGTCCACGGGCCTTGCGTACCGGGCCTGCTGGACCTGCGGGGCCCGGAGCGGATCGCGCTCGTCGGGCGCAACGGGGCCGGGAAGACGACCCTGTTGCGGACGATCGCCGGGGAGCTGTCCCCGGTCGCCGGACTGGCCGAGGCCCACGTGCCGCTCCGCTTCCTGCCCCAGCGGCTCGACGTACTGGACGACGGGGCGACGGTCGCGGAGAACGTGGCCCGGTTCGCGCCGGGCGCCACGCCCAACCGGGTCCGCGCCCGGCTCGCCCGCTTCCTGTTCCGGGGCAAGCGGGCCGACCAGCCGGCCGGCACCCTCTCCGGCGGCGAACGCTTCCGGGCCGCGCTGGCCGCGCTGCTGCTGGCCGAACCCGCGCCGCAACTGCTGCTGCTGGACGAGCCGACCAACAACCTGGACATGGCGAGCGTGCGTCAGTTGACCTCGGCGCTGGAGTCGTACGAGGGTGCGCTGATCGTCGCCGGGCACGACCTGCCGTTCCTGGACTCCATCGGCATCACCCGCTGGCTGCTGGTGGCCGACGGGGAGTTGCGGGACGCCGCGCGGGAGGAGATCGGCTAGCCGGGCGAAGGACGACGGCCCGGCCGGGGTACTTACGCCCGCCTTAACCTACGGCTTCGTAACCTACGGACACGTAGGCTACGAAGCCGTAGGTTCGTGGCGTCGCCCTCTTGGGGGTGCCGTCACCGGATCTCCCTTTCTCTGCTCGGCCGTTTCTTGGAGTACCCCCGTGACGATCACCTCCCCTCACCTCGGCAGCCCGTCCGCCTGGACCGACGCGCGGCTGCTGTTCGCGCTGGAAGAAGTGGTCGAGAACGAGCTGAACCGGCATCTGAAGGTCGCCAAGGACTGGATGCCGCACGAGTACGTGCCGTGGAGCGACGGGCGCAACTTCCCCGGCCTCTTCGAGGACGGCGAGGCGTGGGGCAAGGACCAGTCCAAGGTGACCGAGATCGGCCGGATCGCGCTGGTCGTCAACCTGCTCACCGAGGACAACCTGCCGAGTTACCACCACGAGATCGCCTCCCTGTTCGGCCGGGACGGCGCCTGGGGCACCTGGGTGCACCGCTGGACCGCGGAGGAGGGCCGGCACGGCATCGTGATGCGGGACTACCTGCTCGCCTCGCGCGCGGTCGACCCGGACGCGCTGGAGCGGTTCCGGATGTCGCACATGAGCGAGGGCTTCGAGTCGGACAACCGGCACTCGATGCTGCACTCGGTCGCGTACGTCGCCTTCCAGGAGCTCGCCACCCGGATCTCGCACCGCAACACCGGCCACCAGTCGGGCGATCCGGCCTGCGACCGCATGCTGGCCCGCATCGCCACGGACGAGAACCTGCACATGGTCTTCTACCGGAACCTGCTGAAGGCCGCGTTCGAGATGGCGCCCGACCTGACCATGCAGGCGGTCCGTGACGTCGTGGTCGGCTTCCGCATGCCGGGTCACGGCATCCCCGGCTTCGAACGCGCGGCCGCGCAGATGGCCATCGGCGAGGTCTACAACCTCCGCATCCACCACGACGACGTGCTCCAGCCGGTGCTGCGCTTCCTGAAGGTCATGGAGATCGACGGCCTCGGCCCGGAGGGCCTGCGGGCGCAGGAGGAGCTGGGCGTGTTCATGGGCGGCCTGGACTCGGAGGCGGCCAAGTTCGACGAGCGCCTCGCGGCCCGCAAGGCGCGCATGGCGGCGCGGGCGGCAGGCTGAGACCGGGCCGCAGACCCGCACGGCCCGCTCCTCAGCGGGCCGTGCGCCGCAGGGCGAGCCGCTCGCGTTCGGAGAGGCCGCCCCAGACGCCGAAGCGCTCGTCGTGCGCGAGGGCGTGGTCGAGGCAGGCGGGGCGGATCTCGCACAGGGCGCAGATCCGTTTGGCCTCGCGCACCGAACTGCCGGGCTCGGGGAAGAAGAAGTCCGCCCCGGTCTGCGCACACAGGGCCTGGCCCTGCCAGGCGGAATCGGCCGGTGTGATCGTCGTGATCGTCTCGATGTGCATGGCCAGGATCGTGCCGGGTGCCGAAAAACGTTTGATCAACGCGGCGTCGGTCAAGCGTCGCGTGGGCCGTCCCGATGATCCTCCGGCCGGACACGCCCGCACACGGCGGCGCGCGGGGAGATCCTCCCCGCCCGGTGGAAGACTCGTCGGTGCCAAGGACGACACGGCCGACGGTCCCCGAGGAGGGCGCGCATGCTCACCACCCGTTTCCCCGACGGCGCTTCCAACTGGATCGACCTCGCTTCCCCCGATCTGGCGGCGAGCCTCGCCTTCTACGGTGGCCTCTTCGGCTGGCAGCCCGCCCCCGCCGGCCCGGAGACGGGCGGCTACACCCTCCTCCGGCTCGACGGCAGGACGGTCGCCGGGGCGATGGCGCTCGATCCGGAGCGTGGCCGGGCGGGCTGGACGGTGTACTTCCGCTGCGCGGACGCGCTCGGCACCGCCGAGGCCGCAGGGGAGGCGCACGGCACGGTGGTGTCGTGGCCGACGGAGTTGCCGGGGCTCGGGCGGGTGGCGGGTCTGAGGGACCGGGCCGGTGCCGCGTTCGGCGTCTGGCAGCCGGACCCGGTGGAGGGCCTGGGCGCGGCGACCGAGCCGGGCGCACTGTGCTGGGTCGAGCTGCACACCCCGGACGTGGCGGCGGCCGCCGCCTTCTACCACCGGGTGCTCGGCGTGGAGACCTCCGGCGTCGAGTTCCCCGGCGGCGTCTACACCTCGCTCTACCCCGGCGGCGCCGACGAGGACGCCATGTTCGGCGGCATCGTCCCCACCTTCGAGGACCCCGCCGGTACCGCCCCCTCCTGGCTGCCGTACTTCGGCGCTGAGGACACCGACGCCGTGGTGGCCCGCGCGGAGGAACTCGGCGGCTCGGTCCGCCTCCCGGCGACCAGCGTCCCCGAAGTGGGCCGCCTGGCCCGCCTCGCCGACCCGCACGGGTACGAGTTCGCCGTCATCAAGGGCGATCCGGCACAGGACGCTCACTGAGGGCTGTCCCGTAGTCCCCCGCTGGATCAGCGCGCGGCGGCGGATGCGGCACCTCGCCGCGTGGCCGGCCGTCCCGGGTACAGGGGACAGTTCTCAGGCGGACGCCCGGCGGACGAGGGTGGTCGGGAGGACGACGCCGCGGGTCTGGCCGCCGCTCAGGAGGAGGCGGGCCATGATGCGGCCCATCTCCTCTATGTCCTGGCGGACCGTGGTGAGCGGGGGGTCGGTCTGCTCGGCCACCGGGGCCATGTCGTCGAAGCCGATCACCGCGACGTCCTCGGGGACGCGGCGCCCCTCGGCGCGCAGGACGCGGAGCGCGCCGAGAGCGGTGAGGTCGTTGGCGGCGAAGACGGCGTCGACGTCGGGCCGGCGGGCGAGGAGTTCGCGCATCGCCTGTTCGCCGCCGGCCGGGGTGAAGTCGCTCTCCACGACCAGCTCGGGGTGGGCGTTCCCCATCACGTCGCGGTAGCCGTCCAGCCGGTCGACGGCGGAGGTCTGGTCCAGGGCGCCCGTGATGTGCGCGATCCGGGTCCGGCCGAGGCCGACGAGGTGCCGTACCGCGTCGCGGGCGCCGCCCCGGTTGTCGCTGTCGACGTACACCGCGCCGCCGCTGTCTCCTGCGTCCCAGTCGGGGCGGCCGCCGAAGACCGTGCGGACGCCCGCGTCACGGATCAGTCCGGGCAGCGGGTCGTCGAGGTGGAGGGAGAAGACCAGGGCGCCGTCGACGTGGCCGCCGGAGAGGTAGCGGGCGACGCGGGCGTGGTCGTCACGGCCCTCGGTGAGCAGCAGGACCAACTGGTTGTCGTGCGCCGTGAGTTCCTTGCTGATGCCGCGCAACTGGGCGGCGAAGAAGGGGTCAGCGAAGACGCGGGTGCCGGGTTCCGCGATGACGACCGCGACGGCGTCGTGCCGCTTGGTGACCAGGCTGCGGGCGGCCTGGTTGGGTACGTAGCCGAGTTCCTCGACCGCCTGGCGCACGCGGGTGGCGAGGGAGTCCCGCACGCCGTCGCCGCCGTTGACGACCCGCGAGACGGTGGCGCGGGACACCCCGGCCCGCGCGGCCACTGCCTCCAGCGTGGGACGCGACACTGCCTCGGTCACTTGGTGCTCCTCATCGGCGGCTGTGATCAGGATAGCCGCGGGGCCCGGCACCCCCGGGGGGCTCAGGAGGATGCCTGGTCCTTTCGGGCCCGGCTGGGCTGCACCCGTTTGGGCTCGCCGGGCATCTTCGGGTACTCCGGCGGATACGGCAGGTCGCCCAGCCCGTGCTCGGCCTCGTCCCGGCGGGCCAGGTCCAGCAGGGCGTCGAGGGAGTGGCGGTGGTCGTCCATGCCGGCGTGCACGTCACCCAGTTCGGCGAACCGGCGCGGCATGGTGACGATGTCGAAGTCACGCGGCCGGGCGTCGGCGACCTCGTCCCAGCGGAGCGGCGCGGAGACGGTGGCGCCGGGCAGCGGCCGGAGGGAGTAGGCGGAGGCGATGGTGCGGTCGCGCGCGGTCTGGTTGTAGTCCAGGAAGATGCGCTCGCCGCGTTCCTCCTTCCACCACCTCACCGTCACATGGTCCGGCATCCGGCGGGCCAGCTCCCGGCCGGCGGCGATGGCCGCGCGCCGCACCTGGGTGAAGGTCCAGCGCGGCTCGATGGGCACGAAGACGTGCAGACCGCGCCCGCCGGAGGTCTTCGGCCAGCCGCGCAGACCACCGAACTCCTCCAGGATGGAACGGAGTTCGAAGGCGGCGCGGACCGCGTCCTCGTAGCCGGTGCCGGGCTGCGGGTCGAGGTCGAGGCGCAGTTCGTCGGGATGGTCGACGTCGTCGCGGCGGACCGGCCAGGGGTGGAAGGTGAGCGTGCCGTACTGGGCGGCCCACACCGCGGCCGCCTCCTCGGTGGGGCACATCTCGTCGGCGCTGCGCCCGCTGGGGAAGGTGATGTGAGCGGTGGGGATCCAGGACGGCATGTTCTTCGGCGCGCGTTTCTGGTAGAACCACTCTCCGTCAAGGCCCTCCGGGTAGCGCTGGAGGGTGGTGGGGCGGTCGCGCAGGGCGCGCAGCAGGCCGGGGCCGACCGCCGCGTAGTACTGGGCGATGTCGAGCTTGGTGTAGCCGTGCGCGGGGAAGAACACCCGCTCCGGGTGGGTCAGCCGTACGGTCCGGCCGCCCACCTGAAGTTCCACCGCATCGCCCATGCGGCCACCGTAGGCGTACCCCGCGCGGCCCGCACACCGGGCGGTGGCGGGTGGGGGCGCGCAGAATCGGCGTATGGACCTGCCGGTGATGCCGCCCGTGAAGCCGATGCTCGCCAAGGCGGTCGCGAAGATCCCGCCCGGCATGCACTACGAGGCGAAGTGGGACGGCTTTCGGGCGATCGTGTTCCGCGACGGTGACGAGGTGGAGCTGGGCAGCCGCACGGGCAAGCCGCTGACCAGGTACTTCCCCGAGCTGGTGGCCGCCCTGAAGGAGCGGCTGCCGCCGCGGTGCGTGGTGGACGGGGAGATCGTGATCGCGCGGGACGGCCATCTGGACTTCGACGCGCTGACCGAGCGCATCCATCCGGCGGACTCACGGGTGCGGACGCTGGCCGAGCGGACCCCGGCGTCCTTCGTCGCCTTCGACCTGCTGGCGCTGGACGACCACGCCCTGCTGGACGTTCCGCTCACCGGCCGGCGGGCGCTGCTGGACCGGGCGCTGGCCGGGGTGACGGCGCCGGTGCATCTGGCGCCCGCGACGACGGACGCGGACGAGGCGCGCCGCTGGTTCGAACAGTACGAGGGCGCCGGTCTGGACGGGGTGGTCGCCAAGCCGCTGACGGTGCCGTACCTCCAGGACGAGCGGGCCGTGTTCAAGGTCAAGCACGAGCGGACGGCGGACGTGGTGGTCGCCGGGTACCGCCTGCACAAGAGCGGCCCGGTGGTGGGATCTCTGCTGCTAGGGCTGTACGACGACGAGGGCGCGCTCCAGCACGTCGGCGTGGCCGCCGCCTTCACGATGAAGCGGCGCGCGGAGCTGGTGGAGGAACTCGAGCCGCTGCGGATGGCGGACGTGGGCGCGCATCCTTGGGCGCGCTGGGCGGAGGAGGCGGCGCACGAGACGGCGCGGCTGCCGGGGGCGCCGAGCCGCTGGTCGGGCAGGAAGGACCTGTCCTGGGTGCCGCTGCGGCCGGAGAAGGTCGCGGAGGTGGCGTACGACCACATGGAGAACGGCCGCCGCTTCCGGCACACCGCCCGCTTCCGGCGCTGGCGTCCGGACCGCACCCCCGAGAGCTGTGTGTTCGCCCAGTTGGAGGAGCCGGTGCGCTACGACCTGGCGGAGATCCTGGGCGGTACGCCGGGGGCGTGAGCCGGTTTCAGCCGCGGAGGTGCTCCAGCGCTCCGCTCGCGCGGGCCGCGAGCCCGTCGGCGCCGCACGCCCGCGCCAGGTCGAGGCCGCGGGTGAGTTCGGCGCGGGAGCCGGCGAGGATGCCGTGCTCGACGCGGGCGGCGGCGTGCTCGTACTGGCAGGGTGACGCCTCCAGGTAGGCGACGGCCTTGGCGGCGAGGCGTTCGGCGCGCGGGCCGGTCTCCAGGGCGGCGGCGCAGCGCAGGGCCTCTCCTATGGCGGTGTCGGTGCCGAACCGCTCGGCCTGGCGGCGGGCGTCGGTGAGGAGCGCGCGGGCCCGTTCCGGGTCGTGCGGGGCGAGGGCGCGGATCAGGTCGACGGCCCAGGGCGCGAGCACCGGGTTGTGACCGCCTCGGGAGGCCGCGGCCTTCTCGGCGGCCTCGAGTTCGTTGATGCCCTCCTCGGTACGGCCGACGGCGAGCAGCAGCCGCCCGCGTACGGAGCGGATGTCGGGCAGCACGATGGTGGACGGGTAGGGCGGGGCGAAGCCGTACTGCTCGGCGACGTTCCACGCCTGGGCGACATGGCCGCGGGCGAGCAGGGTGTCGACCAGGCCGCAGGTCGCCGACCAGTACAGCGGCAGGCCCCGGCCGACCCGCTCGGCCAGCCGGAGCGCCTCGCGCAGCGCGCCCTCGGCGTCCTGGAGCTTGCCCTGCCTGCGGTAGGCGAGGCCGAGGTAGGCGTTGGCCAGGGAGAGGTGGCCGCCGTGCCAGCCGGCACGGGTGTAGGCCCGCAGGGCCTCGGAGAACAGGCTCTCGGCGCGGTCGAGCCGGTCCGTGTGGGCATAGGCGCTGCCGAGCATCATCAGCAGCTCGACTCCCCACTCGTCGTCGGTCCAGCCGAGGCCTGGTGCCAGACGGCCGTTGACCAGGGCGCGGTCGCACAGCTCGACCACCTCCTCGGCGTTCTCGCCGTGGGTCATGGCGTCGAAGCCGCGCAGGATCAGCAGGGCGCGCTCGGAGTTGTCGCGTCCGGCGCAGGTGGCGGCGAGTTCGGCAAGGCGCCGGGAGCGTTCCGGGGAGACGGTCTCACCGTGCACGGCCTCCCAGGTGAACTGCACGGCCTGGAGCCGCATCCGCACCGGGCCGGGCTCGTGCCGGTCGGCCTCGGCCTCCACGGTACGGACGGCCTCCTCCAGCTGGTCGTTGTGCAGCAGGGCCTGGGAGAGCCGGATGGAGGCGTCCACGCGCTGGGCGCCGTCGAGCCCGGGAGCGGCGAGGGCGTCACGCAGGTGCTCGATGGTGAGCGCGGGCGCCGACAGGAGTCTGGCGCGGCCGAGTTCGTACAGCACTTGGG
This sequence comes from Streptomyces sp. NPDC001781, assembly GCF_053596035.1. Classification (NCBI taxonomy): domain Bacteria; kingdom Bacillati; phylum Actinomycetota; class Actinomycetes; order Kitasatosporales; family Streptomycetaceae; genus Streptomyces; species Streptomyces sp. NPDC001781. The sequence goes on along the minus strand of NZ_JBSFFI010000042.1, from coordinate 5,422 downwards.
CCCGCACATCGGGCAACGGGGGTTCTGTCAGGGCGCGTTCGAGACAGGCGCAGGCGGCGTCCGGAGCACCGACGGCGAGGTGTTCGCGGGCGGCCTCGCGCAGTTGCTCGACCAGGAGCTCGTCACCCTCGGGGTGCACCTTGAGGAGGTGGCGGGCGGCCTCGGCGGCGCTGCGGCCGGTCTCGGTGACGATGTTCGCCGCGATGCCGTGCATGGCGGTGCGCATGGCGTCCGTGATGGAGTCGTAGACGGCGGAGGCGATCAGGGGATGCACGAACTCCACCGCGATGTGCTGCGGTTGGGGCGTGCCCGGATCGGGGACGACCTCGGCGAGGATGCGGGCGCCGCAGAGCAGCTCGGCGCAGTGCGCGGCGGTGCCGGCGTCCATGTTGGCGAGCCGGGCGACGAGGCCGACCGGGCTGCCGGTGCCGAGGATGGCGGCCGCCCAGGCGAACTTGGTGGGCTCGACGCCGAGTTCCTGGAGCCGGCTGACGAGTCCGCCGCCGCGCGCGGAGCGGTTGAGGTCGCGCAGTTCGGCGGCGCGCTCCTCGCTGGGCTGGAGTTCGCGGTCGCGGACCTTGGCGAGGAGTTCGACGGTGTCGTAGGCGTTGCCGCCGGTGACGGCCCACACCTCGCGGCAGAACGGGTCGTCGGCCTGCGGGCCGACGGTGGCGCGGGTGAGCCCGGCGGTGGCCTCCGGGGTGAGCGCGCTGAGGTTGCTGACCGGCCGGCCCGCGGCGGCGATGTCGTCCAGCAGGCGGGCGCTCTCGCCGTGGGCCTCGCCGGGGCGGCGGGCGACCACCACGAGCACGGGCAGGTCGGCCAGGCGCTGGGCGAAGGCGGAGAGCCAGCGCAGCGTCTCCAGGTCGGCCCAGTGGGCGTCGTCGATCAGGAGGACCAGCGGATAGGTGCGGTTGGCGAGGCGGCTGACCGCGTACACGAGTCCGTCGCACACGTAGCTCGGATCGGGACTGCCCTCGCCGGGCTCCACGATGCCGAGGGCCGGGCCGGAGATGTCGTACCAGGAGGCGAGGTAGTCGCGGGCCTCGTCGGGCGTGAGGGTGGCGAGCGCGGGCTGGAGGAGCTGGCGCAGGACGTGGAACGGGACGGACTCGAGGGTCTCGCCCGCGCGGGCCGACCAGACCACGCAGCCGCGGCGTTCGGCGATGCGGCGTATCTCGGCGAGCAGGGCGGTCTTGCCGAGGCCGGCCTCGCCGCGGAAGAGGAGGAGGCTGCCTGCGGACGTTTGGTCGGCGCACAGCAGCTCGATCGCCTCGGTGACGGTGGCGATCTCCGCTTCCCGCTCCCACAGGTAGCCCGAGGCGACCGCCTGTGGCCGCTCCTCCGTCATCCCGTTACCTCCGCAGGTAGTCCGAACGGCGTACGAAGAACGAGCGTAGCCGCCCGAACGGGCCATTGGCGCCCGCTCCGAGCAGGTGTTGCCCGGCCGGGTGAGCCGGGTTCCGGCCCGGCTGACGAAACCCCCGCCCGACCGGCCGGTTTGTCCCCTTGTGCACGTCAACTCTGTTCACCGGCGCACTTATTGACCGGGATTCGGATAAACCTGTGAACCGGTACGGGACTTCGGGGCATCTCGTGGACGGGTGCTCTCATCCGGCTTTCACCGACTCCTCATACGGTATGCCCATGACGCAGGTGACTCCTCCCGGCTGGTATCCCGACCCCGGACAGACGCACGACGCTCCGCCCACCGAGCGCTGGTGGGACGGCGACACATGGACGGCTCAGGTCCGTCCGGCCGGGGCGGCCCAGGCCGGCCCCCCTCCCGCCCACCCCCCGTACGCCTACGGCGGGTACCCCGCGCAGCCCCCGGCCGGGAACCGGCGCGGACTGCGCACCGGCATAGCCGTCGCGGCGGCGGCCGCGGTGCTGGCGTGCGTCGGGGTCGGCGTGTACGCGCTGGCGAAGGACCCCGGCGGCGACCGCGCCGACTCGCGTCCCCGGCAGGGACAGGACCGCCGCCAGGAGGGGCCGGGCGATCCGAGCGGATCGCCCTCCCCGGGCCGGTCCGCCGCACCCGAGGTGCGCGGCGGGGGCACGCTGCCGGACCCGGTCAACGGAATCAGCATGCCGGTGCCCGAGGGCTGGACCGGCCAGGCGTTCGCCATCGGCGCGCAGGTGACCTCGGACAAGGCCTACAAGTGCCCCGGCGACACCTCCAAGAACTGCACGGCGGGCGGCGCCTACTCGGCCCCGGCCCGCGCGCTGGGCACCCGCGGCGAGACGGCCGAGGCGGTCGCCAGGGCCGACGTCGCGGCCAACGCCGAGGAGTCGTACGGCGGGAAGTCCTACGGCGGCATCACCTCGCACCAGGTGCTGGCGTCGCGGGCGGTGACGGTGGCCGGGCAGAAGGGCTACCTGGTGCGCTGGAAGGCGGTGACCAGAAAGGGCGCCGACGGGTACGTGGAGTCGGCCGCCTTCCCCTCGCCCGCCGATCCCGGCCGCATGCTGGTGGTGCGCTTCGGTCTGGACGTGGGCCAGTCCACGGGGGTGATGGACGAGATCCTCGAGGGGATCGAGGTGTCGTCCGGCGGGGGGAACGGCCAGGACGTCTGAGGTCCGGCCCGGGAAGAAGTCCGGGCCGGGCGGACTCCCCCTCCGCTCAAGGGGAACCCCGCCCGGCCTGGGCGTGCGCCGCCCCCGTCCCCACGGTGCGGCGCGTCCAGGTCACCGTTCAGTCATCCCGTGAACGGCGGCCTGGGGTCTCGTAGCGGCCTACGCGGCCGGTTTCCTCGGCAGACCGAGCGCGGGAAGCACGACGGCCTCCACGAACCCGGCCAGATAGTCGGCGTCGGCATACTGCCCGCACAGCACGGGGCGTACGCGCAGGACGCCGAACATCATCGCCGGCACGTACTCCAGCGCGGGGTGGCCCGCCGGGACCTCGCCCCGCGCCACGCCCCGCTCCAGCATCTCCTGGAGCGCGGCGATCTCCGGGTGGACCAGCGCCTCGCGCAGCGCCTCGGCCAGCTCCCGGTCGTCGGTGACGGCGTGCCCCAGGGACTGCAGCAGCCGGGTGTCCTTGCCCGACCAGTCCCCCACGGCCCGCGCGGCCTGCCGCAGGTCCTCGGTGAGCGAGCCGGTGTCGATGCCCGCGAAGCGCACCTTGCGGCTGGCGCGCAGCGCGGCGGCGACGAACTGCGGCTTGGTCTTCCACTGCCGGTAGAGCGTGGACTTGCTGCACCTGGTGCTGGCGGCGACGCCCTCCATGGTGACGGACTCGTAGCCGCAGTGGCGGATCTGGTCGAGCACGGCGTCGAAGAACTCCTGCTCGCGCTCGGGCGTGAGCTTGGAGCGGCGCGAGGCGACGACCGTCTCCGGTTCGTCCGCGGCTTGCGACGTCATACCTGGCTTCCCCTCACTCGTCCCCGGCGTACGTTGCCCGATCCCAGTGTGTCGCACTGTACCGATACGCCAGTGTACCGGTACTCGACCGTATCGGTACACTGGCGTATCGGTACGCAAACGTATCGCTGAGTTCGGAAGCCGTCCGGACCCAGCACGCACCACCGTCAGTGAAGGGGGCCGGGGGATGAACGCCCGATCCGAGCCCGCCGGAACGGAACCGGACTCAACAGTCCGGCCACCGCTTCTGCGGGAGTTCCTGCTCGTCGCGGGACTCTTCTTGGTCTACAAGTTCGGTCGGCGGCTCGCCGACGGCCACACCTCGGACGCCTTCCGCGACGCCCACCGGGTCTGGCACCTGGAGCGCGCCGTCCATCTGCCCGCCGAGACGGACGTCCAGTCGGCGCTGCTGCACGGCGACGCCCTGGTCCACGCGGCGAACGCCTACTACGCCACCGTGCACTTCCCGGCCACCGTCGCCTTCCTGGTCTGGCTGTATCTGCGCCGCCCCGCCCACTACCTCTGGGCCCGCCGGGTCCTGGCGCTCGTGACCAGCGCGGCGCTGGTGCTGACGTTCACCTTCCCGCTGGCCCCGCCCAGGATGCTCAGCGGCACCGGCCTGCTGGACACGGCCCGGATATACGGCCCCTCGGTGTACGGGCCGCCCGCCCGCGACCACCTCTCCAACCAGTTCGCCGCGATGCCCTCACTGCACTTCGGCTGGGCGCTGATGGTGGCCGTCGGACTGATCGCCGCGACCCGGTCCCGCCTGCGCTGGCTGTGGCTGCTGCATCCGCTGGTGACCCTGGCGGTGATCGTGGGCACGGCGAACCACTACTGGCTGGACTCGATCGTGGCGACGACCCTGCTGGTCACGGCACTGGCCCTGATCCCCTTCCCGCACCGCGCGGCGGGACCCGGGAACGCGGGCACCGCCCGGCCACGGCTCCTCCCGCAGGACACCGCGCTCGCGGGACCGGCCCGATGAGCGGCGCGCTGCTGGTGGCCGTCGGCCTGTCCCTGGTATCCGCGGTCGCCTACGCCTCGGCGGCCGTGGCGCAGGAGAGGCTCGCCTCCCGGAACCTGAACGCGGGCCTGCTGCGGATGCTCAGCACCGGCGCCTGGTGGTCGGCGGTCGGCCTGAACGCGGGTGCCGCCCTGCTGCACGTCGTCGCCCTGCGGTACGGCCCGCTCACCGTGGTCCAGCCGCTCGGCGCCCTCACCCTGGTCGCGGCGGTGCCGCTCGGCGCACGGGCGGCCGGACGCCGGGTCACCGCCCTGGAGTGGCGGGGTACGGCGCTGACGCTGCTCGGGCTGGGCGCGCTGCTGACGGCGGCCTCCGGCCCGGCACCCGAGCGGGTGCTGAGCCTGCCCTCGGCGCTGGCGGTGGCCGCCACGACCGTCGCCGTGATCGGTACGCTGAGCCGTCCCGGCACCCGGCCGGGCCTCCGGCACGCGGCCGCGTCCGGATTCGCCTCAGGCGTGGCCTCCGCCCTCACCCAGACCGCCACGGTGGCGGCCACCGAGGGCACCGGCCCGGCGCTGAGCCCGCTGGTGATCGTGGTCGCGGTGCTGGTGGCCGCGTTCGCGACCGGCGGCCTGCTGCTCTCGCAGACGGCCTACCGGGGCGGCCTCGGCGCTCCGCTCGCGGTGGTCACCCTGGCCAACCCGCTGGCCGCCTCGGTCATCGGCCTGACCCTGCTCGGCCAGGGCCTGAACGGCGGTGCCGTCGGCATCATGCTGGCCCTCGCCGGGGCGGGCCTGGCGGCCTGGGGCGTGGTCCTGCTGACCCGGGCGAACCCGGCCATCGCGCCCGTACCCGCGCCTGCTCCAGGACCGGACGACGACGAGCACCCGGTGGCGGCGGTACTGGCCCTGGAGCCGGGCACGGCGACACGGGAGCCGAGGCTGACCCGGCGGAGGTCGAGGCCACGACGGCCGGCACGGCTGTAGACGGCGGGAGGGGCGGGGGGGGGGGGGGGCGCGGCGCCCCGCCGCCCCCCCCGACCCTCCCCGCCGCCGGGCGCGCCCGCCCCCGCGGGTCGGCCCCGCCCGC
>NZ_JBSFFI010000041.1:0-44158 GCF_053596035.1 Streptomyces sp. NPDC001781 | reverse complement strand
ACTGAGGGTTACCGCCTGCTGGTCAACCCGACCGGCCGCTTCGAGATCGGCGGTCCGATGGGCGACGCCGGCCTCACCGGCCGCAAGATCATCATCGACACGTACGGCGGTATGGCCCGTCATGGTGGCGGCGCCTTCTCGGGCAAGGACCCGTCCAAGGTGGACCGCTCGGCCGCGTACGCGATGCGCTGGGTCGCCAAGAACGTCGTGGCCGCGGGCCTCGCCTCGCGCTGCGAGGTCCAGGTCGCCTACGCGATCGGCAAGGCCGAGCCGGTCGGTCTCTTCGTCGAGACCTTCGGCACCGCCAAGATCGAGCCCGAGAAGATCGAGAAGGCCATCGACGAGGTCTTCGACCTCCGCCCCGCCGCGATCATCCGCGACCTCGACCTGCTGCGCCCGATCTACGCCCAGACGGCTGCCTACGGCCACTTCGGCCGCGAGCTGCCCGACTTCACCTGGGAGCGCACCGACCGCGTCGACGCCCTGCGCGAGGCCGCCGGCATCTGATCCGCACCACGTGCACCGGGGCCCGGCCTCCCTTCGGGGACGCCGGGCCCCGGTGTGCTTGTCGGCACACCGGAAAGCGGTGCTGTCCGTGGACTTTGGTAAGAATGCAGGCGTGAGCAGCGACAACGGGCCGGGGGACGGCGGGGCCGAGGAGGCGCCGCCAGAGCAGCTCGCGCTCATCCGGGAGAGCGTGCGCGGCGCAGACGTACCGCGCGCCAAGCCGCGCACCTGGCGGGGTGCCGCGCTCGCCAAGGACCGGCCGGTCGCCCGGGTGCTCGTCGACAAGGGCGTCCTGCATCTCGACCGCTACTTCGACTACGCCGTGCCCGAGGAGCTGGACGCCGACGCCCAGCCCGGCGTGCGGGTCCGGGTGCGGTTCGGCGCCGGGCGGCACCGGGTGCGCGACGGGCGGCGCGAGGGCGGGGGTCTGATCGACGGCTACCTGATCGAGCGGCGGGCCGAGTCCGACTACTCGGGGCCGCTGGCCGCGCTCGCCCAGGTCGTCTCCCCGGAGCCGGTGCTCGGCGAGGAACTCCTCGGGCTGGCCCGCGCCGTGGCCGACCGCTACGCGGGCAGCCTCGCGGACGTGCTGCAACTGGCCGTTCCGCCGCGCAGCGCCCGCGCGGAGAAGCGCGCCTCACCGGAGCCCCTCCCCGCGCCCCCCGCCCCGGACGCGGGCACCTGGGCCCGCTACGAGCACGGTCCCGCCTTCCTCGACGCCCTTGCCTCCGGCGGTTCGCCCCGCGCGGTGTGGAACGCGCTGCCCGGACCCGAGTGGAGCGAGGAGATCGCCCGCGCCGTCGCCGCCACCCTCGCCTCGGGACGCGGCGCGCTGGTCGTCGCCCCCGACGGGCGGACCGCCGCGCGGGTCGACGCGGCGCTGACCGGGCTGCTCGGCGAGGGCCGCCACGCGCTGCTCACCGCCGACGCCGGACCCGAGAAGCGGTACGCGCAGTGGCTCGCGGTCCGGCGCGGCTCCGTACGGGCGGTGGTGGGCACCCGTGCCGCCATGTTCGCGCCCGTGCGGGATCTCGGACTCGTCACCGTCTGGGACGACGGCGACGACAGCCACAGCGAGCCGCACGCGCCCCAGCCGCACGCCCGCGACGTCCTGCTGCTGCGCGCCTCGCTCGACAAGTGCGCCTTCCTGGCCGGGAACCGGAGCTGCACGGTGGAGGCGGCGCAGCTCGTCGAGAGCGGCTGGGCACGGCCCCTGACCGCCGCACGCGACCAGGTCCGCCGCACCGCGCCGCTGGTACGGACCGTCGGGGACACCGACCTCGCGCGCGACGAGGCCGCCCGCGCCGCCCGGCTGCCCAGCCTCGCCTGGCAGGCCGTCCGGGAGGGGCTCAGGACCGGCCCGGTGCTGGTCCAGGTGCCCCGGCGCGGCTACGTACCCCGCCTGGCCTGCGCCCAGTGCCGGGCGCCCGCACGGTGCGCGCACTGCGCCGGGCCGCTCCAGGCGCAGGACGCGGGGGCGCTGCGCTGCGAGTGGTGCGGGCGCGAGGAGCACTCCTGGCACTGCCCCGAGTGCGGCGGCTTCCGGCTGCGCGCCCAGGTCGTCGGCGCGCGCCGTACCGCCGAGGAACTGGGACGCGCCTTCCCCGCCGTGCCGGTACGCACCTCCGGACGGGAGCACGTGCTCGACACCGTGCCGGACGCGCCCGCGCTGGTCGTCAGCACACCGGGCGCCGAGCCGGTCGCCGAGAGCGGTTACGCGGCCGCGCTGCTGCTCGACGGCTGGGCCATGCTGGGCCGGCCGGACCTGCGCTCCGGCGAGGACGCGCTGCGCAGATGGATCGGCGCGGCCGCGCTGGTCCGGCCGCAGGGCGACGGCGGGACCGTGGTGGTCGTGGCGGAGCCGACCCTGCGGCCCGTGCAGGCGCTCGTGCGGTGGGACCCCGTCGGGTTCGCGGTCCGCGAGCTGGCCGAGCGGGCCGAGCTGGGGTTTCCGCCGGTGTCCCGGATGGCCGCGGTGTCCGGGACACCGGAGGCCGTCGCCGAGTTCCTCGCGGCCGTCCAGTCGCCCCCGGACGCCGAGGTGCTCGGCCCGGTGCCGCTGCCCCCGACCCTGCCCGGCCGCCCGCGCCGCCCCGGCGCGCCTTTGCCGGGGGAGCAGTGGGAACGGGCGCTGATCCGCGTCCCGCCGGGCAGCGGCTCCGCCCTGGCCGCCGCCCTGAAGACGGCACAGGCGGCACGGATGGCACGAGGCGGCGGAGAGCCGGTACGGGTGCGGATCGACCCGCCGGACATCGGCTGACGGCGCGAGCCGCGCACACCAACGCCCTCCCGGCCGCTTGCCGGCAGGGCGCGCCCCTTCCCCGGTCAGCCGCTGCGGGGTCCGGGGAAGGCCGGGGGCCTCGGATCGTCCCGCAGGGTGGGGCTGCCCGACGTCGGCTGGGTCGGCATGGAGCGGGCCGCGGGGACGGTCGGCACACCGGCGTCGAGGGTGCGGGTGCCCGACGGCTCCCCGGCCCGCTCCGCGTCGGCCGCGGCCTGGGCGGCGGCCCGCCGGGCGCCGTAACGGCGGTGCACGGCCTGCTTGGTGACGCCGAGCGCGGAGCCCACCGCGTCCCACGAGAACCCGAGCGAACGGTCGAAGTCCACGGCCGCCGTCACCAGGGTCTCGACGCTGTCCCGGAGTTCCTGGGCGAGGCGGACCGTCGGGGCCGGGGCGCGTCCGTAGACGACGAAGCCGGTGGACGGGCCGGAGCGGCGGGGACGGTAGACGTTGCCGAGCTGGGCGGTGAGGGTGCGCAGCGCGTCCACCTGCCTGCGGACCCGCTCGATGTCCCGCACCAGCAAGTGCAGGCTGGCACGGGCCTGGGCGTCGTGGGTTGCGTGGTCGGCCATGAACAAGCCTCTCGAACCGGCGTTGAAAGGAAGTGGGCGGCCGAAGCGGCCCGAAGTGGTCAACTCTCTCTTGACCAACGCGTGGACGCTCCGCTGGTCACGGGGTGGGGGCGCGCGGGGTGTGCGTGTACGCCGGGGTGTCCCGCCCGCCCACCGCCTGTCCGCCGCGGGCCGGAGGGCCGCAGGACATGTGCGGGCGGATCGCCGTCGGCGGCCGCCGTGTCCTGCGGCAGCCATAGACTGTTCCGCTGCCGTCCGCTGTCGTTCGAGAGGCTCGTTCCTGACCATGAAGCTCGTCTTCGCCGGTACCCCCGAGGTCGCCGTTCCCGCTCTGGACGCCCTGATCGCCTCCGGGCGGCACGAGGTGGCCGCCGTCGTCACGCGGCCCGACGCGCCCGCCGGGCGGGGGCGCAGGCTGGTCGCGTCGCCCGTGGCCGAGCGGGCGGAGGAGGCCGGGATCGAGGTGCTGAAGCCGGCCGGTCCGCGCGATCCGGCGTTCCTGGAGCGGCTGCGTGAGATCGGCCCGGACTGCTGCCCGGTCGTCGCGTACGGCGCCCTGCTGCCCCGCGTCGCCCTCGACATCCCCGCCCACGGCTGGGTCAACCTGCACTTCTCGCTGCTGCCCGCCTGGCGCGGAGCCGCCCCCGTGCAGCACTCGGTCATGTCGGGCGACGAGATCACCGGCGCCTCCACCTTCCTCATCGAGGAGGGCCTGGACTCCGGTCCGGTCTACGGCACCGTCACCGAGGAGATCCGCCCCACCGACACCAGCGGCGACCTGCTCACCCGGCTCGCCTTCGCCGGCTCCGGGCTGCTGGTAGCCACTATGGACGGCATCGCGGACGGCGCCCTGAAGGCCGTACCGCAGCCCGCCGAGGGGATCACGCTCGCGCCGAAGATCACGGTCGAGGACGCCGAGGTCGACTGGGCGGCGCCCGCGCTGCGCGTCGACCGGTTGGTGCGCGGCTGCACGCCCGCCCCCGGCGCGTGGACCGTCTTCCGGGGCGAGCGCCTCAAGCTCGTGCAGGTCACACCTGCGCCCGAGCGGACCGACCTGGCGCCCGGGGCGCTCGCCGTCGGCAAGAACAGCGTGCACGCGGGTACCGGCTCCCACGCCGTCGAGCTGGTCTGGGTGCAGGCGCAGGGCAAGAAGCCGATGCGGGCCGCCGACTGGGCGCGCGGGGCGCGGATCGCCGAGGGCGAGTCGCTCGGCGGCTGACACCCCGCGAGTGGGGGGTGACGGTCCGCCGACGTACGCTGGTGACCGCACCCCCTGAACACCCCCGGAGCACCTTTCCCGTGAGCGAGCAGTCCCGTCGGCCGCACCGGCCCGCCAAGCCCTACCGGCGCCCCCAGAAGGACCCCGTCCGCGTCCTCGCCTTCGACGCGCTGCGCGCGGTGGACGAACGGGACGCCTACGCCAACCTCGTGCTGCCCCCGCTGCTGCGCAAGGCGCGGGAGAACGGCGACTTCGACGCGCGGGACGCGGCCCTCGCCACCGAGCTGGTCTACGGCACGCTGCGCCGCCAGGGCACCTACGACGCGATCATCGCCAGCTGCGTGGACCGCCCGCTGCGCGAGGTGGACCCGCCGGTGCTCGACGTACTGAGCCTCGGCGCGCACCAGTTGCTCGGCACGCGCATCCCCACCCACGCCGCCGTGTCGGCCTCGGTCGAACTGGCGCGGGTGGTGCTCGGCGACGGGCGGGCCAAGTTCGTCAACGCCGTGCTGCGCAAGATCGCCCAGCACGACCTGGACGGCTGGCTGGAGCGGGTCGCGCCGCCCTACGACGAGGACCCCGAGGACCACCTCGCCGTCGTCCACTCCCACCCCCGCTGGGTCGTCTCGGCGCTGTGGGACTCCCTCGGCGGCGGACGCGCCGGCATCGAGGAACTCCTCGCGGCGGACAACGAGCGTCCCGAGGTCACCCTCGTCGCGCGCCCCGGCCGGTCCACCACCGAGGAACTGCTGACCGAGGACGCCGCAGTGGCCGGCGACTGGTCGCCGTACGCGGTGCGCCTCACCGAGGGCGGCGAGCCCGGCGCGGTGGAGGCCGTGCGCGAGGGGCGGGCCGGTGTGCAGGACGAGGGCAGTCAGCTCGTCGCCCTCGCCCTCGCCAACGCCCCCCTCGACGGCCCCGACGAGAAGTGGCTCGACGGTTGCGCGGGCCCCGGCGGCAAGGCCGCCCTGCTGGCCGCCCTGGCCGCCGGGCGGGGTGCCACCCTGGTCGCCTCCGAGAAGCAGCCGCACCGCGCGGGCCTGGTGGCCAAGGCGCTGGCCGGCAACCCGGGCCCGTACCAGGTGATCACCGCCGACGGCACCCGTCCGCCGTGGCGCTCCGGCACCTTCGACCGCGTGCTGATGGACGTCCCCTGCACCGGCCTCGGCGCCCTGCGCCGCCGTCCCGAGGCCCGCTGGCGCCGCCGCCCCGAGGACCTCGAGAACTTCGCACCGGTCCAGCGAGCCCTCCTCCGCACGGCCCTGGACTCCGTCCGCGTGGGCGGAGTCGTCGGCTACGCCACCTGCTCCCCGCACCTGGCGGAAACCCGCGCGGTGGTGGCCGACCTCCTCAAGCAGCACCCCGACGCCGAACTCATCGACGCCCGCCCCCTCCTCCCGGGCGTCCCCGACCTCGGTGAAGGCCCCGACATCCAGCTCTGGCCCCACAGGCACGGCACGGACGCCATGTACCTGGCCCTGATCCGCCGCACAGCGTGACCCGGTGATTCTCCGGCGCGCGCTGGAACACGCCGGCGGCAGCCGACCCAGGGCGCGGGGGCACCGCGCGACAAGCCACGGCGGACCGGCACCCGACCGACAGCCCCCACCACCCGGGACCTGACCCCGCACCCCCCGAAGGGGCATGGCAGGCTTGGTCCATGGCCGCGCAGATCAACCCCAGCATCCTGTCCGCAGACTTCGCCCGCCTCGCCGACGAGGCGAAGGCGGTCGAAGGCGCCGACTGGCTCCACGTCGACGTCATGGACAACCACTTCGTCCCGAACCTCACGCTCGGCACCCCCGTCGTGGAGTCCCTGGCCCGCGCCACGGACATCCCGCTGGACTGCCACCTGATGATCGAGGACCCCGACCGCTGGGCCCCGCAGTACGTCGAGGCGGGCGCCTCCTCGGTGACCTTCCACGTCGAGGCTGCGCGCGCCCCCGTCCGGCTCGCCCGCGAGATCCGCGCCAAGGGCGCCCGCGCCGCCATGGCCCTCAAGCCCGCGACGCCGATCGAGTCGTACGAGGACATGCTCCCCGAGCTGGACATGCTGCTGGTCATGACCGTCGAGCCGGGCTTCGGCGGCCAGGCGTTCCTCGACATCACGCTGCCCAAGATCCGCCGTACCCGCGACCTGATCGCCAAGCACGGCCTGCAGATGTGGCTGCAGGTCGACGGCGGTGTCTCGGCCGAGACGATCGAGCGCTGCGCCGAGGCGGGGGCGGACGTGTTCGTCGCCGGATCGGCCGTGTACGGGGCCCAGGACCCCGCCGAGGCGGTCCGTGCGCTGCGCGCGCGGGCGGACCGGGCGATCACCGATTCGTCCTGGGCGTGCGGCCACTGAGCCACACGTAGGTGAACGGTTGAGAGAAGGCCGCCCATCAGGGCGGATTCACGGCGCCGGATCTGCGAGGATGAACGGCGAATCCAGAGTGTGAACAGCAGTGAGGAGAGCGCCGTGTCGGGTATGTCGGCGGGCCGGTCAGCCATGCGGATGGGACCCGCTGAGCTGGTGCAGGCGGCGGCCATGGCCCGCCGCTTCTACCTGGAGGGCAAGTCCAAGATCCAGATCGCCGAGGAGTTCGGCGTCAGCCGCTTCAAGGTGGCCCGGGTCCTGGAGACCGCCCTCGAACGGGATCTCGTCCGCATCGAGATCCGCGTCCCGGCCGAGCTGGACGCCGAGCGCTCGGACGCGCTCCGCGCCCGGTACGGCCTCAGGCACGCCGTGGTGGTCGAGTCCCCGGCCGAAGCCGAGGAGACCCCCGACCCGGAGAACCTGGGCGAGGTCGCCGCCGACCTGCTCGGTGAACTCGTCGACGAGGGCGACGTCCTCGGCCTCGCCTGGGGGCGCTCCACCATCCACATGGCGGCCGCCCTGGACCGGCTGCCGCCGTGCACGGTGGTGCAGTTGACGGGTGTGTACGACGCCGGGACCGCGGAGCGCGGGTCGGTCGAGGCCGTCCGCCGGGCCGCCCAGGTGTCCGGCGGGGACGCCCACCCCATCTACGCGCCGATGCTGCTGCCGGACGAGGCCACCGCCGCCGCCCTGCGCAACCAGACCGGTATCGCCCGCGCCTTCGAGTACTTCGACAAGGTCACGGTCGCCTGCGTCTCCATCGGCTCCTGGGAACCGGGCATCTCCACGGTGCACGACATGCTCAGCGACGAGGAGCGCGCGCACTACGCCTCGCTCGGGGTCGCCGCCGAGATGTCCGCGCACCTCTTCGACGCCGACGGGCGCCGGATCGGACGGGACCTGGGGGAGCGGTGCATCACGGTCAAGACCGACCAGCTGCGCCGTATCCCCGAGGTGGTGGCCATCGCGGGCGGGCAGCGCAAGGCCCCGGCGATCGACGCGGTGCTGCGCTCCGGACTGGTCACCAGCCTGGTGACGGACACCTCGGCCGCGGACTACCTGCTCACCGCCGGCGCCGCGCCGAAGCCCGCGCTCAGCCGCGCCGACCCCGACGGGGTCTGAGCCGGAACCGGGGCGCAATGCTGCCACGGCGGGCGCGCCGTGGCAGCATCCTCGGCATGCTGCCGCGGTTCGTCCCCCAGATCCTGAACACAAGCAGCGGCCGGGCGCGTCTGCTCGCCTGCGTGCTCGCCGTCCTCGGCCTGCTGCTGGCCGGCTGCGCCGGTACGGACACCGCCACCGGGACCCCGGCCGGCTCCCACCGGTCCGGTCCCGCGGCCCCGGCGCCGGCCTGGGCCCGGGGCATGGCCACCGTCCCCGAGTCCCGGCTGCCCGCCGAGGCCCGGCGCACCCTCGCCCTCATCGACAAGGGCGGCCCCTATCCGTACGCGCGGGACGGGATCGTCTTCGGGAACTTCGAAGGGCACCTGCCCGCACACCGGCGCGGTTACTACCACGAGTACACCGTGCCGACCCCGTCATCGAGCGGCAGGGGCGCCCGCCGCATGGTCACCGGGGACGGCGGGGAGTTCTACTACACCGATGATCATTACAACTCGTTCCGGGCGGTGCTGAGATGAGCGAAGACCTGGTCGACCGGGTCGCGGTCACCCTCGACCTCGAGGGAGTCCGCGACAAGGCCGGGCTGATGGACCGGACCGCGGCCGCGCTGAACCTGCCCGACTGGTTCGGCCGCAACTGGGACGCCCTGCTGGACTCCCTCTCCGACACCACCGTCTGGCCCCCGGCCGCCGTCGAGCGGGGGCTGCTGGTCGTCGTGCGGAACTGGGAGCCGTTCGCCGAGCTGAACGGGCAGGAGTGGCGCATCGCGCGGGACGTGTTCTCCGAGGCCGTGGACCGCGCCTCGGGCCTCGACGTCGTGCTGGCTCTTGGAGGAACCTCCGAGCTGTGACCGCGGGTCCCTGGAGGTTCCGTGAGGGCGTGACCAGGGCCCTGGCATGGGAGAATGAAGTACGTGCTCTTTCCCCCTGGCGCACCCGTCAGGGGGTCACCTCTGATCGACTGGGATGTGCGGCACGTGCGTTTCCTGAATGACATCCAGCCCGCCTACGACCTGACGTACGACGACGTCTTCATGGTGCCGAGCCGATCGGCGGTCGGCTCCCGGCAGGCGGTGGACCTCGGCTCTCCCGACGGCACCGGTACCACCATTCCGCTGGTCGTCGCCAACATGACCGCCATCGCGGGACGCCGGATGGCGGAGACGATGGCCCGGCGCGGCGGCCTGGTGGTCATCCCGCAGGACATCCCCATCGACGTCGTCACCGAGGTCGTCTCCTGGGTCAAGAGCCGCCATCTCGTGCTGGACACCCCGATCGTGCTGTCCCCGCACCAGACGGTGGCCGACGCGCTGGCCCTGCTGCCCAAGCGGTCGCACAACGCCGGTGTCGTCGTGGACGCGGACCACCGTCCCGTCGGTGTCGTCACCGACCAGGACCTCAGCGGGGTCGACCGGTTCACCCAGCTCGAAGTGGTCATGTCCCGTGACCTGCTGCTGCTCGACGCCGGCATCGACCCGCGCGAGGCGTTCAACATCCTCGACGGGGCCAACCGCCGCTACGCCCCGGCCGTCGACGCCGAGGGCCGCCTCGCCGGCATCCTCACCCGCAAGGGCGCCCTGCGCGCCACCCTGTACACCCCGGCCGTGGACGCCGACGGCAAGCTGCGCGTCGCGGCGGCCGTGGGCATCAACGGCGACGTGGCGGGCAAGGCCAAGCAGCTTCTCGACGCGGGCGTGGACACCCTCGTCATCGACACCGCGCACGGCCACCAGGAGTCGATGATCAGCGCGGTCCGCACCGTGCGCGCGCTCGACCCGCGGGTGCCGATCGTCGCGGGCAACATCGTGTCCGCCGAGGGCGTCCGCGACCTGATCGAGGCGGGCGCCGACATCATCAAGGTCGGCGTCGGACCGGGCGCCATGTGCACCACCCGGATGATGACCGGCGTGGGCCGCCCGCAGTTCTCCGCCGTGCTGGAGTGCGCCGCCGAGGCGAAGAAGCACGGCAAGCACGTGTGGGCCGACGGCGGTGTCCGCCACCCGCGCGACGTCGCCATGGCCCTCGCGGCCGGTGCCTCCAACGTCATGGTCGGCTCCTGGTTCGCCGGAACCTACGAGTCGCCCGGCGACCTCCAGCAGGACGCCGACGGCCGCCTGTACAAGGAGTCGTTCGGCATGGCGTCCGCCCGCGCGGTGCGCAACCGCACCTCCGAGGAGTCGGCGTACGACCGTGCCCGCAAGGGGCTCTTCGAGGAGGGCATCTCCACCTCCCGCATGTTCCTCGACCCGGCCCGGCCGGGCGTGGAGGACCTGGTCGACTCGATCATCGCGGGTGTCCGCTCCTCCTGCACCTACGCCGGTGCCGGTTCGCTGGAGGAGTTCGCCCGGAAGGCCGTCGTGGGCATCCAGAGCGCGGCCGGATACGCCGAGGGCATGCCCCTCCACGCGAGCTGGAGCTGACCCCTTCGCACCCTTTGACCTGGGAGCTTCCCAGGTTCGGGGGTGGGCGCGGTTCGTGTTCTACTTCATAGGAGAAGTGACCGGACCGACGAAGTGAACCACCCCCTGTGCTGAACGATCTCGACGAACGCATCGTGCACGCCCTCGCCGAGGACGCCCGCCGCTCCTACGCGGACATCGGGCAACTGGTCGGCCTGTCCGCGCCCGCCGTGAAGCGGCGCGTGGACCGGCTCCGGGCCACCGGAGCAATCACCGGGTTCACCGTCCGGGTGGACCCGGTGGCCCTCGGCTGGGAGACCGAGGGGTACATCGAGATCTACTGCCGCAGCAACACCTCGCCGGAGACCATCCTGCGCGGTCTGGAGCGCTACCAGGAGGTGGTGGCCGCGTCCACCGTCACCGGGGACGCGGACGCCATCGCCCAGGTCTTCGCCTCCGACATGCGGCACTTCGAGCGGGTCCTGGAGCGGATCGCCGGGGAGCCGTTCGTGGAGCGGACCAAGTCGGTGCTGGTGCTCTCCCCCCTGCTGCGCCGCTTCTCCTCGGGCGCGCCGGGCTGACCCGCCGCGGGACGGCCGGGCCACCCGCGGGGACCATGGCGCTCCCGGTTCCGTTCGGCTCCCGCGAGGACGCCCTGGCCGCCGACCCCCGTGCCCTGCACGAGGAGTTCCGCGACGGCGGTCCGAACCGGGTGCCGGAACGCGCCGCTCACCGTGGCCCCCGTGCTCCCCGGTGAGCTGGCCGGACAGGGGCCGCGTCGACGCGCCCCGCGGCGGCTCGGGGTCCGCCTCGGGCGCGGCCGACCCCGAGCCGCCGCGGGAGACCGTGCGCGGACCGCGCGCTGCAGCCGTTCGCCACGCGCGCATCCGCGGCCGGCGCAACGAATCGCCGCCGGGGGAGCCGCCGACGCAACGAACCGCGCACCGGCGCGCAACGCGTGCTTCTTGTCCGGGTGAGCGCGCCGACCGTACCGTCTTACTGGCTTCCCGATGCCCCCCGAATCCCCCTTTTCCCCGGTGAGGAACACCCATGCGCACCGCCCTGCTCCAGAGCTCCGGCCGCCCCGGTTCCGTCGCCGAGAACCTCAAGGTCCTCGACGAGGCCGCGGGCCGGGCCGCCGAGGCGGGCGCCGGGCTGCTGGCCGCACCGGAGATGTTCCTGACGGGGTACGCGATCGGCGGCGAGATCCCGCGCCTCGCCGAGCCCGCCGACGGGGACTCGGCCGACGCCGTCGCCGACATCGCCACCCGGCACGGCCTGGCCGTCGCCTACGGCTACCCCGAGCGCGAGGGCGACACGGTCCACAACTCCGCCCAGATCATCTCGGCCGAGGGCGTCCGGCTCGCGAACTACCGCAAGACCCACCTCTTCGGCTGCTTCGAGCGCGACCACTTCACGCCGGGCGAGCGGCAGGTCGTCCAGACCGAGCTCAACGGCCTCACCGTGGGCCTGCTGATCTGCTACGACGTCGAGTTCCCGGAGAACGTCCGCGCCCACGCGCTGGCCGGCACCGACCTGCTGATCGTGCCGACCGCGCAGATGCACCCGTACCAGTTCGTGCCGGAGTCGATGATCCCGGTACGGGCCTTCGAGAACCAGATGTACGTGGCCTACGTCAACCGGGTCGGCCAGGAAGGGGAGTTCGAGTTCGTCGGACTCACCACGCTGGCCGGGCCGGACGGGGTGGCCCGCGTCCGCGCCGGGCGCGCCTCGGCCGAGCTGGTGTTCGCCGACGCCGACCCCGCCTTCCTGGCCGCCTCCCGCGAGGCCAACCCGTACCTGAAGGACCGCCGCCCCGGTCTGTACGGCTCGCTCACCGTCTGAACCTTCCCCACAGTTCGTCGCAGTACTTCCGCGCAAGGAGTCCGTACCCCATGACGTCCACGGTGCCCAACGCCGTCGAGCACGCCGACGAGCAGCAGCCGCCGATCACCATGTTCGGCCCGGACTTCCCCTACGCCTACGACGACTTCCTCGCCCACCCGGCGGGGCTCGGCCAGATACCGGCGACCCAGCACGGCACCGAGGTCGCCGTCATCGGCGGCGGCCTGTCCGGCATCGTCGCCGCCTACGAGCTGATGAAGATGGGCCTCAAGCCCGTCGTCTACGAGGCCGACCAGCTCGGCGGCCGGCTGCGGACCGTCGGGTTCGAGGGCTGCGACGAGTCGCTGACCGCCGAGATGGGCGCGATGCGCTTCCCGCCGTCCTCCACGGCCCTCCAGCACTACATCGACCTCGTCGGCCTGCACACCCGGCCCTTCCCCAACCCGCTGGCCGAGGGCACCCCCTCGACCGTCGTGGACCTCAAGGGCGAGTCGCACTACGCGGAGACCGTCGACGACCTGCCCCAGGTCTACCGGGACGTCGCCGCCGCGTGGGGCAGGTGCCTGGAGGAGGGCGCGGACTTCTCCGACATGAACCGCGCCATGCGCGAGCGTGACGTGCCCCGCATCCGGGAGATCTGGGCCCAGCTGGTCGAGAAGCTGGACAACCAGACCTTCTACGGCTTCCTCTGCGACTCCGAGGCGTTCAGGTCCTTCCGGCACCGCGAGATCTTCGGTCAGGTCGGCTTCGGCACCGGCGGCTGGGACACCGACTTCCCCAACTCCATCCTGGAGATCCTGCGCGTCGTCTACACCGAGGCCGACGACCACCACCGGGGCATCGTCGGCGGCTCCCAGCAGCTGCCGCTGCGGATGTGGGAGCGCGAGCCGGAGAAGATCGTCCACTGGCCCTACGGCACCTCGCTGGCCTCCCTGCACGTGAACGGCGAGCCCCGCCCGGCCGTGACCCGGCTGAACCGCACCTCCGGCAACCGGATCACGGTCACCGACGCGGGCGGCGACATCCGCACCTACCGGGCGGCCGTCTTCACCGCCCAGTCCTGGATGCTGCTCTCCAAGATCGCCTGCGACGACTCGCTCTTCCCGATCGACCACTGGACCGCGATCGAGCGCACCCACTACATGGAGTCCTCCAAGCTCTTCGTGCCGGTGGACCGGCCGTTCTGGCTGGACAAGGACGAGGAGACGGGCCGGGACGTCATGTCGATGACGCTCACCGACCGGATGACGCGCGGCACCTACCTGCTGGACGAGGGCCCGGACAAGCCGGCCGTCATCTGCCTCTCGTACACCTGGTGCGACGACAGCCTGAAGTGGCTGCCGCTGTCCGCGAACGAGCGGATGGAGGTCATGCTGAAGTCGCTCGGCGAGATCTACCCGAAGGTCGACATCCGGAAGCACATCATCGGCAACCCGGTGACCGTCTCCTGGGAGAACGAGCCCTACTTCATGGGCGCGTTCAAGGCCAACCTCCCCGGCCACTACCGCTACCAGCGGCGCCTGTTCACGCACTTCATGCAGGACCGGCTGCCCGAGGACAAGCGGGGCGTCTTCCTCGCCGGTGACGACATCTCCTGGACGGCCGGCTGGGCCGAGGGCGCGGTCCAGACCGCGCTGAACGCGGTCTGGGGCGTGATGCGGCACTTCGGCGGCGAGACCGACCCGACCAACCCGGGCCCCGGCGACGTGTACGACGAGATCGCACCCGTCGAGCTGTCCGAGGACTGAGCCGCGGGGCCGGGCGGGCGCGGGCGGACGGGTTCAGACCCCGGCCGCCCGCGCCTTCTCGTACAGCTCGGCGGCGGTGTCCTTCAGCTCGGCCGCGTCCCGTGCCTCGCTCTGGACGTCCAGGAGTATCTCCGCGTCCGGGACGATGCCGGTGTGCGCCGCGATGTCGGCCGTGATCTGGTCGGTGTCCCCCTGGAACAGCGGGCGGTCGGCGGCGGTGTCCGGCTTGGCGGCCACGCGCGCGTTGACCCTGATGACCGTACGGAGGGGCTCCGTGCGGCCGGTCTCCCCGGCCAGGTCGCTCAGAGCACGCCACTGGGCGGCGAGCTGCTCCGGACCGTAGGCGCCCGGCAGCCAGCCGTCGGCCCGCTCCACCAGCCGCCGCATCGCCCGCCGGTTGGTCGCGGCCAGCAGGACGGGGATCGGCCGCACCGGCTTCGGGCCGACGACCGCGGAGGCGATCTCGGCGGTCCTGCCGCGATGGACGACCGGATCGGGACCCCACACGGCCCGGCACACCGCGATCACCTCGTCCAGCGCGGTGCCGCGCTCATCGAAGGGCAGCACGCCCGAGGCCGCGTACTCGTCCAGGGACCAGCCCGTGCCGAAGCCCGCGACGACGCGCCCGCCGCTCACCGCGTCCAGCGTGGCCAGCGACTTGGCGAGCTGGAACGGCAGGTGCAGCGGAGCCACCAGCACGCTGGAGCCCAGCTCGGCCCGCGAGGTGGCGGTGGCGGCCAGCGTGAGGGTGACCAGCGGGTCGGCCACACCCCGGTAGTACTCCGGCCACGGCGCACCCGGTATGCCGTAGAGCCCCTGGGTGGCGGGCTCCGGGACCAGGGCCCGCTCGAAGACCCACAGGCTGTCGTAACCGGTCTCCTCGGCGGCGCGCGCCACGTCGGGCACGTCCCTGCCGAGGTCGTACTGGCGCATCTGGGGAAGGCCGAGGCCCAGCCTGGTCGTCATACCGGTCTCCTTCGCGTCGGGATGTCCCCTCAACGCACGGCCCCCACCCGGCTGTTCCGTACCTCACCCGACGGGGTGGCTTCCGGACGGCTCAGTGCCCGAACTCACCGAGCGGTGTCAGCAGCATCCGCCCCGCGAAGCCGACCGCGGCGTCCAGCCGGGCGGTGAACTCCTCGGCCATGTCGCCGCAGCGCCGCAGCGCCCACAGCACCCGCGCCGCCGACCAGGTGGCGTCGCGGGCCCGTTCCAGGCTCCACGCGCCCAGCAGGTGTGTGATCGGGTCGGCGATCTGGAGCAGGTCGGGACCCGGCATCAGGTCCTCGCGGACGCGTTCCTCCAGCTCCGCCAGCAACTCGCCCACCCGGTCGAACTCGTCCTCCAGCTCGGCCGGCGCGCAGCCCAGCGCCTGGCAGGTGTCGACCACGGCGAGAGCCAGGTCGTGCCCGATGTGCGCGTTGATGCCGGCCAACGCGAACTGCAGCGGCCGCACACCGGGATGACGGCGGAACTGGAACAGCGGGCGCCAGCAGGCCGGCGGACGGCGGTCGTCCTCGGCGGCGTCCACGGCGTCGAGGTAGCGCTCCGCGAACCGGACGTCCAGCGCCGCCGCCGCGCACGCGTCCGGGAACTCCCCGGCGTCCAGCCGCCGGTCCACCTCCTCGGTGACGGTGAGGTAGACCCGGTTGAACACGGCGACGCCGTCCTGCTCGGGCAGCGCCGCGTCGAGCGCGCGTATCCGCGCCAGGACGGCGTCGACGGGGGTGGTGGAGTATCGCGGCAGCACCATGGAGGAAGGGTGGCAGCCGCGCACCGGCCGGTGGGCCGACCGGCCCGGTGCTTCGCCGGAACGAGCGAACGCCGGGCCGGAGGGCACTCCTACGGCCGCTCGGGGCGGGCCTGGTTCTCCTCGGGCTCGTCGTACGCCGAGGTGCCTTCGTCCAGCAGCGGTTCCTGCGTCTTCAGGTGCGCCGGGGCGAAGGCGCGCAGCGCGTGGTAGCCGGTGATGACGACGAGGGTGCCCAGCGCGATGCCGCTCAGCGAGAAGGTGTCGGTGAACTTCATGGTGACGTTGCCGACGCCGATGATGATGCCCGCCGCCGCCGGGACCAGGTTCAGCGGATTGCGCAGGTCCACCTTGCCGTGCAGCCAGATCTGCGCGCCGAGCAGGCCGATCATGCCGTACAGGATGACGGTGATGCCGCCGAGGACACCGCCGGGGATCGCGGCCACCACCGCGCCGAACTTGGGGCAGACGCCGAAGAGCAGGGCGAAGCAGGCGGCGGCCCAGTAGGCGGCCGTGGAGTACACGCGGGTCGCGGCCATCACGCCGATGTTCTCGGAGTAGGTGGTGTTCGGCGGGCCGCCCACCGCGGTGGAGAGCACCGAGGCGAGACCGTCCGCCGAGATCGCGGTACCCAGCTTGTCGTCCAGCGACTCGCCGGTCATCTCGCCGACCGCCTTGACGTGGCCCGCGTTCTCCGCGACCAGCGCGATCACCACGGGCAGCGCGACCAGGATCGCCGACCACTGGAACGTCGGCCCGTGGAAGGAGGGCAGCCCGATCCAGTCCGCCTTGGAGACGCCGGAGAGGTCCAGACGCCAGTGGTCGGTGACCTTGCCGCTCGCGTCAACGGAGTGGATCTTGCCGAGGGTCAGATCGAAGATCCAGGAGATCAGGTAGCCGAAGACCAGGCCCAGGAAGATGGCGATGCGCGACCAGAAACCGCGCAGGCACACCACGGCCAGCCCGGTGAACAGCATCACCAGCAGCGCCGTCCACTGGTCCTGCGGCCAGTACGTCGTCGCGGTCACCGGGGCCAGGTTGAAGCCGATCAGCATGACCACGGCGCCCGTGACGATCGGCGGCATCGCCGCGTGGATGATCCGCGCGCCGAACCGTTGCACCGCGAGACCCACCAGGAACAGCACCACGCCGACGACGAGGATCGCGCCGGTCACGGTCGCGCTGCTGCCGCCGTCCGCGCGGATCACCGCGGCGACGCCCACGAAGGACAGCGAGCAGCCGAGGTAGCTGGGCACCCGGCCGCGGGTGGCGAGGAGGAAGATCACCGTCGCCACACCCGACATCATGATCGCCAGGTTGGGGTCCAGGCCCATGAGCACGGGGGCGACGAAGGACGCGCCGAACATCGCCACGACGTGCTGGGCACCCAGACCCACCGTGCGCGGCCAGGTCAGCCGTTCGTCGGGGCGTACCACCGCTCCGGGCGCGGGACTCTTCCCGTCACCGTGCAGCTTCCAGCGCACGCCGAGGTCCATGGTGGGGTTTCGCTTTCTCTGTACTGAAGACGGTCCGCACCATTGTCAGGGGTGCCGAGGTGCGCTTCGCGCCCGCGGTGCCCCACGCGCGCCGGGAACGGGTGTCTGGGGGTCCGTCCTGACCAGCCAAGTTACCCCCGGGCAGTCCTGAGCGGTCGCTTAGTATGGTCGGGTCAGGGGGTGCGCGCCGCCCCGCCCGCCGTGCCCAGGAGCCGTGCCCGTGACCGCCGAAGCCCCGCCCGTCCCCACCGTCCCGTACGGCCAACTCGTCCCCGTCGCCGTGCACTTCGACGACCTGGACGCGCTCGGGCTGCTGCACAACGCCCGCTACCCGCTGCTGGTCGAGCGGGCCTGGACCGAGCTCTGGAACGCCCGCGGGGTCCGCTTCGACGGCGACTGGGCGGCGGCCGGCGACGCGTGCAACGCGGTCCGTGAACTGGTCATCGGCTATGAGGCGCCCGTCACCCGCCCCGGCACCTACGCCGTCCACCTCTGGCTGGAGCGGCTCGGCACCACCGGCCTCACCTACGGCTTCCGGCTCTGCTCTGCCGACGGCGCCACCACCTACGCGCGCGGCACCCGGGTCCTGGTCCGGCTGGACGCGGGCACACTGCGGCCCGCGCCCTGGAGCGAGGGGTTCAGGCAGGCGGGCCGGGAACTGCTGCGGCCTGCCGGCTGACCTCGCCGCCACCGCGCTCGGCGGTGCGCAGCACCCCCGCGAACCCGGCCAGCGCACAGGCCAGCACGGTCACCACGACGAACGACACGGTCAGACTGGTCGCCTGCGCCACCCCGCCGATCAGACTCGGCGCGATCAGCCCCGAGGTGTAGGTGATGGTGGCCACGCCCGCGATGGCCTGGCTCGGGTTGGGCCCCGAGTGCCCGGCCGCCGCGAAGCAGAGCGGGACGACCACCGCGATGCCGAGGCCCATCAGCGCGAAGCCGGTCATCGCCAGAGGGGGCCGGTCCGCGAGGACCACGAGCAGCCCGCCCACCCCGGCGAGCAGGCCGCCCGCCCGGACCGTGCGCACCGCGCCGAAGCGGTTCACCACCGCGTCCCCGGCGATCCGGGCGACGGCCATGGTCAGCATGAACCCGGTGGTGGTCGCCGCGGCCAGGCCCGGCGAGCCGTCCAGCCGGTCCCGCAGGAACACCGCCGACCAGTCCAGGCTCGCCCCTTCCGCGAACACCGCGCAGAAGCCGATCGCGCCGATCAGCAGGGCCGAGCGGGGCGGCAGCGCGAACCTCGGCGGCGGCTCCTCGTCCTCGGCGGGCTGCACGTCCAGCACCCAGACGCAGGCCATCTGGCCCAGCAGCGTGAGCACCGCGGCGGCCAGCAGATGGTGCAGCCGGGCGTCCGAGCCGAGATGCGCGGCCAGCGTGCCCGCCGCAGAGCCGACCAGCGCGCCCGTGCTCCACATGCCGTGCAGCCCCGACATGATCGACTTGCCGAGCAGCCGCTCGATCTCCACCCCGAGCGCGTTCATCACCACGTCCGCCATGCCGGAGGCGGCGCCGTAGGCGAACATCCCCAGGCACAGCGTGAGCAGGTTCGGCGCCAGCGAGGGCAGCACCAGGGAGAGCGTCCACAGCGCGAGCAGCCCGCGCAGGGCCGTACGGCTGCCGAAGCGGTGGCCGATCCGGCCCGCCAGCGGCATCGCCACGGACGCACCGAGCGCCGTGAAGGCGAGCGCGAACCCGAGCCGGCCCGCGCTCAGCCCGGCGTGCTCCTGGATCCAGGGCACGCGGGTGGCGAAGGAACCCGTCACCGCTCCGTGCACGGCGAACACGGCGGCCACGGCGTACCGGGCGCGCCTGACCTCCCCGGCCGGCCGGCTCACGTCACCCATCTTCACGTCCCTCCCGGGGGGATCGCCCGCTGTGCCGCCCTCCGGCACCCGCGCAAACTATCAGGGACCCTGCCTGATAGGCAGAGCGCGTTCGGAGGTCCGCGTCTGGGAGGATGCCCGTCATGCCCGCATCACCGAGCACCGCACGGGCCATCAACGACCGGCTCGCCCTGCGGCTGCTGCAGCAGGAGGGCCCGCTGACGGCGGGACAGCTCAAGCAGCTCACCGGACTGTCCCGGCCGACCGTGAGCGACCTCGTCGAGCGCCTCACCGTCTCCGGTCTGATCAGGGTGGTCGGGGAGTCGGGGGAGCAGCGCCGGGGCCCCAACGCCCGGCTCTACGGCATCGCCGCCGACCGTGCCCACCTCGCCGCCCTGGACGTCCGCACCGGGGGAGTCCTGGTGCTCGTCTCCGACCTGGTCGGGCGGGTGCTGGCGGAGGTGGCGGCGCCCATCGACGCCGGGGGCGGTACCGGCCCCGCCGTCGAGCAGGCGGTCGCGGCCGTCGAGGAGGCGGCGCGGAAGGCGGGGCCGGGCGCCTGGACGGGGTTGCACACCGTCGGGATCGGCGCGCCCGGCCTGGTCGACCCCGCCACCGGTGACCTGCGCGACTCCAGCGGACTGCCCGGCTGGCACCGCAGTCTGGTCGCGGCCCTCCAGCGGCGGCTGCCCGGGGCGCGGGTCACCGTCGAGAACGAGACCAACCTCGCGGCCGTCGCCGAGCAGCGCGAGGGTGCCGCGCGCGACCGGGACACGTTCGTGCTGCTGTGGCTGGGACACGGGGTCGGCGCCGCAGTCGTCCTCGACGGCCGCCTCCGCCGGGGCGCCTCCGGCGGTACCGGGGAGATCGGCTTCCTGCCCGTCCCCGGCACCGGTTCGCTGCCTTCGGCGACCGACTGCGACGGCGGCTTCCACGCCCTGGCGGGCGCCGCCGCGATCGGGGCCCTCGCCCGCGAGCAGGGCCTTCTGGCCGAAGGCCCGCTGGACGGACCGGGAGCCGCACGGCTGGTCGCCCGTGCGGTGACCGCCCAGGACGCGCCCGCCATCCGCTTCCTCGACACCCTCGCCGACCGCGTCGCCATCGGCACCGCCGCCGTGACCGCCATCCTCGATCCCGGCTGCGTGGTCCTCGGCGGCGAGGTCGGCCAGGCGGGCGGTGAGGCTCTCGCCCGGCGCGTCGACGCCCGCCTGAAGCGGCTGTCCCCCCTGCCCGCCGAGGTCCGCCCCGGCACCCTCGGCGGCGCGGCGGTCCTGCGCGGCGCCCTGCTGACGGCCCGCGACCGGGCCCAGGACGAGCTGTTCGCGCCGTAGAGCGTGCCCGCGGCGTCCCGCCCGGCCCCCGACGCCCCGCGCGTCGTCCGTCGTGCTCTGTGAGCAGGGGGATCCCCGGCCGCGTCGTGATGCGGGACGACGCGGCGGTCCTCGGCCCGCCGGCACGCCCGACCCCTCCCGCTCCCGGTACGCGGCGGTCCCGGCCTCCGCTCAGCCGAACCGGCGCGCCAGGTACTCCTCGAACGTCCCCTTGCCCACCGCCTGTTCCGGAGCCAGGTGGCCGCCCGCGCGGAAGGCGCCGTACGTCCGGCCGAACAGCGGGACCTCCAGCAGGCGGCGGTGTCTGCCCGTGGCGTCCAGGTGGGCGCGGGCCAGGGAGGGGACGGAGCGGATCTCGGGACCGCCCATGTCGGGGACGCGGCCCGCGGGGGCGGACAGGGCCAGCCCGGCCAGGCGGTCGGCGACTTCGGAGACCTCCACCGGCTGGTCGGACAGGGCGGCGGGGAGGAGGGCCACCGGGGGTGCGGTGAGTCTGCCCAGGAAGGCGGCGATCAGGTCGTGGAACTGGGTCGCGCGCAGCACGGTCCAGCCGAGCCCGGACTCCTCGATCCGCCGCTCCACCGCGAGCTTGGCGCGGTAGTAGGGCAGCGGCACCCGGTCCACGCCGACGATGGAGATGTACACCAGGTGCGCCACCCCGGCCCGCCGCGCGGCCGCGATCAGTTGGGCCGCCGCCCTCTCGTCGCCGCCGTCGGGGGAGCTGGCGCAGTGCACCACGATGTCCACGCCGGTCAGCGCCGCGTCCAGCGCGGGGCCGCCCCGGCGGAGATCGGCCGCGTACGGCTCGCTGTGCCGGCTGAGCACCCGCACCTCGCGGCCGTCCGCCCGGAGCCTCTCCGTCACCGGCCGGCCGAGTGTGCCGGTGCCGCCCGTCACCAGGATCGTGGTCATGCCGCTCGCCTTCCCGAAGGTGTGGGGCGGCCCGTCCGGCACGCCCCCACGAACCAGGACGGCTCCGGCCCGGCGGATGTGACATGCCGCTGGGGTGACCCGGCGGAGGGCAAGGGCCGTCGTCACCGCCGCCGGGTCCGGTCGCACCATAAAAGGACTAGACCACCTCGTCAATAGGTCCGGACCAATCGCAACTCCCATCAGGGGTAGGAGTGTTGTGTCGGGCACCACCCGGACGGCCGCCCTGTGAGACAGCCCACACCGACCCCTTGTATGACCGGCGGGTGGGCGTGGCAGACTTGCGGTGTACCAGAAGCAGCGCACTCCGGGGTCGGTGAAAGTCCGAACCGGCGGTTACAGTCCGCGACCCGGTCGCCTCCAGCGGCCGGTTGACCAGGTGAAATTCCTGGACCGACGGTTAAAGTCCGGATGGGAGGCAGTGCGCGGCGGGCGGGCATCACCATGCGCGCCGTCGTATCCAGGTCTCGTCCCTCGGGACGGGTCCCTCTCGGCGTCGTGATCCGGTGCATTCCCCTCGTCCATGCCGTCGTCATCGACCGGCCCCCGGAGTCCGTGCCCGAAGAGGCAGGAGGACCGGGGACGTGTTCACCGGAATCGTGGAAGAGCTGGGCGAGGTCACCGCCGTCGAGAACCTCGGCGACGCCTCCCGTTTCCGGCTCCGAGGCCCCGTCGTCACCGAAGGCGCGCGGCACGGCGACTCCATCGCCGTCAACGGCGTCTGTCTCACCGTGGTCGACCACGAGGGTGACGAGTTCACCGCCGACGTGATGGCCGAGACCCTCAAGCGCTCCAGCCTGGGCGCCCTCGCCGTCGGCTCCCGCGTCAATCTCGAACGGCCCACCGCCGTCGGCGCCCGCCTCGGCGGCCACATCGTGCAGGGCCATGTCGACGGCTCCGGCGAGGTTCTCGCCCGTACCCCGTCCGAGCACTGGGAGATCGTGAAGATCTCGCTGCCGCTTGCCCTGTCGCGCTACGTGGTGGAGAAGGGCTCCATCACGGTCGACGGCATCAGCCTCACCGTGGTCGAGGCGGGCCCCGACTTCTTCACCGTCAGCCTCATCCCGACCACGCTCGCCCTGACCACGCTCGGCCACAAGCAGCCCGGCGACCCGGTCAACCTCGAGGTCGACGTCATCGCCAAGTACGTCGAGCGGCTGCTCGCCGCCGGACAGGAGGCAGGCGCGTGAACTCGCTCAACACCGAGGCGTTCACCCTGTTCGGCCAGCACATCCTCTGGTCGGACATGATCGGCAACCTCTTCGGCCTGGCCGCCCTCGCGCTCGGCTGGCGCCGCTCCCTCGTGACCTGGCCGGTCCAGTTCGTCTCCGGCCTGGTCCTCTTCGCCGCCTTCTACGGCCACCTCGCCGGCAGCGCGGGCAAGCAGGTCGTCGTCATGGCCGTCGCCCTCTACGGCTTCTGGCAGTGGAGCCGCAGCCGCGGCAGGGCCGCGGACGGCCACATCGCCCCCCGCTTCGCCACCTGGCGCGAACGCGCCGCCATGGCCGCCGCGGCCGCCGCCGGCACCGTCGCCGTCGCGCTGGTCTTCACCGCGTACCCGTCCCTGTCCTGGGACCCCTGGCCGGACGCCTACATCTTCGTCGGCACCCTCGTCGCGATGTACGCCCAGGCCAAGGGCATGGTCGAGTTCTGGATCGCCTGGCTGCTCGTCGACGTCGTCGGCGTCCCGCTCAACTTCGCGGGCGGCTACGCCTTCTCCGGCTTCGTCTACGTGATCTACGGTGCGCTCGTCCTGTGGGGCATGCGCGACTGGTGGCTGCGCTCCCGCGGGACCGCGCGGCCCGTCCTGGAAGGAACGCCCGCATGACCTCAGCACCCCCGCTGCACCCCCGTGACAGCATCGAAGACCTCCGCCTCGATCCCGTCGAGCAGGCCGTCGCCGACATCGCCGCGGGCCGGCCCGTGGTGGTCGTGGACGACGAGGACCGGGAGAACGAGGGCGACCTCGTCATCGCCGCCGAGAAGATCACCCCCGAGATCGTCGCCTTCATGATGAGCGAGTGCCGGGGACTGATCTGCGCGCCCATGGAGGGCGCCGAACTCGACCGGCTGAAGCTGCCGCAGATGGTCGAGGACAACACCGAGTCGATGAAGACCGCCTTCACCGTCTCCGTGGACGCCTCGCCCGCGCACGGCGTGACCACCGGCATCTCCGCCACCGACCGCGCCACCACCCTCAGGCTGCTGGCCGGCGGTACGGCCCAGCCCGCCGACCTGGTGCGCCCCGGCCACATCTTCCCCCTGCGCGCCCGCGAGGGCGGCGTCCTGGTCCGCGACGGCCACACCGAGGCCGCCGTCGACCTCGCCCGGCTCGCCGGACTGCGCCCCGCCGGAGCCATCGTGGAGATCGCCGGCGAGGACGGCCGCATGCTGCGGCTGCCCGAGCTGATCCCGTTCGCCCGCGAGCACGGCCTGACGATCATCTCCATCGCCGACCTCGTCGCTCACCTCCGCGCCCGCGCGGCCGGGGCCGAGCAGACCGCGACAGCGCCCCTCGGCCTCGCGCCCGGCGTCCGCCGCGAGGCCGAGACCAGCCTGCCCACCCGGCACGGCACCTTCACCGCCTACGGCTACCGGGCCCCCGACGGCGTCGAGCACGTCGCCCTCGTGCACGGCGACATCGGCGACGGCACCGGCGTGCTCGCCCGCGTCCACTCCGAATGCCTCACCGGCGACGTCTTCGCCTCCCTGCGCTGCGACTGCGGCCCCCAGCTCGACGCCGCCCTCGCCCGCGTCCACGCCGAGGGCCGGGGAGTCGTCGTCTACCTGCGCGGCCACGAGGGCCGCGGCATCGGCCTGCTGTCCAAGCTGCGCGCCTACGAACTCCAGGAGCGCGGCCGGGACACCCTGGACGCCAACCTGGAACTCGGGCTGCCCGCCGACGCCCGCGACTACGCGGCCGGCGCCCAGATCCTCGCCGACCTCGGCGTGCGCGACGTCCGGCTGATGACCAACAACCCGGACAAGACCGACGCGCTCACCCGGCACGGCATCAAGGTCACCGGCCGCGAGCCGATGCCGGTCCACGCCGACGAGCACAACGTCCGGTACCTGCGCACCAAACGCGACCGGATGGGCCATGACCTGCCCTGGCTGGACACCCCCGCGGTGTCCACCTGCGGCAACCAGTGAACGAACCGAACGAACAGCGCTAAGGAGCAACGTGAGCGGCAAGGGTGCACCGGAACTGTCCGTACGCAACGTCAGCGACCTCAGGGTCGCCGTCATCGCGGCGCAGTGGCACGACAAGGTGATGGACGGCCTGGTGAACGGCGCCCTGCGCGCCCTGCACGACCTGGGGATCGACGAGCCGACCCTGATCAGGGTCCCCGGAAGCTTCGAACTCCCCGTCGCCGCCAGGGTCCTGGCCGACCGCGGCTACCACGCCGTCGTCGCCCTCGGTGTCGTCATCCGGGGCGGCACCCCCCACTTCGACTACGTGTGCCAGGGCGTCACCCAGGGCCTCACCCAGGTGTCGGTGCAGACCGGCGTCCCCGTCGGCTTCGGCGTCCTCACCTGCGACACCGAGGAGCAGGCCCTGGACCGCGCCGGTCTCGAGGGCTCCAGCGAGGACAAGGGCCACGAGGCGGTCACCGCGGCCGTGGCCACGGCCGCCACACTCCGTTCGGTGTCCGAACCCTGGCACTGAGACCCCGTCCGGACCGCGTAGGCTGAGGACCACCATGTCCAATAAGACGTTCGAGGAGCTCTTCACCGAGCTCCAGCACAAGGCAGCCAACGGCGACCCCGCCACCTCCCGCACCGCCGAACTGGTGGGCAAGGGCGTCCATGCCATCGGCAAGAAGGTCGTCGAGGAGGCCGCCGAGGTCTGGATGGCCGCCGAGTACGAGGGCAAGGAAGCCGCCGCCGAGGAGATCTCGCAGTTGCTGTACCACGTGCAGGTGATGATGGTCGCCCGCGGCATCTCGCTGGACGACGTCTACGCCCACCTGTGATCCGTCCCCCCGTACGCCGAACCCACCGCACCGCCCCGTCACACGAAGGAAGCCGACCTCATGCTGCGCATCGCCGTCCCCAACAAGGGTTCCCTGTCCGGACCTGCGGGGGACATGCTGCATGAGGCCGGCTACCGGCAGCGGCGGGAGTCCAAGGAACTGCGCACCGTGGACCCGGTGAACGAGGTCGAGTTCTTCTACCTCCGCCCCCGGGACATCGCGATCTACGTCTCCTCCGGCCAGCTCGACATCGGCATCACCGGCCGGGACCTGCTGATCGACTCCGGCGCCGGAGCCGAGGAGATCCTCCCGCTCGGCTTCGCCCGCTCCACCTTCCACTTCGCCGCCCGCCCCGGCACCTTCGCCGGCACGGCCGACCTCAAGGGCCGCACGGTCGCCACCTCCTACGAGGGCATCGTCGCCCGCCACCTCGCGGACAACGCCATCGACGCCCCCGTGGTCCACCTCGACGGCGCCGTGGAGACCGCCATCGAGCTGGGTGTGGCCGAGATCATCGCGGACGTGGTGGAGACCGGCACCTCGCTGCGCAACGCCGGCCTCGAGGTCTTCGGCGAGCCCATCATGAAGTCCGAGGCTGTCGTCATCCGCCGCACCGGCGCCGGCACCGACGAGCCCAAGGTCCAGCAGTTCCTCCGCCGCCTCCAGGGCGTCCTGGTCGCGCGGACCTACGTGATGATGGACTACGACTGCCGTGTGGAGCAGCTCGAGAATGCCGTGGCGCTCACGCCGGGCCTGGAGTCCCCGACCGTCTCGCCCCTGCACAACGAGGGCTGGGTCGCCGTGCGCGCGATGGTCCCCACCAAGGACGCCCAGCGGATCATGGACGACCTCTACGCCATCGGGGCCCGTGCCATCCTGACCACGGCCATCCACGCCTGCCGTCTCTGAGGAACCGCGAGTCAGATGTCCGAGCTCTCCCCGCCCCCCGCCCCGCCCGCCCTCCCCGTCACCTTCCGGCCCGAACGCACGCGGGTGATCCTGCTCACCGCCGGATTGGCGATCTTCGTGGTCGTCGCCGCCGTCGCCCTCCTGCTGGACATGGGACCGGGGGAGCGCCTCAGCTTCATCGTCACCGGCGCCCTGATGGCCTGGGTGCTGGCCCGGCTGGCGCGGGTGAAGGTCGTCGCCGACGAGTCCGGTGTCACGGTCGTCAACATCGCGGGCAGCCGCAAGCTGGCCTGGGCCGAGATCGTCCGTGTCAACCTGCGTCCGGGCGACCCGTGGGTGTTCCTCGACCTCAGCGACGGCACCAGCCTGGCCGCGCTCGGCATCCAGCCGGGCGTCGCCAAGCAGCGCGCCATCGCCGACGCGCGGAGCCTGCGCACTCTGGTGGAGCAGCAGGCGCCGCTTGATCCCGAGTTCCCCCGAAGCTGAGGTCCCGGCGGGCCGAGCGCGGCCTCCGGGGCCCCTCGGGGTACCGGACCGGGGGCCACTCGGGGGCGGTCACCCTTGCCGCACCTGCCCCGGTCTTGACTAATCTGTTGGCGGAGGCCTTTCCACGCGCCTCCGCCTCCGTCGTGCCACGCCCGGCGCGCGGAGGTTTTCCCTGCTATCCGAGGAGTGACCCTCTCCGGCGATGGACGGATCGTCCTGTAGTACCTGCGCCGCCCCCTGCCGACATACCGCGGACCATCCGGCCCGCGGGCACGCGGAGGCGGCGGCATCATGAGCATCTCCCTGCTGCTCCTCGGAGCGGCCTTCCTGCTGATCCTGGCCAACGGGTTCTTCGTGGCCGCGGAGTTCGGCCTCGTCACCGTCGAGCGCCAGGACGCCGAGCAGGCCGCGGCCGAGGGCGACAAGCGCGCCCGTACGGTCGTGGAGTCGCTGAAGGAACTCTCCTTCCAGCTCTCCGGCACCCAGCTCGGCATCACCATCACCTCGCTCGTCGTCGGCATGCTCGCCGAACCGGCCCTCGCGGACCTGCTCGGAGGCCCCCTCGGCGCGCTCGGCGTTCCCGAGGGCGCGGCCTCCGGCGTCGCGGTCGTGGTCGGCATGCTGCTGGCCTCCGCGATCCAGATGGTCGTCGGTGAGCTGGTCCCCAAGAACTGGGCGGTCTCCAAGCCGCTCCAGGTCGCGCGGTTCGTCGCGGGCCCCCAGCACCTGTTCTCGCGGCTGTTCCGGCCGGTGATCTCCGCGCTCAACACGGTCGCCAACCGGCTGGTGCGCGCCCTCGGCGTCGAACCCGCCGACGAACTCGCCTCCGCCCGCACCCCCGGCGAACTGGTCTCCCTGGCCCGGCACTCAGCACGGGCCGGCGCCATGGAACAGGACACGGCCGATCTGTTCGTCCGCACCCTGTCCCTCGGCGACCTGACCGCCCAGCACGTCATGACCCCGCGGGTGAAGGTCAGCGCGCTCCAGGACTCGGCCACCGCCGAGGACGTCGTCAACCTCACCCGTGCCACCGGCCTGTCCCGCTTCCCCGTCTACCGGGAGCGGATCGACGAGGTCGTCGGCATGGTCCACCTCAAGGACGCCCTCGCGGTCCCGGCGGCCGAGCGCCTGCGCACCCCGGTCGCCCGGATCGCGGGCAAGGCCCTGCTGGTGCCCGAGACCCTGCCGGTGCGCCCCCTGCTGACCCGGCTGCGCAGCGAGCAGCCCATCGCGGTCGTCGTCGACGAGTACGGCGGCACCGCGGGCGTGGTCACGCTGGAGGACATCGTCGAGGAACTGGTCGGCGAGGTCCGCGACGAGCACGACCGCCAGGTGGTGCCGGAAGTCGCCCCCGCTCCGCCCGAGGACGGCCGTCCCGCGTGGGACGTGGACGGCGGCTGCCGCGTCGACGTCCTCACCCGCATCGGCCTGGACGCCCCCGAGGGCCCGTACGAGACCGTCGCCGGGCTCGTGGCCGACCTGCTCGGCCGTATCCCTGCCCCAGGTGACCGGGCCGAGCTGCCCGGCTGGCGGCTGTCCGTGCGCCAGGTCCGCCACTACCGCGCCGAGCGGGTCCGCCTGGTCCGGACGGCGCCCGCCGCCCAGCAGACGGAGGCCGCCCGATGAGCGTCGTCCAACTTCTCTTCGCCGCGCTGCTCGTGCTCGCCAACGGATTCTTCGTCGGCGCCGAGTTCGCGCTCGTCTCCGTCCGGCGCAGCCAGATCGAGCCGCTCGGCACCGCGCGCGCCCGCCAGGTGCTGCACGGTCTGGAACGGCTGCCGCAGATGATGGCGGCCGCCCAGTTCGGCATCACCGTCTGCTCGCTGACCCTGGGCGCGGTGGCCGAGCCGACCGTTGCCCATCTGCTGGAGCCGCTGTTCGAGGCCGTCCATCTGCCCGAGGGCATGATCCACCCGCTGGGCTACGTGATCGCGCTGGCCGCGGTGGTCTTCTTCCACCTGGTCATCGGGGAGATGGTGCCGAAGAACCTGGCCATGGCCGCACCCGAGAAGGCCGCGCTGTGGCTCGGCCCCGGCCTGGTGTACTTCGCCCGGATCTGCAAGCCCGTCACGGTGGCGCTCGGCGCCTGCGCGCAGGGCATCCTGCGGCTGTTCCGCGTCGAGCCCAAGGACGAGGTCGAGGCCGTCGTCACCAGCGAACAGCTCAACCGCCTGCTGGAGGACTCGAGCCAGGCCGGGCTGCTCGACCCGGAGGCGCAGGAGAGGCTGGAGGACGCGCTGGAACTGGGCTCCCGCCCGGTCACCGATGTCCTCCTCAGACGGGAGACCCTCGTGACCGTGCCGCCCTCGGTGACCCCGGGGGAGATCGTCGAGCTGACCGCGCGCACCGGCTACTCCCGCTTCCCGGTGGCCGCCGGCGCGGGCGCCTTCATGGGGTACGTGCACGTGAAGGACGTCCTCGACCTCGAGGACTCCGACCGCGCCGTGCCGCAGCACGTGTGGCGTCCGATGGCCACGATGCGGGCCGAGCTCCCGCTGGACGACGCGCTGACCGTCATGCGCCGGGCCGCCACGCACCTGGCCCAGGTGGCGGACGCCTCCGGCCGGGTGCTGGGCCTGGTCGCGCTGGAGGACGCGCTGGAGCTGCTGGTGGGCGAGGTCCACGACCCGGCCCACCCGGAGACCCCGCAGGCCGCGCCGAGGACGGAACCGGCGCCGTTGCGCCCGACCCCGGCCCGGCCGCGCAAGAGCGAGGACCCGGAGCAGGCCCTGGCCACCTAGTGCTGTGACCGGAAAGGTCTGCCGGAAAGCTCGCGGCGTCCGGTGCGGTGCGTCGCAAGGCGGAGCATCGCCCGCGTACTGGATGTACTCGGGCGATGCGACAACGCGGCGAGGTGCCGTGCCGGACCGCGCGAGCCCGGCGTGGTTCGGACGAGAGGCCGCCGGGCCGGCTCAGACCGGCCGGGCCGCGGGGCCCGTCACATCGCCGACGGGTCCTGCGGCGCCCGCCCCGACAGCACCTCGCCGTACGCCTGCATCAGATCCGGCAGGCGCAGGGTGGCCAGGTCCTCGCGGGAGAGGAGGCCCGGACAGGTGGACAGCCGCAGATCCCGGTACGCGCAGCTCTTCTCGTACAGCGTGCGCAGGAAGCGGCCGTTGCCCAGTTCGTCGATCCAGCCCTGGTCGACCACGTGCCCGGCGATGGAGCGCAGCTCCTCCACCGCCTCCTCGTCCCACGCGTCCCCGTTCTCGGCCGCGAGCACCCGCCCGATCTCGGTCAGTTCCAGCGGGCGGTAGGAGGGGAAGTCCACGCGGGTGGTGAAGCGGGACGACAGACCCGGGTTGGCCGCCAGCAGCCGGTCCATGCCCTCGGGATACCCGGCGAGGATCACCACCAGATGGTCCCGGTTGTCCTCGGCCCGCTTCAGCAGCACCTGGAGCGCCTCGTCGCCGTAGGCGTCGCCCTTGCCGTAGCCGGAGTTGGACAGCGCGTACGCCTCGTCCACGAAGAGGACCCCGCCGATGGCCGAGTCGATCAGTTCGTTGGCCTTCACCGCGGTCTGGCCGAGGTACTCGCCGACCAGGTCGGCCCGCTGGGCCTCCACCAGGTGGTCGCCGCCGAGCAGGCCGAGTGCGTAGAAGACCCGGCCGAGGATGCGGGCCACCGTGGTCTTGCCGGTGCCGGAGGGGCCGGAGAAGACGAAGTGCCGTTTCGGCGGCTGGACCGGGAGCCCCTGCCCGGCGCGCAGCCGGGCCATGTTCAGCTGCGCCGAGAGCGCCTTCACCTGGCGCTTGACGGGTTCCAGACCCACCATGCGCTCCAGCTCGGCCAGCGCCTCCTCCAGCAGGCCCGGATCGGTCGGCCCGGCCGGCAGGTTGGAGGGGGAGAGCCCGCTCCTGAGACGGACCGCGCGGTCCCCGGCCGAGGGCAGCGGGCCGGCCACCGGGTCGGGCTCGGCGAACCTGAGGTCCCGGCCCTCCGCGCCGAACAGCGGGTCGAGGGTGTCGGGGCCGTCCATGGTGTCCTGGCCGGCGCCGGACAGGGTGACCGCCGCGAAGTCGGCGGGGTCGTCGTACCCGTCGCCCTCGGCGATGGCGGCGAGCCGGGCGGAGGTGTCCATGAACGCCGGGTCGACCCGGTGCACCGCCCGGTACAGCGGGAGAGCGGCGGCGCTGCGGCCGGTGCCCTCGTGGGCGCGCGCCAGCCAGTAGCGCAGCTCCTTGCGCTGCGGCTGCTCGCTGCGGCAGCGCATCAGCGCGGCCGCGAGCAGCGGCTCGGCCTGCCCGTACGTCTCCAGCCGGACGCGGGCCATGCCGCCGAACAGGCCCGCCTCTATGCCGAGCAGCGGATCGTCCAGCAGCGGGTCGGTGTGCCGGACCAACTGGTCCCAGTCCTTGACCAGATAGGCGCGGCAGGCGTGCAGGAACCGCACCTGCGGATCGGTGTCCACGGGCGGCAGCCCGGCAAGCGCCCGGTCCAGCTCCGGCACATGGCGGCCGTCCAGCCAGTGCGAGGCGTGCGCAAGCAGCAGATCGCGGGGGCTCTCCAGCACCGGCTGCACCCACCAGCCGAGCCAGTACCAGGAGTTGAGGGAGCGTCGGTGCCGGGCGCGCTGCTCGCCGAAGCGGTCGCGGTGCTTGAACATCCGAAGCAGCGCCGTGGTCGTGTCGACCCTGAGCGCGTGCAGCCCGAGCCAGGCGTCGGCCATCCCCGGGTCCATCCGCGACGCGGCGCGGAACTCCTCCTCGGCCTGCGGGTAGGCGCCCATCGTGTAGGCGTCCACGCCCCGCACCCAGGCGAGATCGGCCGGGGCCTCGGGACCCTGCGTGCCGAAGTCCATCACGTCCCCCACGAACCGTGCCCCCCGTTGGTTGCCCGCCGGGCAGGCGCTCGGCGGTCGCCGCGGTCGAACCACTGCACCGCGGACCGGAGTTGCCGGTGCGCGAGGCTGCTGCTCGAAGGCCGCACCGAGGGCATCGTACCCGCGGGGGCACCGGCTGCCGAAGGGTGCCGCAGGGGGCGTTTGGCGAGGTGGGAGCATGCGGGGCGCACGGGGCGCGGTCACCGAGCGTGATCAAATCGGCGCATTCGGCGCCCCGGAATCCGGCTGGAGGCAGAACGAAGCCCCCGATCACGGGGGAACAATCGGGGGCTTCGTGTCCTCGGGACGGCCCGCCAGGGGCCGTGTGTGGAGAACGTAAGACCTGTAAGGGCGGCAGGTCAAGCCTGGTTGGAGCCCTGAACGAACTTCCGGGCCGACCGTCTTCACAAGTTCAGCACACAGCGGCCCGCTCGTCACTCCGAGTGAGGGTGCGGGGCGGGTGATTCCGCCCGGAGGGGGCTCGCGGGCCCTGCCGCCACCTCGTACCCCCTAGGTGTCGCGCGCACCACCAGGTCCGCGTGGGGGCGTGAGGGGTCGCCGGCGAAGTGTGCCCGCTCCGCCTGGGTCCAGCCGTCCCAGAACTCCCGCTGGGCCTCG
The DNA here is from genome assembly GCF_053596035.1 of Streptomyces sp. NPDC001781. Classification (NCBI taxonomy): domain Bacteria; kingdom Bacillati; phylum Actinomycetota; class Actinomycetes; order Kitasatosporales; family Streptomycetaceae; genus Streptomyces; species Streptomyces sp. NPDC001781. Next base: position 11,959 of record NZ_JBSFFI010000041.1, on the reverse strand, counting down.
CCGTCCCGGCGGCGGCCGCGCGCCCAGGACTCCCGCGCGTCCAGCTCCATCCACAGCAGGGCCGCCAGGTGCGGGCGCAGCGCCCGGCGCCCGGCGCCGACGCCCTCGACGAGGACGACGGGAGCGGGCGGCAGGACGCGGGGTGGGCCGAAGGCGCGCCGGGTCCAGTCGTAGGGGGCGTACCGCGCACTTCGTCCCCGGCCCAGCGGCTCGATCACCTGGGCGGTCAGGCGGGCGGTCCAGGAGAACAGCTCGTCGTGCGTGGCGATGTCGTCCAGGTGCAGCACCGGCGCCCCGCCGAGCGCGGCGGCCAGGTGTCCGGCGAAAGTGGACTTCCCGGAGCCCGCGTGCCCGTCGACACCGATCAGCCGGACCGGCCCCAGGGACGGGGGGAGGGCGCTCAGCCGGCGGGCGAGGTCGTGAATGGCGATTCCTGAGGTGCGGTGCGGTGCGGGGGGAGTACTGCCGGAAGCAGTCTAGGGGCTGTCCCCGTAATCCCCGGTGGATCAGGGCGCGGCGTCGGATGCGGTGCGTCGCAAGGCGGAGGGCCGTCAGCACACTGGGCGTATGCGGACGATCCGGCAACGCGGCGAGGTGCCGTGGCCGTCGTAGCGCGCCCGCCGGGGATTACGGGACAGCCCTTGGAAGACAGCCCTTAGCGGGGGGCGGGAGACGTGCCGGGCGGGCCGGAAAACGCTGCTTCCCGAGGCGTTCGCCGACCTGCGGTCAATCGGTGCAGATTTCCCCCCGGAATCCGCCGACCGATATGTGAAATTCGGCGTTCCAGGTGTGTCGCGTGGTGAGTAAGGTGCGTCCTGCACAACTGCGACGCGTCGTATCGGGACGGACAGGGGAGCATGGCCGCGGAGTTATTCGAGGGGCAGTACGTCTGGCACCCGGCGGCCGACGACCGCGTCCTGGCGAGCGTGTGCGTCGACGTACGGGCGGGGCGCCACCGTTACGCCTGTGAGGCCCTCGCCGAGACCCGGTCCGACTTCGCCCTGCGCGCCCACCGTTCGCTGGTGCTGGCCTCGGAGGCGGCCGGCACCGACCTGGTGGAGCGCTGGCTCGCCGAGGAACCGTCGCCCGAGGCCGCGCTGATGTGGGCGCGAGTGGCCGTGCAGCGGGCGATGCGGGCCGCCGACACGCGCGACGGACGCGCCGAGGCGCTGGAGCGGATAGCGCTGGCCGCCTGTGAACGCGCCTCCGCCCTCGCCCCGGACGATCCCACTCCCTGGGTCGCCAAGCTGACCATGGCCCGGCTGCACCACTTGCGCGAACCCGCGCCGCAGGGCCTGCTCACCGCGCCGCCCGGTCCCTGGCGGCTGTTCGCCCACATCCTGTCCCTGGATCCCTGGCACCGCGAGGCCCACCACCGCTTCCTCTCGTTCTTCTTCACCCGGCACGGCGGCACGGTCAACGCCGCCTGGGACGTGGCCGCCTTCCTCAGCCAGCGCGCCCCCGCCCACTCAGCCCTCCGGCTGCTGCCGCTGGTCGCGCTGGTGGAGAGCTACAACCCGACGCAGCTGCTCGCCGACCGGGTCTGGGAGCAGCCGCAGTGGCGCTCCACCGCGCTGGCCGCCTACCACAACTGGCTCCCCACGGTGGCCCGTTCCCGCTTCACCCCGGTGCTCGACCTGGCCTACCTCGCGCACGCGCTGGTCATGGGCCAGAGCGAGTTCGAGGCACGGGCGGTCTTCGCGGCGATGGGCCCCTACGCCTCGCGCATGCCGTGGAGCGCCTTCGGTGACCCCGCCGAACAGCTCTCCCGCGCCCGGCGCGCCTGCGGACTGCCCGTGCCCGGACCCGCCTGAGACCGCACCTCACGCGTCCACCCCCCAACAGAAAGGCAGATCAGTGTCGGAACGGATATCGCCGCCAGGGGCCGAGGCTCCGGCGGCCGTGGAACCGGTCGTGCTCGACGACGACGCGACCCTGCACGCGATGGGTTATCCGCGCAAACTCACGCGCCGTTTCAAAGCGTTCGACAATTTCGCGATCTCCTTCACCATCATCAATGTCCTCTCGGGTATTTTCTCGTCCTTCGGATTCGGCCTGGGTGCGGGCGGCCCCCGTATTCTCGTGTTCGGCTGGATCGGCGTATCCGTGATGGTTCTCTTCATCGGCGCCGCCATGGCGGAGGTCGCCTCCGCCTATCCGACCAGCGGCGCGCTGTACTTCTCCGCCGGTAAACTCGCCAAACGGCACAAGGGTGCCTGGTCCTGGTTCACCGGCTGGCTGAACTTCGTCGGGCAGATCGGCGGCACCGCCGCGACGGGGTACGCGGCCGCCACCTTCATCCAGGCGTTCATCGCCCTGCAGTGGTCCTCGTACGAGCCCACCGCCCACCAGACGGTGCTGATCACCGCGCTGATCATCGTGCTCCAGGGTCTCGCCAACACCTACACCGTCCAGCTCGTCGCGGTGCTGAACCGCATTTCCGTGTGGTGGCTGCTGATCGGACTCGTGGTGATCGTGGGCGCACTCATCGTGATTCCCGATCACCACCAGTCGGCGTCCTTCGTCACGCATTTCGAGAACAACACCGGCTTCACCAACGGGCTTTACGGCGGCATGCTGGGCCTGCTGGTCACGAGCTGGACCTTCACCGGCTTCGACGGCAGCTTCCACATGTCGGAGGAAACCGTCCAGGCGACCGTCAACGCCCCCAAGGGCATCACCCGCGCCATCGGCTATTCGGCGATCACCGGCCTGATCCTGATGCTCGCGCTGGTCTACAGCATGAGCGACTACACCGAGGTGGCCGGCTCGGACGCGCCTCCCGTCCAGATCCTCATCGACGGGCTCGGCATCGGCACGGCCAAGGTCATGCTGCTGATCGTCATCGGCGCCATGCTCTTCTGCGGCCTGGCCAACCTCACCAGCAACACCCGGCAGATCTTCGCCTTCTCGCGCGACGGCGCGATGCCCGGCTCCCGCTGGTGGCACTCCGTCTCGCAGCGCACCCGGACGCCCGTCAAGGCGGTCTGGCTCGCCGTGGGCTGCTCGCTCGCCCTGGTGGTGCCCGGCTGGTGGTCCCACACGGCGTTCACGGCGATCGTCAGCGTCAACGTGGTCGGACTGTTCCTCGCCTACGCGGTGCCGATCTTCCTGCGGCTGCGGCTCGGCGACGACTTCCAGCCCGGCCCCTGGCACCTGGGCCGCTGGGGCCGGCCGATCGGCTGGGTCGCGGTGGTCTGGATCCTGCTCAGCAGCCTGCTGTTCATGCTCCCGCAGGCGTCCCCGATCACGGTGGACTCCTTCAACTACGCGCCGATCGCGCTCGCGGCCGTGCTGCTCGTCGCCACACTCTGGTGGTTCGCCACCGCTCGCCGCCGCTTCCAGGGCCCGGTCAGCTACGGCCGTCCCGACGAGGTCGCGGCGATGGACCTGGTCTGATCCGCCACGGTGGCATGAGCCTGCCATGACAGGGCCCCGGTGCACGGCACTCCGCCCGCACCGGGGCCGTGTCATGCCGGAGAGCCGGTTCCCGCCATTGGCCGAGACCAATAATCATGGGCGCGGCATGCGCCGAAGTGCTGGCGGGGGCATGTCGGCTGCTCCATAGTTGGCGCACGACCGTGCACCCGAGTCGGCGCACAGCAGTCCACCTGAACCGTCCCGACCCGGACCTGGGGGTAGTCGCGCCCATGAGCAGAGCCCAGCAGCCGTCCCGCCGCACCGTTCTCGCCGCAGCCGTCGCCGTCGCGGTAGCTGCCGGGACGGCGCCCGCGGCCGCCGCCACCGCACCCGCGGCCGCCGACGACTCGGGCCGCGCGCCCGCCCGTCCCGTCGACAACCGCGCCTGGACCACGCACCCCGACTGGCGCGGCGGCACGGGACGCGGCGTCCGGACCGTGCCCGGCCGGCGCCCCGGCATCGCCATCGCCGTGCCGGAGGGCCGCACCGACTACACCGACCCGCACACCGGGACCACCGCCGCCTGGGAGTACGCGACCTGGACCTCCCCGCTGCACCGGCTGCGGGTGCCCGCCAGCGAGCTGATCGCGTCCTGGAACGCCGACACCCCGGCCGGTACCTGGCTCCAGATCGAACTCCAGGCCGCCTACTCCGACGGCACGACCGCCCCCTGGTACGTGATGGGCCGCTGGGCCGCGGGCGACGAGGACATCAAACGGACCTCGGTGGACGACCAGAGCGACGGCAAGAGCTCGGTGTGGACCGACACCTTCGCCATCGACGACGCGAGCACCGGCCTGCGCGCGGTCGCCTACCGGCTGCGCCTCACCCTGTACCGGACGCCGGGCACCCGCCGGACCCCGACCGTGTGGCGGGTCGGCGCGATGGGCTCCGACGTCCCCGACCGCTTCACCGTCCCGGCCTCCACCCCCGGGCTCGCCCGCGAACTGGCCGTACCGCGCTACTCCCAGGAGATCCACAAGGGCCAGTACCCCGAGTACGACAACGGCGGCGAGGCGTGGTGCAGCCCGACCTCCTCGCAGATGATCATCGAGTACTGGGGCGGCAGGCTCACCCCCGAGCAGCTCGCCTGGGTCGACCCCTCCTACGCCGACCCGCAGGTCGACCACGCCGCCCGGTACACCTACGACCACCAGTACACCGGCTGCGGCAACTGGCCGTTCAACGCCGCCTACGCGGCCACCTTCCCCGGCATCCAGGGCGTGGTGACCCGGCTGACCTCGCTCACCGACCTGGAGACCCTGATCGCGGCGGGCATCCCGGCCATCACCTCCCAGTCCTTCCTCAAGACCGAGCTGACCGGCGCCGGTTACGGCACCTCCGGTCACCTGATGACGGTCATCGGCTTCACCGCTTCCGGAGACGTCATCGCCAACGACCCCGCCTCGCCCGGCGACCCCGAGGTGCGCCGGGTCTACGCCAGGCGGGAATGGGAGAACATCTGGCTGCGCACCAAGCGCTACGACGCGAACGGCAAGGTCAGGAGCGGTACGGGCGGCGTCTGCTATCTGTACTTCCCGGCCCGCCCGACCCCGCGCCAGCTCCGCGCGCTCGCGGCGGTGGGCGTGCGCTGATCCCGTAGGGGGGCGGCCGGGCTCCGGCCCGGCGGCCCCCCTCTGCCGTACCGCGCGGGTCCCGCCGGGCGTCGGCAACAGGGCAGGGCCTGAGTCCGTGTCAGCAGCGGGCGGCCGTCTCCTTCGGAGCGCACGGCACCGGCCGCCCCGCGGCCCACCGCGGCGGAACTCCTCTCCCTCGGCCCTCGCCAAGGGACTGATCCACCGCCGCGTCCACAGCCCCCCCCCCGCAGCGGACCGCCTCCAGCGCACCGTCGACGGTGCGCGGTGTCGAAGGCGCCACGGCCGACCGGCTCGGCCGCCCGCCGCCGACCCGCCGCCGCCCCGGGCGAGCTGCTGGTCAAGCCGCTGAAGGCGCCCCCGCGCACCATCGGGGGAGCCGGACCCCTCCTGCCCGGCTCCGCCCCCGGCCCGCCGGGACGGCCGGGACGGCCGGGACGACCCCGCGTAACGGCCCCGGCTGGATTCTTCAAGTAAGCGGTCGTTAACTGGTGACGGGAGGTCCCCGATCGGGCATACTCACGGCACAAGCCGCTGGTCAGCCGCTTCCGAGACCCGGAAGCGGGCCCTCGGCGCAACCGGAGCGATCGCGCGGAGCCGCCCCACCCAAGGCGCACATCCGCCGATGTGCCCGCACAGGGAGGAGTCCGACGCCATGTCCGACCGCGAAACGCAGCCGGTGGAGCGTCAACTGCCCACGGACGAGGCGAGGGATCTGCTCGCCCTGGTCCGGGACATCTCACAGCGCGAGATCGCGCCGAAGGCGGCCGAGGAGGAGGACGCCGGACGCTTCCCCCGCGAGGTCTTCACCCTCCTGTCGGAAGCCGGCCTGCTGGGCCTGCCCTACGACCCCGAGCACGGCGGCGGCGAGCAGCCCTACGAGGTCTACCTCCAGGTGCTGGAGGAACTCGCCGCGGCCCGGCTCACCGTCGGCCTCGGCGTCAGCGTCCACACCCTCGCCTCGTACGCGCTCGCCACCCACGGCACCAAGCAGCAGCAGGTCGAGCACCTGCCCGCCATGCTCGGCGGCGGCCTGCTCGGCGCCTACTGCCTCTCCGAGCCGTCCTCGGGCTCCGACGCGGCCTCCCTGCGCACCAGGGCCGTCCGGGACGGTGACGGCTGGGTGCTGAGCGGCACCAAGGCGTGGATCACCCACGGCGGCATCGCCGATTTCTACACCGTGATGGCCCGCACCGGCGACGACGGCCCGCGCGGCATCACCGCGTTCCTGGTGCCCGGCGACGCCGAGGGTCTGAGCGCGGCCGTGCCGGAGAAGAAGATGGGCCTCAAGGGCAGCCCCACCGCCCAGGTTCACCTGGACGGCGTACGGGTTGCGGACGAGCGGCGCATCGGTGACGAGGGCCAGGGCTTCGGCATCGCCCTCTCGGCGCTCGACTCGGGCCGGCTCGGCATAGCGGCCTGCGCCATCGGCGTCGCCCAGGCCGCCCTGGACCAGGCCGTGGCGTACGCGACCGAGCGCCGGCAGTTCGGGCACCCCATCGCGGACTTCCAGGGACTGCGCTTCCTGCTGGCCGACATGGCCACCCAGATCGAGGCGGGCCGGGCGCTGTACCTGGCCGCGGCCCGGCTGAAGGACGCGGGCAGGCCGTTCGCCAAGCAGGCCGCGATGGCCAAGCTGCACTGCACCGACACCGCGATGCGGGTCACCGTCGACGCCGTTCAGGTCCTCGGCGGGTACGGCTACACCGCCGACTTCCCGGCCGAGCGCTACATGCGCGAGGCCAAGGTGCTGCAGATCGTCGAGGGCACCAACCAGATCCAGCGGATGGTCATCGCTCGTCATCTGGCGGGGCCGGAGAGTCGCTGAACTGCCCCCTGCGCACCGTCGGGGCCGCCAGCTCGGCCCACTCCGGGTCGTGGCGCCCCGGCAGTGTGCGGCCCCGGTCCGCCCAGACCCGCATCAGCTCGGTGTAGATGGGCGGGTCCGGGTGCGGCGAGGCGGTCGCGTCCGCCGACCGGGGCACGTAGACGCGGCGCTGACGCCCGGTGGCCGTCTGGGTGGGAGTCATGCCCGGCCAACGCGAGCGCGGCCGGGCAGGTCACCGGGGGGCGGAATCGAGCGTCAGTTCAGCGTCGTCCGCACGGTCAGGCGGCGGCCGTGCCGCGCATGACCGGCATCCGCATCGGGCGCGAGCCCGGACCGCCCACGTGGGAGAACGGCTGCGTGCGCCAGTCCAGGCCCTGGGGGAGCGTCAGCAGCAGCGCGGTGTCCTGCTCCTGCGGCTCGAAGGACTCGTCGGCGGGGCGGGCGTCCGCCGCCGCGCGGCCCGTACCGGCACAGGCCGTCAGGCCGAAGGGGTTCCACGGCGAGGCGCACAGCGCGTGCTCCGGCAGGGACTCCTCGTCCGCCAGCAGCGCGATGGCCTGCGCGCAGTCCGGGCAGATCACCCGGTACATCTCGAAGGTGTCGTAGTCGGCATCGAGACCGTAGGCGTCACCGGAGTACGGTTCGACACCCTCCGGCTCGGGCTCGACGACGAGTTGCTGCCGCTTGGCGGCGGAACGAACGGGGCGCTTGACACTCTGCATGGGATTCTCCCCCTAAGGCTGGGTCGAGAAGGCGCTGCGGCCTCGACCACAGCAAGCACTTCCCGCAGGTTCTCCGCGGTAACCGTGAGAACCTCACGCAGCGCGCTCACATGGTGTGGCGTTCGTCACAGGCTAACGGTGGATATCCGCCCAGATGCCGCGTGCCGCGCCATCGGAACCCGCGGAAGTTCCCCCGCGCGCACGCGCGCGAGACCGCACGGTAGGTTCTGGCGCATGGAGGAGCTGGACCGTCAGATCGTGCAGTTGCTCGTCGAGGACGGGCGGATGAGCTACACGGACCTGGGCAAGGCCACGGGCCTGTCCACGTCGGCCGTGCACCAGCGCGTGCGCCGGCTCGAACAGCGGGGTGTCATCCGCGGCTACGCCGCGGTCGTCGACCCCGAGGCCGTCGGGCTGCCGATGACCGCGTTCATCTCCGTCAAGCCGTTCGACCCCAGCGCTCCCGACGACATCGCCGAGCGGCTCGCGGGAGTCCCCGAGATCGAGGCGTGCCACAGCGTCGCCGGGGACGAGAACTACATCCTCAAGGTGCGGGTGGCCACCCCGCACGAGCTGGAGGAACTCCTCGCCCGGCTGCGCTCCCTGGCCGGCGTCTCCACCCGCACCACCGTCGTGCTCTCCACCCCGTACGAGGCGCGCCCGCCGAAGATCTCCTGAGCACCTTTCCGCGCGCCCCGGTCCGGGTGCGCCGGGGGTACGGGGGAGACTGGTGGGCATGAGTGAGCAGCCCGCCGACCCCCAGACCGTCCTCCTGCGCCGGGGCGAGGTCCACAGCCCGGCCGACCCCTTCGCCACCGCGATGGTGGTGGAGCGCGGCCAGGTCGCCTGGGTGGGCTCGGAGGGCGCCGCCGACGCCTTCGCCGACGGGGTGGACGAGGTGATCGACCTCGACGGCGCCCTGGTCACCCCCGCCTTCACTGACGCCCATGTGCACACCACCGCCACCGGGCTCGCCCTGACCGGCCTCGACCTCTCCGGCGCGCCCACGCTGGAGTCGGCCCTCGCCCTGGTCCGGGAGTTCGCCGCCGCCCGCCCCGCCGACCGGGTCCTGCTGGGCCACGGCTGGGACGCGGCCCGCTGGCCCGGCGGCCGTCCGCCGACGCGTGCGGAGCTGGACGCGGCCACCGGAGGCCGCCCGCTCTATCTCTCCCGCGCCGACGTCCACTCCGCCGTCGTCAGCACCGCCCTGCTGGATCTCGTCCCGGCCGCGGTCAGCCGCGCCGACGCCCCGCTCACCGCCGACGACCACCACAGCGTCCGCGAGGCCGCTCTCGGCGCGCTCGCCCCGGCCCAGCGCGCCGAGGCCCAGCGCACCGCGCTCGCGCACGCGGCATCCCTCGGCATCGGCTCGGTGCACGAGTGCGGTGGCCCGCAGATCTCCTCCGAGGACGACTTCACCGGCCTGCTGCGGCTCGCCGGTGAGCTGCCCGGCCCCCGCGTCGTCGGCTACTGGGCCGAGCGGGACGTCGACAAGGCCCGCGAACTGGGCGCGTTGGGCGCGGCCGGGGACCTCTTCGTGGACGGCGCCCTGGGCTCCCACACCGCCTGCCTGCACCAGCCGTACGCCGACGCCCCGCACACCGGCACCGCCTACCTGGACGCCGACGCGGTCGCCGAGCACGTCGTCGCGTGCACCGAGGCCGGGCTCCAGGCGGGTTTCCACGCCATCGGCGACGCCGCCGTCACCGCGGTGGTCGAGGGGTTGCGCACCGCCGCGGAGAAGGTCGGCCTCGCGCGCGTGCGGGCCGCCCGGCACCGGGTCGAGCACGCCGAGATGCTCACCCCCGACACCGTCGCCGCCTTCGCCGAGCTGGGCCTGACCGCCTCCGTCCAGCCCGCCTTCGACGCCGTCTGGGGCGGCGAGGACGGCATGTACGCACGTCGTCTGGGCGCCGAGCGGGCCCGCAGCCTCAACCCGTACGCCGCCCTGCTGCGCGCCGGGGTGCCGCTCGCCTTCGGCTCCGACAGCCCGGTCACCCCGCTCGACCCCTGGGGCACCGTCCGCGCCGCGGCCTTCCACCGCACGGCGGAGCACCGGGTCTCGGTGCGGGCCGCGTTCACCGCACACACCCGCGGCGGCTGGCGCGCCATCGGCCGGGACGACGCGGGCGTCCTGGTGCCGGGCGCGCCCGCCGACTACGCGGTCTGGCACACCGGCGACCTCGTCGTGCAGGCCCCCGACGACCGGGTGGCCCGCTGGTCCACCGACCCCCGCTCCGGCACCCCAGGCCTGCCCGACCTCAGCCCCGGCGCCGGGCTTCCGCTCTGCCTGCGGACGGTGGTCGCAGGGCGGGCGGTGTTCGTACGGCCAGGCGAGTGATCTCCCGGCCCGGCGGGGGAGCCGAACGGGTGGCGCCGCCCGGTCGCCCTGCCTGCGCGTCCTCGCCATTTCCCGGTCGTGCCGGCGTATCCGCTGGCCAGGGGGCTGTTGACAGCCGACGGCGGGGGGCCGGTAGGTTCGGCCGAGTCCACCAACGGACGTTCGACCGGGGAGTGTTCGCACACTCGTCGCGGCGCCACTGGGTCAGGACGGTGTGCCGTACCGGGGCGCCGTCGACGGCAGCCAGGCGCAGTGCTCGCGCCGACGAGGGAGCGCTCCGGCCGGTCGGCAAGGTGTGACCCGGACGGGGCCCGCGCGCTCAGTAGACAACGGCTCTCGGTCGATCCGCAGCCAGCGGGTCCCAGGCCGGCCCGAAGGGCCGCGCGGGCCCCATCCGCCGCGCGAGACGCGCCGGAAAGCGGGCTCCTGCCCCGCTCACCGGCTTCCGACACCGCCCGAGCCCCGTGCCGCCGCGTCATCGCAGGCCGTGACCACTATGGTGGACGCCTGCGCACGACATGAAGGGGCAGCAGTGAACGACGGCGACGGGACCCTCTCGGCCAAGGCCGGAGGACGGCAGTTCGGTCCGCTCGGCACGGCCTTGGTGATCATTCCGACCTACAACGAGGCGGAGAACATCAAGACCATCGTGGGCCGGGTACGCAAGGCCGTCCCCGAGGCGCACGTCCTCGTGGCGGACGACAACAGCCCGGACGGCACCGGCAAGCTGGCCGACGAGCTGGCCGCCGCGGACGACCACGTCCAGGTGCTGCACCGCAAGGGCAAGGAGGGCCTGGGCGCCGCCTACCTCGCGGGCTTCCGCTGGGGACTGGAGCACGACTACGGCGTCCTGGTCGAGATGGACGCCGACGGCTCCCACCAGCCCGAGGAACTGCCCCGTCTGCTGACCGCCCTCAAGGGCGCCGACCTGGTCCTCGGCTCGCGCTGGGTGCCCGGCGGCCGGGTGGTGAACTGGCCCCGGTCGCGTGAGGTCATCTCCCGCGGCGGCAGCCTGTACTCCCGTATCGCCCTCGACCTGCCGCTGCGCGACATCACCGGCGGCTACCGCGCCTTTCGCGCGGAGACGCTCCAGGGGCTCGGTCTGGAGGAGGTCGCCTCCCAGGGCTACTGCTTCCAGGTCGACCTTGCCCGCCGGGCGGTCAAGGCCGGGTACCACGTGGTGGAGGTCCCGATCACCTTCGTGGAGCGCGAGTTCGGCGACTCCAAGATGAGCCGGGACATCCTCGTGGAGGCCCTGTGGCGGGTCACCGCGTGGGGCGTGGGCGACCGCGTCGGCAAGATCAAGAGCAAGGGCAGGTAGGCGGGCGGCGCCCCACGTGGCCGGGCCGCCAAGGGATGATCCACCCCTTACGCGGCACTGAGCCGGGCCCAGGCACACTGGAAGCATGACGACAGGCGCATCCACCCCCTTGCAGGCCGGGCAGACCGGGCGGTCCAAGCGCTCGGCGCCGCGGAGGTATCTGCCGCTCGCCCTGGCCGCGTGGCTGGTGCTGGAGATCTGGCTGCTCATCCTGGTCGCGGACGCGGCCGGCGGCCTCGCCGTGTTCCTGATCCTGGCGGCGAGCTTCGTGGCGGGCGCGGTCGTGGTGAAGCGGGCCGGCCGGCGTGCCTTCCGCAAACTGGACGAGGCCCTGCGGCGCGGTGCCGCGCCCTCCTCGGGCGGCGGCAGCAACGGTCTGCTGATGCTCGCCGGACTCCTGCTGATGCTGCCCGGCATGCTCTCCGACGTGGCCGGACTGCTCCTGCTGCTGCCCCCGGTGCAGAACCTGGTACGCCGGCGCACCGAGCACGTGGTGAGCCGCAAGCTGCGGGCGGCCACGCCGGGCGCTTTCGGGGACGCCTTCCAGCAGGCCCGTATCCACCGCCCGGACGGCAAGGTGGTGCAGGGAGAGGTGATCCGCGAGCGCCGCGACGACTCCACCGACGGGCCCCGGCCGCCGCTGGACCGCTGAGCGGGCGGCCGGACAGCGCAGAACCGCGGGCGCCGTACATCGTGACGATGTACGGGAACGCAAGAGAACACGACAGAACA
>NZ_JBSFFI010000040.1:0-48566 GCF_053596035.1 Streptomyces sp. NPDC001781 | reverse complement strand
CATCGCCCGGGCGAACAGGATCGGGTCCTGGCCCGGCGGGCGGGTGGGCAGCGCCCACCTCGGGGGACGGCTGTGGTCGGTCATGGGCGCGGTCCTCGCCGGTGTCCGACGGGCCCTCCCCGGTGCCGGGGTGGGCCGCGAGCCAGCGCTGGATGGCGATGCGCGCGGCCGGGGTGTGGGCGTGCTCCAGCCATTCGCGGGAGGGGCCGGAGGTCGCGTCCTGCCCCATGAGCAGTTGCACGGTGTCGCCGTCGCGCAGCACGGTGGCGAGGGCGGCCAGACGGCCGTTGACGCGGGCGCCGATGCAGGCGTGGGCGTCGTCGCCGTACTGCGCGTAGGCGGCGTCGACGCAGGTGGCGCCCTCGGGGAGACCCAGGGTGCCGCCGTCGGGCCGGACCACGGTGATCTCGCGGTCCTGGGCGAGGTCGTCGCGCAGGGTGGACCAGAAGGTGTCGGGGTCGGGGGCGCCGCGCTGCCAGTCGAGCAGGCGGGAGAGCCAGCCGGGGCGGGTGGGGTCGGCCCGCTCGCCGTCGGGGCCGGCGGTCTGCTCCTCGGCGGGCGGGGTGTTGGGGTTGCCGAGTGCGATCACCCCGGCCTCGGCGGCCTGGTGCATGCGGTGGGTGCGGACGAGGACTTCGACGACCTGGCCGTCCGGTCTGGCCACGGCGGTGTGCAGCGACTGGTAGAGGTTGAACTTCGGTACGGCGATGAAGTCCTTGAACTCCGAGACGACCGGGGTGAGACAGGTGTGCAGTTCACCGAGGACGGCGTAGCAGTCGGCGTCCTCGTTCACCAGCACCAGCAGGCGCCCGAAGTCGGTGCCGCGCAGCGGGCCGCGCTTGCGGGAGACGCGGTGCACGGAGACGAAGTGGCGGGGCCGGATGAGGACTTCGGCCGGGATGTCGGCCTCGCGCAGCACCGCGCGCACCTCGTCGGCGACCTCGGCGAGGGGGTCTCCCCCGGCGGCGTTCCGGGCGACGAGTTCGCTGGTGCGGGCGTACTCCTCGGGGTGGAGGATGGCGAAGACGAGGTCCTCCAGCTCGGTCTTGAGTGCCTGCACGCCGAGGCGTTCGGCGAGCGGGATGAGGACGTCGCGGGTGACCTTGGCGATCCGCGCCTGTTTCTCGGGGCGCATCACGCCGAGGGTGCGCATGTTGTGCAGCCGGTCGGCGAGTTTGATCGACATCACGCGCACGTCGTTGCCGGTGGCGACGAGCATCTTGCGGAAGGTCTCCGGCTCGGCGGCGGCGCCGTAGTCGACCTTCTCGAGCTTGGTGACGCCGTCGACGAGATAGCGGACCTCCTCCCCGAACTCCTCCCCGACCTGGTCGAGCGTCACGTCGGTGTCCTCGACCGTGTCGTGGAGGAGGGAGGCGGTCAGGGTGGTGGTCTCGGCGCCGAGTTCGGCGAGGATCAGCGTCACCGCGAGCGGGTGCGTGATGTACGGCTCACCGCTCTTGCGCATCTGACCGCGGTGGGAGGTCTCCGCCAGGAGGTAGGCGCGGCGCAGCGGGTCGAGGTCGGCGTCGGGGTGGTGGGCGCGGTGGGCCTCGGCGACGTGTCCGATGGCGTCGGGCAGCTTGCTCCGGAGGGCGGGGCCGAGCAGCGCGGCCCGGCCCAGCCTGCGCAGGTCGATCCGCGGCCGGGACTTCCTGCGGGCCGCCGTGGGCGCCGTGGGCGCTACCGGGCCTGGGCTCGCGGGGTTCGTGGCCTCCGCACTCATGGGCACCTCCGGCTCGTGGACCGGCGGACGGGGCCCGAGGGGCATACGCGGCTCAGGGTTGGCGACGTTCCCCCGTCCGTGCCGGTGCTTGATGCTATCGAGCCCATCACGTGCTGTTGGCCGCCTCTCGGCCAGCGTGAACCGGATCACCCATTCGAGCGATGCAACGGAGGTTTAGATTTCTCGCCACCCGCCCTCCGGTCTGCCTCGGTTTCGAACGGCCTCGCTGCCGAAGAACGGCTGGTCCCCGGCTCACGGCGCCACCGGGCAGCGGTCCGTCCAGGTCAGCGGGTCGCGCTTTCCAGCCACTCGGCGTCGATCCGGCCCTCGGCGACGATCACTGCGGGACCCGTCATCTCGATCTCGCCATCCGGTCGTTCGGTGATGACCAGCCGGCCGCCGGGCACGTCCACGACGTACGTGGCCGGGACGCCGGTCACGGCCGGGTCGGCGCCGTCGCGCCGGGCGGCGGCCACCGCGACGGCGCACGCGCCCGTGCCGCACGAGCGGGTCTCGCCGGAGCCGCGCTCGTGCACGCGCATGGCGACGTGTCCGGGGGCCCGGTCGACGACGAACTCCACGTTGACGCCGTCCGGGTAGGCGCCCTCCGGGCCGACCGGCGGCGCGGTGTACAGGTCACCGGCGTGAGCGAGGTCGTCCACGAAGGCGACGGCGTGCGGGTTGCCCATGTTCACGTTCCGCGCGGGCCAGCTCCGCGCACCGACACTGACCGTGACGTCGCCCTCGGGCAGGTGGGCCCGGCCCATGGCGACGGTGACGTCTCCGCCGCCGGCGTCGTCCTTGGCGATGTGGACGTGCTTCACTCCTCCGCGCGTGGCGATGGTGAGGTCACCTTCGCCCACATGTCCGGCGTGCTGGAGGTAGCGCGCGAACACACGCACTCCGTTGCCGCACATCTCCGCGACCGAGCCGTCGCCGTTGCGGTAGTCCATGAACCACTCGGCCTCGCCGGCCATGTCCCGGGCCTCGGGGTGCGCGGCGGAGCGAACCACGTGCAGCACCCCGTCGCCGCCGATGCCGGCCCGGCGGTCGCAGAGCGCGGCGACGGCGGCGGGCGGCAGATCGAGGGCGTTCTCGGGGTCGGGCACGATCACGAAGTCGTTCTCGGTGCCGTGACCCTTGAGGAATGCGATCCGCTTGCTCATGCCTCGATCGTACGGGGTGTCCCGGAGACCGCCCGAGAGCGGCCGGGTGCGCAGGCGGGGGCGCTAGCGCAGGCGGGCGACCCGCCACACGGCGAGGACCGCGACGACGCCCACCAGCAGCGCGTAGGTGAGGGCGACGCGCCAGTCGGCGCGGCGGCCGGTGCCGCGCGGGGGCAGACCCGGCCAGGTGTAGCCGACGCGGCGGGCGGCCATCATGCCCCAGCCGGCGGCGCAGGAGCAGATCAGCAGGCCCAGCATGGCGATGACCGCGCCGCTGTCACCGAAGTCGAAGGCGAGCGGGAAGGCGAACATGAGCGAGCCGAGCGCGGCCAGGCCCACGATGGGCGCGAGCTGCCAGATGCGCAGCCGGCGCTGGGGGCGGAGTTCGACCTCGACCTCGGGGCCGCCCGCGAACATCTCCTCGGGCGCGGGTCCGTCGGCGACGACCACGATCGGGATGTCGTCCGGACCGTCGTCGGCCAGGCGGTCCTCCACGCCGGGCTCGTCACCGTCGGTGGTGATGTGCTCGGTTCCTGCTGCGGTGTCACGAGGGCCGGCCTCCATCGCCACGCGCCCTCCCAACTTGGACTTCACCGGTCGATCGAAGCACGATGATGGCACGGCGCCACAGGCCGGGCCGACCGGTGGCGCATCCCGATGCCAGGACGTGATCAGGCTGTGACCGGTCGTTCGACCAACGCCAGCGCACGCCCCTGGAGTTCCCCGCGGTCCGCCGCGGCGCCGCTGAGCCAGTGGACCCTGGGGTCCCGCCGGAACCAGGTGTCCTGGCGGCGCGCGAAGCGCTTGGTGGTCCGCACGGTCTCCGCGCGCGCTTCCTCCTCGGTGCACTGTCCCGCGAGCGCGTCGAGCACCTGCTGGTACCCGAGCGCGCGGGAGGCGGTACGGCCCTCACGGAGCCCCTGGGCCTCCAGCGCGCGCACCTCGTCCACGAGTCCGGCCTCCCACATGAGGTCGACGCGGCGCGCGATGCGTTCGTCGAGCTCGGGACGGGCGACGTCGACGCCGATCTGGAGGGTGTCGTAGACCGAGTCGTGGCCGGGGAGGTTGGCGGTGAAGGGGCGCCCGGTGATCTCGATGACCTCCAGGGCGCGGACGATGCGGCGGCCGTTGCTGGGCAGGATGGCGCGGGCCGCCTCGGGGTCGGCGGCGGCGAGGCGCGCGTGCAGGGCGCCGGGGCCGCGCACGGCCAGCTCGTCCTCCAGGCGGGCCCGGACCTCGGGGTCGGTACCGGGGAACTCCAGGTTGTCGACGGCGCCGCGCACGTACAGTCCGGAGCCGCCGACCAGGACCGGCCAGCGGCCCTCGGCCAGGAGGGCGTCGATGCGCGCGCGGGCCAGTTTCTGGTACTCGGCGACGGAGGCGGCGACCGTGACGTCCCAGATGTCGAGCAGGTGGTGCGGGATTCCGCCGCGCTCCTTCGGGGTGAGCTTGGCGGTGCCGATGTCCATCCCCCGGTAGAGCTGCATCGAGTCGGCGTTGATGACCTCGCCGCCGAGTTGCTGGGCCAGGAAGACGCCGAGGTCGGACTTTCCGGCCGCGGTGGGGCCGACGACGGCGATGACACGGGGGGCGGGGGATGCACTGCTCACCGCACCAGTCTCGCAAACCCCGCGGGTCCGTCGGCGGCCGACGGTGAACGACGTGCGGCTGGGGGCGTGATCACGGGCGTGGCCTGGGCGTTCGCGCGGTGTGCCGCCCGGTGGGGAGGGGTACCGTCCCTCACACGCGCCGCATCACGCGCATGTGGGCTGTTCCGGAAGGTGGATCATGGGTCTGTTCGACGATGTGAAGGCCGCGCTCGGCCCGGCCAAGGACAAGGTGACGGACCTGGCCCGGCAGCACGGCGACAAGGTGCAGGACGGTCTCGACAAGGCCGCGCGGGTGGTCGACGAGCGTACCCGGGGCAAGTACACCGACAAGATCCACGCCGGTACGGACAAGGCGAAGGAAGCGGTGGACCGCCTCGGCAAGGAGGGCCACAAGCCTGGCGAGGGCCCGCAGGCACCCAAGGGCTAAGGGCTGTCCCGTAATCCCTGGTGGATCAGCGCGCGGCGTCGGATGCGGTGCATCGCAAGGCGGAGGGTCGTCCGCATGGCGTATGCGGACGATCCGACAACGCGGCGAGGCGCCGTAGCCGTCGGCGCGCGCCCGCCGGGGATTGCGGGACAGCCCTTAAGGTCTTTCGTCCGGTCGGGCCCCGCGGAGCCGGGCGCGACCGGGACGGGTGGTTCTAGCTCCAGGCGGCGACGAGGTAGCCGACGCCGTACGGCGCCTCGTCGTGCAGCAGGGTTCCGGCCAGGCCCGCATCCTCGGCGGCCGAGGCGAGGACCTGCCAGGGTGCGCGGCCGGACACCTGGAGTTCGCGGGCGAGTCCGGTGTCGAGTGCGGCGAGGGCCGCGAGGTCGGCGGCGCCCAGCGCGCGTGCGGCCTCGGCGTCGAAGGGGGCCGCGCGGTCGTCGAGGTAGCCGGGGGCCTTGAGCGTGCGCGAGGCGCTGCCGTCGCCCATCACCAGCAGGGCGATCCTGTCGTTGCCGCCGGCGATCTCCGCGCCGAGCGCGGCGCACCTGTCGGCGGGGAGATCCGCGTCCACGGCCACCGCCTCGACCGGCACGTCCACCCAGCCATTCCGCTCCAGCAGCCAGGCGGCGACCGCCAGTGAAGGGGGCAGCTCCGGCCCCGGGGCGTCCCCGGTGCCGAGCCGCACGTCCAGATCGACACCGAAGCCGCGGAAGGAACCCCGAGTGCCCTGCGGGTGGTGCCCGTCCCGCTCGGCGGGGCCGACGACCACCAGGCGGTCGGGGCGGGCGGCGGCGAGCACGCCGAGCGCGTCCGCGCAGGCGGCCCGGGCGGCGTCCAGTTCGGGGGCGGCGCCCGCGGCCACTTCGGGTACGAGCAGCGGTGGGCAGGGGCAGACGGCGGCTGCGGCAAGCATGATCGGCAGCGTAACGCGCCTCACCCCCGGCCCGCGCATGCCGGGGACCAGGGGTGGGGCGGGTCAAGGGTCAGTCGCAGCCGCAGCCGCTCGTGGCGGCCGGCAGTGGCGCGGGCACACCGACCTTCGGCAGGCCGAGCATGACGCCGGCCTTCTCGGCGGTCTCGGCCGCGTTGCGCTTCTCCCAGGCGTCGCCCGCGCGCGTGCGGCGCACGGCGAGGACGGCGCCCTCGGCGAGCAGGTGGTGCGGGGCGGCGTAGGTCACCTCGACCGTGACGACGTCACCGGGGCGCACCTCCTCGTCCGGCTTGGTGAAGTGGACCAGGCGGTTGTCGGCGGCGCGGCCGGAGAGGCGGTGGGTGGCACCGTCCTTGCGGCCCTCGCCCTCGGCGACCATCAACTGAAGGGTGCGGCCGACCTGCTTCTTGTTCTCCTCCCAGGAGATCTCCTCCTGGAGGGCGACCAGACGCTCGTAGCGTGCCTGCACGACCTCCTTGGGGATCTGGCCGTCCATGGTCGCGGCCGGGGTGCCGGGGCGCTTGGAGTACTGGAAGGTGAACGCCTGCGCGAAGCGCGCCTCGCGCACCACCTTCATGGTCTCCTCGAAGTCCTCCTCGGTCTCGCCGGGGAAGCCCACGATGATGTCGGTGGTGATGGCAGCGTGCGGGATCGCGGCGCGGACCTTCTCGATGATGCCGAGGTAGCGCTCCTGCCGGTAGGAGCGGCGCATCGCCTTCAGGACGGTGTCCGAGCCCGACTGGAGTGGCATGTGGAGCTGCGGCATCACGTTCGGCGTCTCGGCCATGGCGGCGATCACGTCGTCGGTGAAGTCGCGGGGATGCGGGGAGGTGAAGCGGACGCGCTCCAGTCCCTCGATGTTCCCGCAGGCCCGCAGGAGCTTGCTGAACGCCTCGCGGTCACCGATGTCGGAGCCGTAGGCGTTGACGTTCTGCCCGAGCAGGGTGATCTCGCTGACGCCCTCGGCGACCAGCGCCTCGATCTCGGCGAGGATGTCGCCGGTCCTGCGGTCCTTCTCCTTGCCGCGCAGCGCCGGGACGATGCAGAAGGTGCAGGTGTTGTTGCAGCCGACGGAGATCGACACCCATGCCGCGTACGCGCTCTCGCGCCGGGTCGGCAGGGTGGAGGGGAACGCCTCCAGCGACTCGGCGATCTCGACCTGCGCCTCCTCTTGGACGCGGGCGCGCTCCAGCAGGACGGGCAGCTTGCCGATGTTGTGCGTGCCGAAGACGACGTCGACCCAGGGTGCCCGCTTCACGATGGTGTCGCGGTCCTTCTGCGCGAGGCAGCCACCGACGGCGATCTGCATCCCGGGCCGTGAAGCCTTGCGCGGCGCGAGCCGGCCGAGGTTGCCGTAGAGCCGGTTGTCCGCGTTCTCGCGGACGGCGCAGGTGTTGAACACGACCACGTCGGCGTCCCCGTCGGAACCCTCGGGCGCCCGTACGTAACCGGCGTCCTCGAGCAGCCCGGACAATCGCTCGGAGTCGTGGACGTTCATCTGACACCCGTAGGTGCGCACCTCGTACGTCTTGGCTTCTCGAACGTCCACTGCCGGGCTCCGGTCGCTGCTGGTGGTCATGGGTCAAGGGTAGGCGGTCCCGGGACGCCCTCCGTCCCCGCTCCCCGCGGCCCGTGACCGGGGACACAGCGGGGTCGTCAGCGCTCGGGCGGGGTCCATCCCTGGCGGCGCAGGACCGCCGACACGTCGGGCGCCCGATAGTGCTCGCCCTTCAGGACCTTGCCGTCCTCGCGGCGGCTGATCTCACCGGACGGCCCGACCTTGCTCATGTTGGCGCGGTGGATCTCGGCGATGACCTCGTCGAGGTCGATGCCGTGGACCAGGGCGGTGCCGTAGGCGACGTAGACCACGTCCGCCAGTTCCTGTGCGAGGTGGTCGAGCGGGCCGGTGACGGAGACCTCCGCCACTTCCGCGGCCTCCTCGGCGAGCAGTTCCCCTCGGTGCGCGGCGAGTTCGGGACCGATCTCGGTGGGTACGGCACGGGCGTCGAGACCGAAAGCGTGGTGGAACTCGCTGACGAGGCGGGCGGGAGAGGTGCTCATGCGGCGACTGTAGCCGCCGTCCCGGGCAGCCCGGCCGATTGTCCACAGGCGGTCGGGGAGGCGGCCGTCCGGTTGTCCACAGCCCTGGTCGGTCCGCTCCCGGCCTGGCAGGATCGCCCGCATGCCCAAGGTGTTCCCGTTCGCCGAGATCTCCGCCCGACTGCCCGTCCGGCGCCGCTTGCTGTGGG
This sequence comes from Streptomyces sp. NPDC001781, assembly GCF_053596035.1. NCBI lineage: Bacteria > Bacillati > Actinomycetota > Actinomycetes > Kitasatosporales > Streptomycetaceae > Streptomyces > Streptomyces sp. NPDC001781. Next base: position 40,457 of record NZ_JBSFFI010000040.1, on the reverse strand, counting down.
CGTCGGGCGTGGGAGTCGTGGTGCTCGGACTGCTGCTGTGGTGGCAGGCACCGCTCGGTGAGAAGCCACCGAGCGGGAAGATCGTGTTCAGCACCGGCACCACCCGCGGGGTGTACGAGGAGTACGGCCGCCGCCTGCGCAACGAGCTGGCGAAGGACATGCCCGGTCTGACGGTGGAGCTCACCAGCAGCGCCGGTTCGCAGCAGAACGTGCAGCGGGTGGCGTCCGGCGAGGCCGACTTCACCATCGCGGCGGCCGACGCGGTACAGACGTACGAGCAGGCGCACCCCGGCGAGCACCGGCTGCGCGGGGTCGCCCGGCTCTACGACGACTACGTGCAGCTCATCGTGGCTCCCGGCGCCAAGATCGACAGCGTCGCCGACCTCCGGGACAAGCGGGTGGCCACCGGGCTGCCCAACTCCGGTGTGCGGCTGATCGCGAACGGTGTGCTGAAGGCCGCCGGGATCGACCCGGAGAAGGACATCGTCCCGGTGTCGGCCGGCATCGACACCGGCCCGGAGATGCTGGCGGACCACGACATCGACGCCTTCTTCTGGTCCGGGGGCCTGCCCACCGGCGGCCTGGAGGCGCTGGCGGACAAGTCGGGGTTCCGGTTCATACCCATGGACGGGAAGCTCGTCTCCCGGTTGCACGCCGAGGGGGAGGTGGCGCGCTACTACCGCGCCACCAACATGCCCGAGTCCGCGTATCCGCTCGTACAGGGCGGCTCCACGGTGGCCACCATCGCCGTGTCCAACCTGCTGATGACGCGTTCGGACCTGGACCCGAGGCTCACCGAGTGGATAACCCGCGTCGTGATCAAGAGCCGGGACGACATCGGCAAGCACGTGCACTCCGCACAGCGCGTCGATCTGCGCACCGCCATCTACACCGACCCGCTCCCCCTGCACGCCGGCGCCCGGCGCTACTACCGCTCCGTCAAGCCCTGACGGGGGCCGGGGACGGATGCGTGCCGGGGCAGAGTGACGGTGACCCGCAGGCCCCCGGGCTCGTGGTGGCCGTAGGAGAGGGAGCAGCCCGCCGCGGCGAGCAGGGCGCGGGTGATGGACAGGCCCAGCCCTGAGCCCTTGATGTTCTGATGGCGTCCGCTGCGCCAGAACCGGTCGCCCACGCGCTCGAGTTCGTCGTCGGTCAGACCCGGCCCGGTGTCGGTGACCTGGACGGTGGCGGTGTCACCGCTCGCCTGGACAGCGACCTCGACCGCGCCGTGCTCGGGGGTGAACTTGACGGCGTTGTCGATCACCGCGTCCAGCGCGCTGGACAGGGAGATCGCGTCGGCCCAGGCGGTGGTGGGCGGGCAGTCGCCCATCAACCGGACGCCCTTGGCCTCGGCGGTCGGTGTCCAGGCGGCGACCCGTTCCTCGGCCAGTGCGCCGATGTCGGTCAGCCGGGCCTCGGTCTCGGCGTGCTCGGCCAGCGCCAGGTCGAGCAGGTCGTCCAGCACCTGGGCCAGCCGCTTGCCCTCGGTGCGCACCGAGGCGATCTCCTGGTTGCCCTCGGGGAGTTCGAGGGACAGCAGTTCGATCCTCAGCAACAGAGCCGAGAGGGGGTTGCGCAGTTGATGGGAAGCATCCGCGACGAAGGCGCGCTGCTGCTCCAGCACGTCCTCGACGTTGTCCGCCATCTCGTTGAACGACCGTGCCAGCCGCCGCAGTTCGGGCGGCCCGCCACCGACCGCGACGCGGGACTTCAGGCGTCCGGTGGCGATGTCGTGGGTGGTGGCGTCCAGGATGCGCACCGGCCGCAGGACCCAGCCGGTCAGCCGCAGCGCCGCGCCCACCGCGAGCAGCATCGCCGCGATCTCCCCGGCCGCGATCAGCGCCCAGCCGCGCAGCACCCGCCACCGCATCTGCTCGGTCGGCGAGTCGGTGACGACGACCGCGACCACGTCACCGTCCCGGATGACCGGCGAGGCGACGACGAGCCGGGACCGCTGCCAGGGCCACACCTGGCCGGGGTCATGGCTGCGGCGGCTGAGCAGCGCCTCCTCGAAGGCCGCCCGGACCGCCCCCTCCTGCGGTACGAACCAGTCGCCGGGAGCGTTGACCATGGCGGAGCGGTCGCTGTAGAAGACGCCGGCACGTATGCCGTAGACGTCGTGGTAGCTGTCCAGCTCGCGATGGAGGGTCTGGAGGCGCTCGTCGGGGGCGGTGGAGCGGCCACCGCTGGAAGTGTCGGTGACGAACTGGGCGAGCGCGGCGAAGCGCGCGGTGTCGTCTATCCGGTCGACGATGACGCGCTGCTGCTCGGCCGCGGCCACGCTGGCGGCAAGCGGTGCACCGAGCGCGAGGAGCACGGCCGCCATCAGCACGATGAGCAGCGGCAGGAGCCGAGTGCGCACCCGGCCCCGCTATCCGGCCGGGGCGACGAGCCGGTAGCCGACCCCGCGCACGGTCTCGATCAGCGCGGGCATGCGCAGCTTGGCGCGGAGCGACGCCACATGCACCTCCAGCGTGCGCCCGGTCCCTTCCCAACTGGTGCGCCACACCTCGCTGATGATCTGCTCCCGCCGGAACACCACACCGGGCCGCTGAGCGAGCAGCGCGAGCAGGTCGAACTCCTTGCGGGTCAGCGCCACGCCGGCCCCGGCGACGCTGACCTGCCGGGTGGGCAGTTCGATGCGCACCGTGCCGAGCAGCAGGGCGCCGTCGTCGCTGCTCACGGCGTCCTCGGGGACGGTGCGGCGGCTCACCGCGTGGATGCGGGCGAGGAGTTCGCCGGTGTCGTACGGCTTCACCACGTAGTCGTCGGCGCCGAGATTGAGCCCGTGGATGCGGGAGCGGATGTCGGAGCGGGCGGTGACCATGATGACCGGAGTGCCGGTGCGCTTGCGGATCTTGCCGCAGACCTCGTAGCCGTCCTGGTCGGGCAGGCCGAGGTCGAGCAGGATCACGCCGAAGCCGGGGCCCTCGGGGACGAGTGCCTGGAGCGCCTCCTCGCCGCTGCGGGCGTGGGTGACGTCGAAGCCGTGCCGGGCGAGGACCGCGGAGAGAGCCGCGGCGACGTGGTTGTCGTCCTCGACGAGCAGCAGTCTCATCCCAGCCCCCTTCAGTTCGGTCCTCGTACGGTCCGGGTTCTTCTCGGACGCGTACCGATGGTGCGCGCGTGTGTGCACCATGCAGTGACGCCGATGAAGGATGACGCCGTCAAGAGCGTTCCGGTTGCCCGGGCCTTCCGTTATCCGGCCGATACGCGCACAGAACGCGAGCACCACGACACGTGTCCGATTGCTATCGGATCGTGATGCTCAGATTCACCTCAGATGTAATGACGCCGGTGCGGGGTCGTCACTACTGTCCACCGAAACCGAGGAGGACGGAGCCCGAAAGCGATGACCGAAGTAGCGGTGGCCAAGGAAGACGTGGCCGCGTCCGACGACCTGGTCGTCCTGAAGAGTGTCAACAAGCACTTCGGCGCGTTGCACGTGCTCCAGGAGATCGACCTGACGATCGGCCGCGGGGAGGTCGTCGTCGTCATCGGACCGTCCGGGTCCGGCAAGTCGACCCTGTGCCGCACCATCAACCGGCTGGAGACGATCGACTCCGGCAGCATCACCATCGACGGCAAGCCGCTGCCCCAGGAGGGCAAGGCGCTGGCCCGGCTGCGGGCGGACGTCGGGATGGTGTTCCAGTCCTTCAACCTCTTCGCGCACAAGACCGTGCTCGAGAACGTGATGCTGGGCCAGCTCAAGGTCCGCAAGACGGACAAGAAGAAGGCGGAGGAGCAGGCACGCGCCCTGCTCGACCGGGTCGGCGTCGGCAGCCAGGCCGACAAGTACCCGGCGCAGTTGTCCGGCGGCCAGCAGCAGCGCGTGGCCATCGCGCGGGCGCTGGCGATGGGCCCGAAGGTGATGCTCTTCGACGAGCCCACGTCGGCCCTGGACCCCGAGATGATCAATGAAGTCCTCGAGGTCATGCAGCAGTTGGCCCGCGAGGGCATGACGATGGTCGTCGTCACCCACGAGATGGGCTTCGCCCGCTCGGCCGCCAACCGCGTGGTCTTCATGGCGGACGGCCGCATCATCGAGCAGGCCGCCCCCGAGCAGTTCTTCAGCAATCCGCGCAGCGACCGGGCCAAGGACTTCCTGTCCAAGATCCTGCACCACTGAGCCGCGGACCGGGTCCGCGCGCCGACCGTGCCGTCCCGGCCGTCCGGAACTCCGGGCGGCCCGGGGCCGGCCGCTCGGCGGCCCGTGTGCCCGCGCTCCCTCTCACGTCCGCTCCGTCACGCATCACGCAAAGGATGTCCACCATGAAGCTCCGCAAGGTCACCGCCGCTTCCGCCGTCGTGCTCGCCCTCGCTGTGTCCGTCACCGCGTGCGGCGGCGACAAGAACGACGACGCCTCGGGCGGCAAGAAGATCAAGGTCGGCATCAAGTTCGACCAGCCGGGTCTCGGTCTGAAGGAGCCGGACGGCTCGTTCTCCGGCTTCGACGTGGACGTCGCCACCTACGTCGCCAAGCAGCTCGGCTACCAGCCGAACCAGATCGAGTGGGTCGAGACCAAGAGCGCCGACCGCGAGAACGCCCTCCAGCGCGGCGACGTCAAGTTCATCGCGGCCACCTACTCCATCACGGACGAGCGCAAGCAGAAGGTGGACTTCGCCGGCCCGTACCTGCTGGCGCACCAGGACCTGCTGGTGAAGAAGGGCTCCAACATCACCAAGGGCACGGACCTCAACGGCAAGAAGCTGTGTTCCGTGACCGGTTCGACCTCGGCGCAGAACGTCCAGAAGACGATCGCCCCCAAGGCCAACCTGCGTGAACTCTCCGGCTACTCGGAGTGCGTCGCCGGCCTGCAGAGCGGCGCCGTGGACGCACTGACCACGGACGACTCGATCCTCGCGGGCCTCGCCTCGCAGGACAAGTACAAGGGCCAGTTCCAGCTCGCGGGTCTGAAGCTGAGCAACGAGAACTACGGCATCGGTGTCAAGAAGGGTGACACCGCGACCGTAGACAAGATCAACAAGGCGCTGGAGAAGATGGTCTCCGACAAGTCGTGGGACAAGGCCGTCGAGAAGAACTTCGGCCCGGCCGGCTACAAGAACGAGGCCGCCCCGAAGATCGGCGACATCGTCAAGTAGCCCCGGCACCACGACGCGAGGACCTGGCGGGCACCGCACGGTCCACGGCCCGCGCCGCCGTCCACCGCTTCCCGGACGGCGGCGCGCCCCGACCACCCCGTAGGCCACACACCCGGAAGCGCGGGAGAACGTGTTCGACTTTCTTGAAGGCTACGACGTCCTGGGAGCGTTCTGGACGACGGTGCAGCTCACCGTCTTCTCCGGCGTCGGCTCCCTCGTCTGGGCCATCCTGCTGGCCGGCATGCGGGTCAGCCCTGTCCCGCTGATGCGCGGGTTCGGCACCGCCTACGTCAACATCGTGCGGAACATCCCGCTGACGATCATCATCCTGTTCACCTCGCTCGGCCTCGCCGACATCTTCGGCGTCACCATGGGCGCCGAGGACTTCAAGATCCAGGGCTTCCGGCTCGCGGTCCTCGGACTGATCGCCTACACGGCGGCGTTCGTGTGCGAGGCGATCCGCTCCGGCATCAACACGGTGCCGCTGGGGCAGGCCGAGGCGGCCCGTGCCATCGGGCTGAGCTTCTCCCAGACGCTGCGGCTGATCGTGCTGCCGCAGGCGTTCCGCGCGGTCATCGGCCCCCTGGCCAACGTCCTGATCGCCCTGACCAAGAACACCACGGTGGCGGCCGCCATCGGCGTGGCCGAAGCCGCCACCCTGATGAAGGAGATGATCGAGAACGAGGCCCAGACCGTGGCCATCGGCACGGTCTTCGCCCTCGGCTTCGTGGTACTGACCCTGCCGACCGGCCTCCTCCTGGGCTGGCTCGGCAAGCGACTGGCGGTGAAGCGATGAGTTCCGTCCTCTATGACACACCCGGCCCCCGCGCGCGGGCGCGCAACGTCGTCCTCTCGGTCGTCTTCTTCGTCCTGCTCGCGCTGGTGCTGTGGTGGGCCGTGATGAAGCTGGACGACAAGGGCCAGCTGGCGTGGGCACTGTGGAAGCCCTTCACCACCGGTGAGGCGTGGACCACCTATCTGCTGCCCGGCCTCGGCAACACCCTGAAGGCTGCCGCGCTGTCCATGGTCATCGCCCTGCCTCTGGGCGCTGTGTTCGGCATAGCCCGGATGTCCGACCACCGCTGGGTGCGCGTACCGGCGGGCGTGGTCGTGGAGTTCTTCCGCGCCATCCCTGTACTGCTGCTGATGCTGTTCGCCGGCGAGTTCTACGTCCTTTCCACCGACATCCCCAGTGACTCCCGGCCGCTGTACGCCGTCGTCACCGGTCTGGTGCTCTACAACGCCTCGGTGCTCGCCGAGGTCGTCCGGGCGGGCATCCTGTCGCTGCCGAAGGGACAGACGGAGGCGGCGTACGCCATCGGTCTGCGCAAGGGCCAGACGATGGCGGGCATCCTGCTGCCGCAGGCCGTCACCGCGATGCTCCCGGCCATCGTCAGCCAGCTCGTGGTGATCGTGAAGGACACGGCGCTCGGCGGTGTGATGCTCCAGTTCACCGACCTGCTCAACGCCCGCAGCACCCTGGCGGCCAACTACGCCAACGTCATCCAGAGCTTCGCCGTCGTGGCGGTCATCTACATCGTGCTGAACTTCCTGCTCACCTCCTTCGCCTCCTGGCTGGAGGGCCGGCTGCGCCGCAGCACCCGCGGCACGGGCGCGGTGCTCGGGGCCGGCACGGTCGAGGACCTCAACGCGGGTGACGCCAGCGGTGCGGTGTCCGTCTGACACCTGCTCAGGTGAGCCCCTGGGGGCCGGGGTGGCGTGCGAGCGCCGTCCCGGCCCCCATTGCGGTCCCGGGCTCCGTGCCCGATCCTGATGAGGTGATCGCCACGGGCCCTGGTCACTTGACGCATACTCTGCCAATGGGTTGCATACATTCTGTGATCGTGCACCCCGCTTCACCTTCCTGTTCACGCGTGTTCGTCGAGGCATCGTCATGGGCAGGGGGCGCCACACCGTGGACCCGGTGATCATCGTCGGAGCGGGGCCCGTCGGGCTCACGCTCGCCTTGGCGCTGGCCCGTCAGGAGGTGCCGTCCGTCGTGCTCGACGAGACCGGCGGCAAGGACGAGCCCCGGCCCGCCCGCACCGTCGTGCTGCGCGAGGACACCACGGCCCTGCTGGAACGGCTGACCGCGGTCCGGGCCGGTGAACTGGGGCTGCGCTGGACCGGCTGGCGGTCGCAGCGACGCAGGCAGGTGGTGGGCGAGACCTCTTTCGCGGTCGGCGACCCCGCGCCGTTCCACGTCGAGCAGCATGTCCTCACCACCGCCCTGCGCGCGGCCGCCGACGCGGAACCGCTGGTGGAGGTCGCCTCGGACAGCCGTCTCGACTCCCTCGAACAGGAGCGCTCCGGCGTCACCGCGCACACCCGCGGCCCGCGGGGCACCTGGTGGCGGGGCGGTTTCCTCATCGGCTGCGACGGCCCCCGCTCCACGGTCCGCAAGCTGCTGGACATCCGCTTCCCCGGCCGGACGGCGGTGGAGCGGCACGCGGTCGCCACGCTGCGCGTCGAACTCCCCTGGGAGGGAGCCGCGTTGCTGCACCGGATGCCGCCGTGGCGGTCGTCCGGCCATCCCTCCACGGAGGTCGGCGCCCGGCCGCTGCCGGACAGCACCTGGCGCCTGGACTGGCTGCTGCCGGCCGGCCGGGACCTGATCACGCCCGAATTCCTGGTGAGCAACGTCCGCAAGACACTCGCCGGCTGGACCGGCGGCACGGTCCCGGCCTACGACCTCCTGGACACCGGTGTGTACGCGGTCCACCACCGACTGGCCCGCCGCTGGCGCTCGGGGCGGGTGTTCCTCGCCGGGGACGCCGCCCATCTGCTGGGCGCGCTCGGCACGCAGGGCCTCGACGAGGGGCTGCGGGACGCGGACAACCTCGCCTGGAAGCTGGCCGTCGCCTGGCATCACGGCGGGCACGAGCCGCTGCTGGACAGCTATCAGGCAGAGCGGCGCGCGGTGGTCGCCGCCCGGCTGCGGGCCGCCGACCAACTGCTCCCGGTGCTGCGCGGCACCGGCGGACTGCGCGGCTACGTGCCCGGCGCGGCCCGCAACCAGGACACGCTGATGACGGATGGTCACCTGGGGCGCGGGGCGCTCGGCGAACCGGGGGCGTACGCCGGCTCGCCGCTCGCGCCCCGCTACCTGGAGGGCGAGATCCCGGTGGACACCGGGCCGGGCGCGCCCGTCGCCGATGTACGGGTCACCGCGGAGGACGGTTCCTTCGTGCGGCTGCGCGACCGGCTGGGCCGGGGAGCGCTGCTCGTCGTGCTGATCGCGCCGGGTACGGGGGTGTGGGAGCGCAAGCACTGGATGTCCGCCGGGGTCATGCCCCGGCTGGCGGCCGCGGTGACCGCGCTGCCGCACCGGGCTGAGCTGCTGGTCGCGGAGAGCTATCCGGGAGCCCCGGCGCACAGCGTGCTCCTGATCCGCCCGGACGGCCATCTGGTCACCGCGCTCAGCGGAGTACGGCCCGCCGATCTGTACGCGGCGGCGGAGGCCGCGCTCGGTGGCGCGGCGCCGCTGGAGGACGCGCTGAAGGAAGAGGCGGAGGCCGGCTCGGGGGCGCGCTGACCTCGGGCGCGGCCCGAGCTGTCCACATGATGACGACCGATTGACCGCAGTGCGGCGGCATGCTGTACTCCGGATCGTGACCGACACCCGTGTATGCCTGTGGCGGAGAGTCCATATGGACCTGCTCCGCTACGCGGGCTGCGTGTGTCGCCCGTCCTGCTGAATTCGCATCCCCCTTGTCCGGGCGCCCTCGCGCGTCCGTTCGGCGAACCCTCTTCAGGACGGTGCACGTGTCTGTCTCCCCTCTCACCTCCCCCGCCCCCGCCTCGGCTCCCAGCCAGGCCGCGCTGCTCGACTTCGTCCGGCGCACGGCCGCCGACACGGAACTGATCGCCTCCCTCCCACTCGACCCCGAGGGCCGCACCTGGCTCAGGCTGGAGGGGCCGGGCGGCAGCGAGGCATGGCTGATCGGCTGGCCGCCCGGCACCGGCACCGGCTGGCACGACCACGCCGACTCGGTCGGCGCCTTCCACACCGCCTCAGGGGAGCTGTACGAGAACTCGCTCGCCGCCCGGTTGCCCACGGATGGCTGGCGGACCCTCGAACTCACCGAGGACGTCGACCGCGGACGCCGTCTCGGCGCCGGTCAGGGACGCGCGTTCGGCCGGCACCATGTGCACGAGGTGTTCAACAGCTCCTCCGACCGGCACGCCGTCTCGGTGCACGCCTACTACCCGCCTCTGCCACGCATCCGCCGCTACAGTCGAACCGGCCAGGTGCTCCGGCTGGAGCAGGTCGAGCGGCCGGAGGACTGGCAGTGAGCGGCGGCGAGGAGCTGCGCCCGGTGGGGATCGACGAGCTGCTGGAGCGGGTCCGTTCCGGTTACCGGCGCATCGAGCCGCGAGCGGCCCACGAGGAAGCCCGCGACGGCGAGGCCCTGCTGGTCGACATCCGGTACGCGGCGCTGCGCGACCGGGACGGGCTGATCCCCGGCGCCCTGGTGATCGAGCGCAACGAGCTGGAGTGGCGGCTCGATCCGCAGGGCAGCCACCGGGTGCCGGAGGCCACCGGGCACGATCTGCGAGTCGTGGTCATCTGCAACGAGGGCTACGCGTCCAGCCTGGCGGCCGCTTCCCTGCACCAGCTCGGGCTCCGTCGCGCGACCGACCTCGTGGGCGGTTTCCAGGCGTGGCGCGCGGCCGGGCTGCCGGTGAAGCCCGCGGCCTGAGGACCGCTTCCGCTCGGGGTTCGGCGCTCGGAGCGTACCTTCTCGGCGCTTCTCAGAAACCGTCCTCCGCCAGGAACCCGGTGTCCTCGCCCTCTTCCTCGAGCGCTTGGCGGACGACGCGGAGGGCCACGCCCTCGGGGTACCCCTTGCGGGCGAGCATCCCGGCGAGGCGACGGAGCCGTTTGTCCCGGTCGAGCCCCCGGGTGGCACGGAGCTTGCGCTCGACCAGCTCGCGGGCGGTCTCCTCCTCCTGCTCGGAGTCGAGCCGGCCCACGGCCTCGTCGATCAGTGCCGGGTCGACGCCCTTGGTGCGCAGTTCCCGGGCGAGAGCGCGACGGGCCAGCCCCCGGCCGTGGTGCCGTGACTCCACCCAGGCGTCAGCGAAGGCACTGTCGTCGATGAGTCCGACCTCCTCGAACCGCGACAGCACTTCCTCCGCCGCCTCGTCCGGGATCTCACGTTTACGCAAGGCGTCCGCGAGCTGCTTCCGGGTGCGCGGGGTTCCGGTGAGCAGGCGCAGGCAGATGTTCCGTGCCTTCTCGACGGGGTCCGCTTCCGTGGAGGACACCCCTTGCCCGGCCCTCGACGAGCGCGGGGTGTCCTCGTCCGTGCCGGCCGGCTCCCCGAAGCCGCGCCGTCGACGGCCACGCCGCGAGGAGCCGCCCCCGTGGGACTCCTCCGAGCGCGTGCCGTCCCAGCCGGACCGGCGTGACGCCGGGTGGCTTTCCTCGAGTCCGTCCGCGTCCTCACCGGGCGCGGCCGTGGCCGGGTCACGTCCGATGCCCCTCCCCCGTGGAGCACCGGACGCGGAGTGGTCGTACTCGGCCCAGTCGGTTCGTCGCGTCACGGGTCAGCTCTTGGCTGCGGCGGCCTTGGGCTTGGTGGCCTTGGCCGGGGCGGGGGCCGCCTTGGCGTCCGTGGCCTTGGCGTCGGCGCCCGGGGCGGTGACCGCGGCGGCGTCCGTGCCCGGCTCGGCGGCGGGCTTCTCGGGACGCACTCCGACTCCCAGCTTCTCCTTGATCTTCTTCTCGATCTCGTTGGCGAGGTCGGGGTTGTCCTTGAGGAAGTTCCGGGCGTTCTCCTTGCCCTGGCCGAGCTGGTCGCCCTCGTACGTGTACCAGGCACCGGCCTTGCGGACGAAGCCGTGCTCCACGCCCATGTCGATCAGACCGCCCTCGCGGCTGATGCCCTGGCCGTAGAGGATGTCGAACTCGGCCTGCTTGAACGGGGGGGCGACCTTGTTCTTGACGACCTTGCAGCGGGTGCGGTTGCCGACCGCGTCCGTGCCGTCCTTGAGGGTCTCGATGCGGCGGATGTCGATACGCACCGAGGCGTAGAACTTCAGCGCGCGGCCACCGGTCGTGGTCTCCGGCGAGCCGAACATGACGCCGATCTTCTCGCGGAGCTGGTTGATGAAGATCGCGGTCGTCTTGGACTGGTTGAGCGCGCTGGTGATCTTCCGCAGGGCCTGGCTCATCAGGCGGGCCTGCAGACCCACGTGGCTGTCGCCCATCTCGCCCTCGATCTCCGCGCGCGGGACGAGCGCGGCGACGGAGTCGATGACGATGAGGTCGAGCGCGCCGGAGCGGACCAGCATGTCCACGATCTCCAGGGCCTGCTCGCCGTTGTCCGGCTGGGAGAGGATCAGGTTGTCGATGTCGACGCCGAGCTTCTTCGCGTACTCGGGGTCGAGGGCGTGCTCCGCGTCGACGAAGGCGACCTGGCCGCCGGCCTTCTGCGCGTTGGCCACGGCGTGCAGGGTGAGGGTCGTCTTACCGGAGGACTCCGGGCCGTAGATCTCCACGACTCGGCCGCGCGGCAGACCACCGACGCCGAGAGCCACGTCGAGGGCGGTCGAGCCGGTGGGGATGACCTCGATGGGCTCCATCGACCGCTCGCCCATGCGCATCACTGCGCCCTTGCCGAATTGTCGTTCAATCTGTGCGAGCGCGGCGTCGAGCGCCTTCTCGCGGTCGGTTCCTGCCATGGGTTCCACCCGGTTTGCTTGAGTCGATCGCTTCACGTCAAAGACGCTAACGCCTGCCACTGACAACGCGCCCCGACGCCGGTCCGGCCTGTGGACAAGTGGGGTACATCCCTACCCGAACCGTACGTAAATCCCTGCCGTCAGCCTCGCCTGAACCTTCATGAGAATGGATGTTCGATTTTCGTGTCAAGCACGTCGGGTTCCCGGCGGGTCAGACGCGATCGAGTACTCGGCCCGGCCGTACGCGACCCCGCCGGAGCCGCACGTCAGCCGACTGCACCGGGCGGACTCATGCCCCCGGACACAGGCCACGGCGGCAATCCCGCCGCCAGAGGCAGGGCGTCCGGCAGTCAGGGCTTCGCGGCGGGTGCCGACATGAGGATTCGCGGGCTTCGCTACGGGCGTGGCCGCTGCGGGGCTCACCGGCCGCGAGTTCCCTGCCTGCAGGTGGTCCGTGAACTCGCTTGACGGACGGCGGACAGGGCAGCCACGTCCAGGCCCTCACCCGCGCCGATCAACATCGAGGACCCGATCAGCGCGACCGGTCGCGCTGTCGCCGCCCACGCCAGTCCGGCGGCACCCCCCCTGATCAGCGCTCTCGAAGAAGACGGCCCTTCTCCCGCGTCGCCGTACGCGCGGAGAACGGCTGCCACCTTTGGCCCCGAGGGCTGTCCCGTGATCCCCGGTGGATCAGCGCGCGGCGGCGGATGCGGTGCGTCGCAAGGCGGAGCGTCGTCCTCGCACCGGGCGTAGGCGGGCGATCCGGCAACGCGGCGAGGCGCCGTGGCCGTCGTCGCGCGCCCCCCGGGGGTCACGGGACAGCCCTTAGCCCTCCGAGTCCGGCTCCGGGGCCCGCGGGCGTCCCAGGCGGAGGCGGAGGAAGGTGTCCGGGCGGCCCTGTCGGCGCACTCGGTGGCCGTGCACGCGCGGGTCGTCCGTGACCGTGTACCGCTTCACGTACGCCCCGAGGAACGCCTGCAGCGTGGCCACCGCCGGAATGGCGATCAGGGCGCCCACCGCGCCGAGCAGGGCGGTGCCCACGATGACGGAGCCGAAGGCGACGGCCGGGTGGATGTCGACGGTCTTGGACGTCAGCTTGGGCTGCAGCATGTAGTTCTCGAACTGCTGGTAGACCACGACGAAGACCAGCACCCAGACCGCGTACCAGGGCGCCACGGTGAACGCGATCAGCATCGGCAGCGCGCCCGCGAGGTAGGTGCCGATGGTCGGTATGAACTGCGAGACCAGGCCGACCCATACGCCGAGCACGGGCGCGTACGGCACGCCGAGGGCCTGGAACAGGATGTAGTGCGCGACGCCGGAGATGAGCGCCATCAGGCCGCGCGAGTAGATGTACCCGCCGGTCTTGTCGACGGCGATCTCCCAGGCGCGCAGCACCTCGGCCTGCCGCGCGGGCGGCAGCACCGAGCACAGGGCGCGGCGCAGCCGGGGTCCGTCGGCGGCGAAGTAGAACGAGAAAAGGCCGACGGTGAGGATCTGGAAGAGACCGCCGAGCACCTGCGCGGACACGTCGAGGACGCCGGCCGCGCTGTTCTGCGCGTACTTGCGCAGCCAGTCGGAGTGGAGCAGGCCCTCCTGGACGTCGACCCGGCGGAGCTCCAGGTGGAAGGTCTGGTTGACCCAGTTGATGACCGAGTCCAGGTACTCGGGGAACCCCTCGATCATCTTGATGATCTGGCCGGCGAGCATCGAGCCGAGCAGGGTGAAGAAACCCGCGGTGACGACGGCCAGGGCGAGGAACACCAGGAAGGTGGCGAGCCCCCGGCGCATTCCGCGCGCGGACATGCGGCTGACGGCGGGCTCGATGGCGAGCGCCAGGAAGAACGCGATCAGGATGTCGAGGAGAAGTCCGGTCAGCTCGTGGAAGGCCCAGCTCCCCAGCTGGAAGAGGGCGACCAGCGTGAGCGCCAGCACCATGGCGCGCGGCAGCCAGCGCGGCATCCGGGCACCGGCGAGCGCACCGGCCGCGGGCTCGCGCGGCGGCGTGCCGGCGGCGGAGACCTCCGCCCCGGCCGGGGGCGCCGTCTGCGGGTCGGTCGGCTCGATGTCGTCGATGCGTGCCACGGGCCAAGTCTCGCCCACGCCACCGACAGCGCGGGCCGTATGAGGGCCCAGGTGACCTACTCGCCATGTGGCCGTCAACACACCCGTCGTACCGTCCGCCGACCGGGGCACCGGCGATCCGCGTATTTCCTCCCCGCCTTTCGGCCGATGTCGCCCGGTGCCGGGCGACGACCGCGGTTCAGCGCCTGTCCCCCGGCACGTCCATCACCGTGCACACCACGCGCCACACGTCCTTGGCGTCCCAGCCGGCGTCCAGTGCCTGGTGCACCGTCCGTCCGCCCAGCTCGGACATGATGTGATCGCGCGCGAAGGAGTCGGCGTACCCCGCACCGAAGTGCTCCGCCATCCGCTGCCAGAAGACCGTCAACCGCATGCGTCAAGTATCCCGCCTCGGGGGGCGGCGGTGTCCGGGACCGTTCTCGGCGGGCTGCGGGGCTCTACGGTCTGGTCCATGGCCGAATCAGGTGGTCCCTCGCTCCCCTCCGCGCGCCCGGCGCACACACCGCTCCTCCGTGCGGAGCGTTTCGTCTGGCTGACCGCGCGTGTACTGGAGCAGCGGCTCTTCGAGCACCGCTTCCTGAACGGTGGCACAGACCCGGTGGAGCGGGCCCTGGACGCCTATCGCAACGAGGACGGCGGTTACGGCCACGCCCTTGAACCCGATGTGCGCGGCCCGGTGAGCCAGCCGCTGCACACCGCCCGCGCGCTGCGGGTACTGGACGCGATCGGCCGGTGCGGCGGGCAGCGGGTGGAGCGGGTGTGCCGTTATCTGACCTCGGTGTCCACCGCAGACGGCGCCCTGCCCGCGGTCTGTCCGAGCCAGCGCGGCTATCCGGTGGCCCCCTTCGTGCCGGTGGTGGACGACCCGCCGAGCGAGCTGCTGGCGACGGGTCCGGTGGTGGGACTGCTGCACCGCAACGAGGTCTGGCACGCGTGGCTGTTCCGGGCCACCGACTTCTGCTGGCGGGTCGTGGACGCCCTGGAGACGTCGCATCCGTACGAGGTCGAGGCGGCCGTGGCCTTCCTGGACGCCGTTCCCGACCGCGCCCGCGCGGAGGCGGCCGCCGACCGCCTCGGGCGCCTGGTACGCGAGCGGCGGCTCGTGGCGCTGGAGGCGGAGCGCCTCGACGCGCACCCCGTTTCCGCCGGCCACGCGCCCGGCGAGCACCACTTCCCGCACGACTTCGCGCGCACCCCCGAGTCACTCGCGCGCGCGTGGTTCACGGACGAGGAGATGGCGCGTTCGCTGGACTTCCTCGCCGCCGGGCAGGAGGAGGACGGCGGCTGGCCGGTCCGCCGACGGCCCTGGGCACCCGCTCCGGCGCTGGAGGCACGCGCGGACGGGACGATCGAGGCGCTGCGCACCCTGCGGGCGTACGGCCGCTACGTCGGCTGAACCTGCGCTCAGCCGGGTCAGGGGGCGCCCATCGGTGGTCACCACCACGGCCACCGCGACGACCACTCGGCGCCCTGGTGGTGGAAGACCTCGACGCCGTCCGTGACGGCCGCGATCACGAAGTCCTCGTCGGTGTGGCGGACGAAGGTCTCGCGGATGCAGCGGGAGCGGGCAGGCCGACGCCGGGCGGTTCCGCGTACAGCCGGTGCCGTGCCCGCTCGCCTGAACCCGCCGTACGCCCGTCGCCGGCCACCGCTGCCGGCCACGGCACGCCCCGATCCGTCCCGTTCGCGGAGGTCAGCACGATTGTCAGTGGGCAGGTGCAGGATGGATTCATGGTCAGTTCCGCCCACCCGGCCCTCGAAGGCTTCTCCCCCGCGACCCGCGAATGGTTCACGGGGGCGTTCCACGCGCCCACCGGGGCCCAGGCGGGTGCCTGGAAGGCCATCGAGGAGGGGGCGGACGCGCTGGTGGTGGCGCCGACCGGCTCCGGCAAGACGCTGGCCGCCTTCCTCGCCGCCCTGGACCAGCTGGCCTCCACCCCGCCCCCGGCCGACCCGAAGAAGCGCTGCCGGGTGCTGTACGTGTCCCCGCTGAAGGCGCTCGCGGTGGACGTGGAGCGCAATCTGCGCAGCCCGCTGACCGGCATCCGCCAGGAATCCGTGCGCCTCGGCCTGCCGGAGCCCGAGGTCAGGGTGGGCATCCGCTCCGGCGACACCCCGCCCGCAGAGCGACGCGCGCTGGTCACCCGTCCGCCGGACATCCTCATCACCACCCCCGAGTCGCTGTTCCTGATGCTGACCTCGTCCGCGCGGGACGCGCTCACCGGCATCGAGACCGTGATCCTGGACGAGGTGCACGCGGTCGCGGGCACCAAGCGCGGCGCGCACCTCGCGCTGTCCCTGGAGCGGCTGGACGAGCTGCTGCCCGGGCCCGCGCGCCGGATCGGCCTGTCGGCGACGGTGCGGCCGGTCGACGAGGTGGCCCGCTATCTCTCGCCCCGGCGCAAGGTGGAGATCGTCCAGCCCGAGTCGGGCAAGGAGTTCGACCTGTCGGTGGTCGTGCCCGTCGAGGACATGGGCGAGCTGGGCGGCTCCCCCGCGGCCGACGGCGACGACAAGGCGGAGAAGCCGTCGATCTGGCCGCACGTCGAGGAGAGGATCGCCGACCTGGTCCAGTCGCACCGCTCGACCATCGTGTTCGCCAACTCCCGCCGCCTGGCGGAACGGCTGTGCAACCGGCTCAACGAGATCGCCTACGAGCGCGCCACCGGGGAGAAGCTGGAGGAGGACCACTCCCCGGCCGAGCTGATGGGCGGATCGGGCGCGGCCCAGGCCGCGCCGCAGGTGATCGCCCGCGCGCACCACGGCTCGGTCTCCAAGGAGCAGCGCGCCCTGGTCGAGGAGGACCTGAAGGCCGGGCGGCTGCCGGCCGTGGTGGCCACCTCCAGCCTGGAGCTGGGCATCGACATGGGCGCCGTCGACCTGGTCGTCCAGGTCGAGTCCCCGCCCTCGGTCGCCTCCGGTCTCCAGCGCGTGGGCCGTGCCGGGCACCAGGTGGGCGCCGTGTCGACCGGCGTGGTCTTCCCCAAGTACCGGGGCGACCTGGTGCAGGCGGCCGTGGTCACCGAGAGGATGCGCTCGGGCGGCATCGAGTCGCTGCGGGTGCCGTCCAACCCGCTGGACGTGCTGGCCCAGCAGCTCGTCGCCATGACGGCGCTGGACACCTGGCAGTTCGACGACCTGCTGGCCACCGTGCGACGCGCGGCTCCCTTCGCCTCGCTCCCCGAGTCAGCGTTCACGGCCACCTTGGACATGCTCGCGGGCCGCTACCCGTCGGACGCGTTCGCGGAACTGCGCCCTCGCGTGGTGTGGGACCGCGTGGCGGGCACCATCAGCGGGAGGCCCGGCGCCCAGCGGCTCGCCGTCACCTCCGGTGGCACCATCCCCGACCGGGGCCTGTTCGGCGTGTTCCTCGCCGGTTCCGACCCGAAGAAGGGCGGCGGCCGGGTCGGCGAGCTGGACGAGGAGATGGTGTACGAGTCCCGCGTGGGCGACGTCTTCACGCTGGGCACGAGTTCCTGGCGCATCGAGGACATCACCCGCGACCGGGTCCTGGTCTCCCCCGCGCCCGGGGTGCCGGGCCGGCTGCCGTTCTGGAAGGGCGACCAGCTCGGCCGCCCGCTCGAACTGGGGCGCGCGCTGGGCGCGTTCCTGCGCGAGGTCGGCGCGCTGTCCGAGGAGGCCGCCCGGCTGCGCCTGCTCACCGCGGGCCTGGACGCGTGGGCGGCGGACAACGTCCTGTCCTACCTCGCCGAGCAGCGGGAGGCGTGCGGGCACATCCCCGACGACCGCACCATCGTCGTGGAACGCTTCCGGGACGAGCTGGGCGACTGGCGCGTCGTGATCCACTCCCCCTTCGGCGCCCAGGTGCACGCTCCCTGGGCGCTCGCGCTGGGCGCCCGCCTCTCCGAGCGCTACGGCATGGACGCACAGGTCATGCACGCCGACGACGGCATCGTGCTGCGCCTGCCCGACGCCGACCTGATGGGCCTGGACCTACTGGACGGGAGCCCGGGCACGGGCGGCACGGAGTACGACGGCGAGCAGGCCCCGGTCGGCGCGGCGGACGTCGCCTTCGACAAGGGCGAGGTCGACCAGGTCGTCACCGACCAGGTCGGCGGCTCGGCCCTGTTCGCCTCCCGCTTCCGGGAGTGCGCCGCCCGCGCGCTGCTGCTGCCGCGCCGCAGCCCGGGCAAGCGCACCCCGCTGTGGCAGCAGCGCCAGCGTGCGGCGCAACTGCTCGAGGTGGCGAGCGAGTTCGGGTCCTTCCCGATCGTCCTGGAGGCCATCCGCGAGTGCCTCCAGGACGTGTTCGACGTGCCCGGCCTGGTCGAGCTGATGGGCGACATCGAGTCCCGCAAGGTCAGCCTGGTGGAGGTCACGACCCCCGAACCCTCCCCGTTCGCCCGCTCCCTGCTGTTCGGCTACGTCGCCCAGTTCCTCTACGAAGGCGACTCCCCGCTCGCCGAGCGCCGCGCCGCAGCTCTCTCCCTGGACTCGCGGCTGCTGGCCGAGTTGCTGGGACAGGCGGAGCTGCGGGAACTGCTGGACGCCGAGGTGCTGACCGAGCTGGAGCGCGAACTCCAGTGGCTCACCGAGGACCGCCGCGCCAAGGACCCGGAGAGCGTCGCGGATCTACTCAGGCTGCTGGGCCCGCTGACCGAAGCCGAGCTGGCCGAACGGGGCGCCGAGCCGGAGTGGGCGCGTGAACTGGCCGCCGCCCGGCGGGTCATCAAGGTGCGCGTCGCCGGTGCGGACCACTGGGCGGCCGTCGAGGACGCGGGGCGCCTGCGCGACGCGCTGGGCACGGCGCTGCCGGTCGGTGTCCCCGAGGCGTTCACCGAGCCGGTGAAGGACCCGCTCGGCGACCTCCTCGCGCGCTACGCCCGTACACACGGCCCCTTCACCTCGGCTGCCGCCGCCGCGCGTTTCGGTCTGGGCGTCGCGGTGACCGAGGGCGCCCTCCAGCGGCTGGCCGGCGGCGGCCGGGTCGTGCAGGGCGAGTTCCATCCGGCGGGCATCGGCCAGGAGTGGTGCGACGCCGCGGTGCTGCGCCGGCTGCGCCGCCGTTCGCTGGCCGCGCTGCGGCACGAACTGGAGCCGGTGCCGCCCGCCGCGCTGGCTCAGTTCCTTCCGCAGTGGCAGCACATCGGCAAGGGCCACTCGCTGCGCGGCACCGACGGGCTGGTGCGCGCGATCGAGCAGCTGCAGGGCGCCTCGGTACCCGCGTCCGCGCTGGAGAAGCTGGTCCTGCCCTCCCGCGTGGCGGACTACAAGCCGTCGATGCTGGACGAACTCACCGCGGCGGGCGAGGTCGTCTGGGCCGGGGCAGGCTCCCTGCCCGGCAAGGACGGCTGGGTCTCCCTCTACCTCGCGGACACCGCCCCCTTGCTGCTGCCACCCCCGCACCCCCTGGAGCTGGGTCCGCTCCACCAGTCGATCCTGGACACGCTCGCGGGCGGATACGGCCTGTTCTTCCGTCAGATCGCCGACCAGGTGCGCGCCACCACGCACCCCGAGGCGAGCGACGCCCACCTGGCCGACGCCTTGTGGGACCTCGCCTGGTCGGGCCGGCTCACCAACGACACCCTGGCGCCGATGCGCGCGCTGCTGGGCTCGGGCCGTACGGCGGGTTTCACGGCACACCGGGCCAAACGCAATGTCCCGCGCGGACGTTACGGCTCCCTGACCGCAGCCGCCCGCGCCGCCTCCCGGTCCGGCCCGCCGACCGTGGGCGGGCGCTGGTCGCTGCTGCCCGTGCCCGAGCCGGACGCCACCGTGCGCGCCCACGCGCGCGCCCGTGCCCTGCTGGACCGGCACGGTGTCGTGACACGGGGCGCCGTGGGCGCGGAGGGAGTCGAGGGCGGCTTCTCGGCGGTGTACCGGGTGCTGTCCGTCTTCGAGGAGAGCGGTCAGGCCCGGCGCGGCTATGTGGTCGAAGGGCTGGGTGCCGCCCAGTTCGCCATGGACGGCGCCGTGGACCGTCTCCGCGCGGTGTCCAACGCACGCGACCGGGGCGAGCGCGCCGTACCCACCCCGGCCCCGGCGGGCGACGGCGCCCTCCCGCCCTTCCCCGGTGACGTCCATGCCGCGTCCGACGCCGTCGACCCGTCCTCCGGCGGCTTCGGCCACCCGAGCCTCGACGGCGACCTCGCCTGGCCGCCCGAGGGCGGGGACGACGGCGGTCTCCCGCGCCCCTTCGGCCCGGCGGCCATCGCCGACCCGTACGCCTCCCCGGGCCAGGGCGGCCCACGCGGCGGCCCGCGCCACGGCGGCTCCCCCGCGAACCGGGGACACGGTTCCCGCGGGCGGGACACAGCCCCCGACTCCAAGGCGGTGGTCCTCGCCGCCGTCGACCCCGCCAACGCGTACGGCGCCGCCTTGCCCTGGCCCGAACCGCCGACCGGCGCCGGGCACAAGCCGGGCCGCAAGGCGGGCTCGCTGGTCGTCCTGGCGGAGGGCGAGCTGATCCTCTACATGGAGCGCGGCGGCAAGACCCTGCTGGCCTGGCCCACCGAGCCGGACTCCGCGGCGGCCGACGACCCGCGGCTGCGCGCGGCCGCGGAGGCCCTGGCGGCCGCCGCCCGCGCGGGCTCCCTCGGCACGGTCACCGTGGAGCGGATCAACGGCGCCGCGGCCCTGACCTCGGCCCTGGGCCCCCTGCTGGAGGGCGCCGGCTTCGTGGCCACCCCACGCGGCCTGCGCCTGCGCGCCTGAGCCCGGCGGCCGGAGAAGGCGCCCGCGCCGTGGCACCCTGGATGCATGCCCGAAGGTGACACGGTGTGGCAGACCGCCAAGCGGCTGCACGACGCGCTCGCGGGCAGGGTGCTGACCCTCAGCGACTTCCGGGTGCCGCAGTACGCGACGGTCGACCTGACCGGCCGCACCGTGCTGAACACCGCCCCGCGCGGCAAGCACCTGCTGACCCGCTTCGAGGGCGGCCTCACCCTGCACACGCATCTGCGGATGGAGGGCGCCTGGAAGGTGTACCGCCCCGGCCAGCCCTGGCGGGGCGGCGCAGGACACCAGATCCGGATCGTCCTGGGCGCCGGCGACCGCGTGGCCGTGGGATACCGCCTCTCGGTGCTGGAGCTGCTGCGCACCGAGGACGAGGAGAGCGTGGTGGGCCATCTGGGGCCCGACCTCCTCGGCCACGACTGGGACCCGACGCTCGCCCTCGCCAACCTGTACGCCGACCCGGACCGCGCCCTCGGCGAGGCCCTGCTCGACCAGCGCAATCTCGCCGGGATCGGCAACGTCTACAAGAGCGAGCTGTGCTTCCTGCTCGGCGTGACCCCCTGGCTCCCCGTGGGCTCACTCCCCGAGGGCCGCGCCGCCCAGCTCCCCGGCGTCGCCCAGCGCCTGCTGGAGGTCAACCGGGCCCGCCCGGTCCGCCGGACCACCGGCCTGCCCCGCAACGACCTCTACGTCTACGGCCGCGCCTCCCGCCCCTGCCTGCGCTGCCGCACCCGCGTACGCGTGGCCGACCAGGGGGACGGCGTCCAGGACCGACCCACCTACTGGTGTCCCACCTGCCAGAGCGGCCCGAGCCCCGCACCCGGCGCCGCACAGCGCTGGCGGGAGCGCTACCCTCGCCCCGCGCGCTGACCGAAGCCGCGAACATCAACGCGAGTCCCCGTCACTCCCGGAGCAGCCACGCTCACCCCGCCCCTGCCTCACCCGAACGAGTGACCTCGGCACTCGTCTCCGCGACCGGTTCCTCCCCCGTGGTCCGCCATGCCTCCCGCCAGCGCCCCGTCCGCACCGCCCCCTCGGCCCGGTCCTTGGCGACACAGTGCACCGGCAGCACCCCAAGCCCCCACCCCCCGAGCACCACGGACCCCTCCAGCGCTCCCGCGCCGTCGCCGAGGGTGAGCCGCAGCACCGCCCACCACCACACCGCGCCGAACCCCAGTCCTGCCCCCCAGCGCACTATTCGCCCGTCCATGGACACGCCACCTCCAGCCGGAGAAGCTAGAACACCGCCTGCCACCTGCGGAAGGCGCACCGAAGGGCTCACCGGAGCAGCACCGGGCGGACGCCCGGGGAAGACCGGCCCGAAAGCCCGCCGCCGCTAAGCGCTCTCGGCCTGGAACATCCAGTGGTGCTTCTCGAGGTCACCCGTGGTCTGGATGAACATGTCCTGGGTGACCGGGTCGGCGTCACCGGTGGCGTGCACCCGCTCCCGCATCCGCCCGATGACCGCGCCGAGGGCGGCGACCATGCCGGCGACCGCGTCCGTGTCCTTGATCCAGCCGGCCGGCGGAACCTCGATGCCGGTGCCGGAGGCGACCGTGGCCGCGCGTCCGTCCGGCGGGACGCCGAGCGCCGAGGAGCGTTCGGCCACCAGGTCGGAGGCGGTGCGCGCGGAGAGGACCACCTCGTCGAGCTGGAGGTGGATGGACCGGAAACGTGGCCCGACCACGTTCCAGTGGATCTGCTTGGCGACCAGCGACAGGTCGACCAGGTCCACGAGCGCCCCCTGGAGGGCTTCGGTGACGGTTTTCAGGGCGGCCTCGGGGAGGGAACTCTTCACCGCGTACATCCGCTGTCCTCGGGTCCTAGGGGGCTTCGGGTCCCTCCCACCATGACCGGGTGATCCGGACCGGGCAAACGCAGCAAATATCCGCAGACCACTTGACTCGCACATGCGAAAGCCCCGGCCGCGTCTCACCCGGAAGATCCAGGGAGGCCCGGCCGGGGCTCACACGTATCGGGCGCTAGGCCGCGTGCGCGCAGGTCACGCGGCGACCACGTCCACCGCTTCGGCGGGTGCCTTGATGGTCACCCGTTCCGGCGGCACACCGGTCACCGACACGGAACCCAGCATCGGCCGGACCGGTGCGGGTACGCCGTCGGTGGCGGCGGCGGACTGGGCCAGCTCGGCGAGCGCGAGTTCGTCACTCACCTCACGCATGAGTTCCGACATCCGTACGTCCAGCGCGTCGCAGATCGCGGAGAGCAGCTCGGAGGAAGCCTCCTTCTGCCCCCGCTCCACCTCGGAGAGATAGCCGAGTGAGACCCGGGCAGACGAGGAGACTTCGCGCAGAGTACGGCCCTGGCGCTGGCGCTGCCGACGCAGCACGTCACCCAGCAGGCGACGGAGCAGAATCATCGGTGGCTCCCTCCTCGGACCGCGTAGCCGCATCCTTCTCGCCCCACCGTACCGCCTCGCGCCGCGGCCGTGCGGGGAGCGATGTCGTGTTCACTCAGGGCTGCAAACATCAAAACCCCCCGTTCCGTTCCGTATCCTGTGCCCGCTCATTTCCGGTCTGTTCGCCCACAAGCTCCGCTACAAGCAGTGCGAGTACGCTCCGTACACTCTCCATACGAATTTCCGTACGGCCGCCGTTCAACCGCAGGGCCTCCACTTTTCCGCCGGAGGCGGAAGCCGGGCCCTTCCGGAGGGGTCCGTCGACGGCCACGTACACCGTGCCGACCGGCTGCCCGTCCTGGGGGTCGGGGCCCGCCACCCCGGTGGTGGCGATGCCCCAGTCGGCACCGAGGGACTCCCGCACGCCGGCCGCCATCTGAGCTGCGACCTGCGGATTCACCGCGCCGGATCGTTCCAGCAGACCGGCGTCGACTCCGAGGAGCCGGTGCTTCAGCTCGGTGGCGTAGGCGGTGACCGAACCCCGGAACACCCGGGAGGCGCCGGGGACCGAGGTGATCTCCGCGGCGACCAGGCCACCGGTCAGCGACTCGGCGACGGCGAGCGTCTCGCCGTTCACCGTGAGTAGCCGCACCAGCTCGGTGGCCGTGGAGTTCACGCTTCCCGCTCTTCCAACGCCGCCGCCCGCTCCTCGATTCCCCGGCGGCGCAGCACCATCGCCTGCCGCACGTAGTCGAGGCCGGTAACCACCGTCAGGACGACCGCGGCCGCCATTACCCAGAACCGCAGGGTGGCCAGCCAGCCGGTGAGCGCGAGCACGTACATGCCGACCGCGACGCCCTGGGTGAGCGTCTTCAGCTTGCCGCCCCGGCTGGCCGGGATGACGCCGTACCGGATGACGACGAAACGCAGCAGGGTGATGCCGAGTTCCCGGCCCAGGATGACCACCGTCACCCACCAGGGCAGGTCGCCCAGGGAGGACAGGCAGATCAGCGCGGCGCCCATGATCGCCTTGTCCGCTATCGGATCGGCGATCTTCCCGAAGTCGGTGACCAGGTTGTAGGTGCGCGCCAGATGCCCGTCGAACAGGTCGGTGATCATGGCGACGGCGAAGGCCGCCCAGGCGAAGGAGCGCCAGGCCGGGTCGTAGCCGCCGTCCGCCAGCAGCAGCGCCACGAAGCCCGGCACCAGGAGCAGCCGGAGCATGGTGAGCAGATTGGCGACGTTCCAGACGCTGGCCTGGTTGACCGCCGCGACGGCCAGCTTGCCGGCACGGGGGTGCCGCGCTTCCATCGCGGCGGCCGGGTCGGAGACCTCCGGAGCACCGTCGACGGCCTGGCCGGTCGCGCCGCGCGCGCCGGAGGGGCCGCCCGAGGCGGATGCCGGGACTCCGGTCATCTGGCCGCCTCCTCGCTGCACGCCGACGAGCCCGGGAGCGGCTCGGCCACCAGGTCGACCCCCTCGGTGCCGACCACCTTCGCCTCGACCATACGTCCCACGGCGAGACCCTCGCCGCTCGTGAGCAGCACCTGGCCGTCGGTCTCCGGGGCCTGGTGCGCGGCGCGGCCGTACACCCCGTCCTCGCCGTCGACGGACTCCACCAGGACGCGCACGGTTTCCCCGAGGCGCTCCTCGGCGCGCTGCGAGACGAGTTCCTCGGCGAGCCGGGAGATGTGGGCGAGGCGCTCGGCGACCACGTCCTCGTCCAGCTTGGTGTCGTAGGTGGCCGCCTCCGTGCCCTCCTCGTCGGAGTAGCCGAAGACACCGATGGCGTCCAGGCGGGCGCCGGTCAGGAAGCGCTCCAGCTCGGCCAGGTCGCCCTCGGACTCGCCGGGGAAGCCGACGATGAAGTTGGAGCGGACGCCGGCCTCGGGGGCCTTGTTGCGGATGGTGTCCAGCAGCTCCAGGAAGCGGTCGGTGTCACCGAAGCGGCGCATGGCGCGCAGCACGTTCGGCGCGGAGTGCTGGAAGGACAGGTCGAAGTAGGGCACGACCTTCGGGGTGGAGGTCAGCACGTCGATCAGGCCGGGGCGCATCTCGGCCGGCTGGAGGTAGCTGACGCGGACCCGCTCGATGCCGTCGACCTCGGCCAGCTCGGGCAGCAGGGACTCCAGCAGGCGGATGTCGCCCAGGTCCTTGCCGTAGGAGGTGTTGTTCTCGGAGACCAGCATGACCTCCTTCACACCCTGCTCGGCCAGCCAGCGAGTCTCGTTGAGGACGTCGCTGGGGCGGCGGGAGATGAAGGAGCCGCGGAAGGACGGGATGGCGCAGAAGGAGCAGCGCCGGTCGCAGCCGGAGGCGAGCTTGACCGAGGCGACCGGGGAGCCGCCCAGGCGGCGGCGCAGGGGCGCGCGCGGGCCGGAGGCGGGCGCGAGGCCGTCCGGGAGGTCGGCCGGGCCGTGGCCGGGCAGGGCGACGGCAGCCGCGGACTCCTGGCGCTCGGCCGGGCTGATCGGCAGCAGCTTGCGGCGGTCGCGCGGGGTGTGGGCGGCGTGCACGCCGCCGGACAGGATGGTCTGGAGGCGGTCGGAGATGTCGGCGTAGTCGTCGAAGCCGAGCACGCCGTCGGCCTCGGGCAGCGCCTGGGCCAGCTCCTTGCCGTACCGCTCGGCCATGCAGCCCACCGCCACGACGGCCTGGGTTCTGCCGTGGTCCTTGAGGTCGTTGGCCTCCAGGAGTGCGTCGACCGAGTCCTTCTTGGCGGCTTCGACGAACCCACAGGTGTTGACCACGGCGACATCGGCGTCCGCGGCGTCCTCGACGAGCTGCCAGCCGTCCGCCTCCAAACGGCCTGCGAGCTCCTCCGAGTCCACCTCGTTACGGGCGCAGCCGAGAGTGACTAGTGCGACGGTACGGCGTTCAGGCATGGGCTCAAGACTACTTTGTCTGTCCCGCACCCCATGTCGACGGGGTTGGCCGTTGCCGGACAACCCCGTCGACCCCGTCACGGTCTGCTCGCTCCATGTGCCCGGAAGGCGTCACCCGACCTCGGGATCGCCCTTGGTGTACGTGAGCCGCTCCACGGCACCGGGCCGGAAGTCGTCGTCGATCTTCTTGCCGTTGACGTACAGCTCGATCGCCCCGGCGTCACCGAGAATCAGGTTGATCTTGGTGCTGTCCTGGAAGGTCTTGGACTCGCCCTGGTTGAGCAGTCCGTCGAACAGCATGCGGCCGTTGTGGTCCTTCGCGGAGATCCAGCTGCGCCCGCCCGGCGCGGTGACCCGGACGGTCACCTTGTCCTGGGGGGCGGCCGCGATGGCGCTGTCGGACGGGTCGGACTTCGGCGTGGCGGACTGCCCCGTCTTCGGGGTGGGCGCCGCCGACCCGCCGGCGGTCGGCGAGGCCTTGCCCTCCACGGCCTGGGTGTCCGTGTCGCCGCCGGTCTGGGACTTGACGGCGGTGAAGCCGACGAAGCCGATGACGACGACGATGGCCGCGACCATGGCCGCGGTCCAGTTGGGGCCCCGGCGCTCGGGGCGGATGCGTTCCGCCTCGAACAGGGGGGCCGCGGGGGTGGGCGCGGGCCGGCCGCCGTGCTCGGCGTCGAACCGGGCGATGAGCGGGACAGGGTCGAGGTGGACCGCCTTGGCCAGGTTGCGGATGTGGCCGCGCGCGTACACGTCGCCGCCGCAGGAGGAGAAGTCGTCCTCCTCGATGGCGTGCACGATCGCGAGGCGGATGCGGGTGGCGTCGCTGACGTCACCCGGGCTCAGCCCGGCCGCGACGCGGGCCTGGCGCAGGGCGGTGCCGACGGAAGGACCGTCGGGCAGGGGGGCGTCGGTGAGCGGGGGCTCGTCTTCGGGGGGATTGCTGCCGATGGACACGGGGGCGCCTTTCGAGCGGGTGAGCCACCTGTGCTGAGCGTTCAGTCTAGGCGGGGTACGAAAGGGTGGGGCAAGCAGGCGAACGGACTTGTACGCCATCGGAATGGCCGGTCAGCCCGACGGCGGACGGGAGCGGGAGGCCCGGGCCGGTACCCACGCCCCTGCTCTCGCTCAACTTGACGTACTGCGAAGGGAAACGGTTGCCCGCCGATGTCTAACGGGTGGATCACGGTGGTGCCGCCACCCGGCGCAGTCCCGACACGCCGGGTGGTCCGAAGCCCTATCCGTCAGACTCCCCGCGAATCACGGCGAGCACGCCGTCCAGTTCGTCAGGCTTCACAAGAACGTCACGCGCCTTGGAACCCTCGCTGGGACCGACGATGTTCCGGGACTCCATGAGGTCCATCAGCCGGCCCGCCTTGGCGAAGCCGACCCGCAGCTTGCGCTGGAGCATGGACGTCGACCCGAACTGCGTGGAGACCACCAGCTCGGCGGCCTGGCAGAGCAGGTCGAGATCGTCGCCGATGTCCTCGTCGATCTCCTTCTTCTGCTTGGTGCCGACGGTGACGTCGTCCCGAAAGACCGGCGCCATCTGGTCCTTGCAGTGCTGGACGACGACCGCGACCTCTTCCTCGGTCACGAACGCGCCCTGCATACGGGTCGGCTTGCTGGCGCCCATGGGCAGGAAGAGCCCGTCGCCCTTGCCGATCAGCTTCTCGGCGCCGGGCTGGTCGAGGATGACGCGGGAGTCGGCCAGCGAGGACGTGGCGAAGGCGAGACGAGAGGGCACGTTGGCCTTGATGAGACCGGTGACCACGTCGACCGAGGGCCGCTGGGTGGCCAGCACCAGGTGGATGCCGGCGGCGCGGGCGAGCTGGGTGATGCGGACGATCGCGTCCTCGACGTCGCGCGGGGCGACCATCATCAGGTCGGCCAGCTCGTCCACGATCACCAGCAGGTACGGGTACGGCTGCAGCTCCCGCTCGCTGCCCGGGGGCGGGGTGACCTTGCCCTCGCGCACGGCCCGGTTGAAGTCGTCGATGTGCCGGAAGCCGTAGGCGGCGAGGTCGTCGTAGCGCAGGTCCATCTCGCGCACCACCCACTGCAGGGCCTCGGCTGCCCGCTTGGGGTTGGTGATGATCGGTGTGATCAGGTGCGGGATGCCCTCGTAGGCGGTGAGCTCGACGCGCTTGGGGTCGACCAGGATCATCCGGACGTCCTCGGGGGTCGCCCGCATCATGATCGAGGTGATCAGGCAGTTGATGCAGGAGGACTTGCCGGAGCCGGTGGCGCCGGCGACCAGCATGTGCGGCATCTTGGCCAGCGAGTGCATCACGTAGCCGCCCTCGACGTCCTTGCCGAAGGCGACCAGCATCGGGTCGTCGTCCTCGGCGGACTGCGCGAGCCGCAGCACGTCACCGACGTTGACCATCTCCCGGTCGGTGTTGGGGATCTCGATGCCGACGGCCGACTTGCCGGGGATGGGGCTGATGATCCGCACGTCCGGGCTGGCGACGGCGTAGGCGATGTTCTTGGCCAGCGCCGTGATCCGCTCGACCTTCACGGCCGGGCCGAGCTGGACCTCGTACCGGGTGACCGTGGGGCCCCGGGTGAAGCCGGTGACGGCGGCGTCCACCTTGAACTCGGAGAACACCGTGCGCAGGGAGTCCACGATGGCGTCGTTGGCCGCGCTGCGCGCCTTGCCGGGGCCGCCCCGGGTGAGCAGGTCCAGCGAGGGCAGCGAGTAGGTGATGTCACCGGAGAGCTGGAGCTGCTCCGCGCGGGCGGGCATCTCGCGGGGCACCTCCGGGGGCGCCTTGGTGAGGTCGAGGACACCGGAGTCGGTGTTCCTCCTGCCCGGCACCGGCCGGGACGACGGCGCCGGGGAGGGCACGGGGACCGGGGTGGTCTCCTCGCGGTCCCCCGCGCTCACGCCCTGGGTGAGGTCGGCGACGACCGGGGACGGCGGCATCCCGTGCTGCACGGCGCCGTCGAGCGCGGCGTTGGCGGCCGAGGCCACGTCGATTGCGTCCATCTCGCGCGGTTCGGACTGCGCGGACCGGCGGGGGCGGCGGCGCCGGGTCAGCGCCTCGTCCTCGGCGGCGTCGGGGTCGTACGCCTGGGGGCCGGCGCGGCGGCCGCGGGGGCGCGCGGGCGGTTCGTCGCGCCACTGCTCGTCGTAGCCCTCGGCGTCGTCCAGGTCGGCCGCGTAGTCGTGCAGCACGCCGAGGCGGATGCCGAGAGCGCGCAGCCGGCGCGGGATGTGGTTGACCGGGGTGGCGGTGACCACGAGCAGCCCGAACACCGTGAGCAGCACCAGCAGCGGTACGGCGAGCACCTCGCTCATCGTGTAGGTCAGCGGGGTGGCTGCGGCCCAGCCGATGAGGCCGCCGGCGTCCCTTATGGCCCGCATGCCGTCACCTCGCGCGGGCGAGCCGCAGGCGATGTGCACCTGGCCGAGCACGCCGACGACGAGCGCGGACAGGCCGATGACGATCCGGCCGTTGGCCTCCGGCTGCTCCGGGTGCCGGATGAACCGCACGGCGATGACCGCGAACAGTATCGGCACCAGCAGGTCGAGGCGGCCGAAGGAGCCGGTGACCAGGATCTCCACCAGGTCTCCGACGGGTCCGCTCAGGTCGGCCCAGGTGCCGGCGGCGACGATCAGCGCGACGGCGAACAGCAGCAGTGCGATCCCGTCCTTGCGGTGGGCGGGGTCGAGGTTGCGCGCCCCTTGCCCCACCCCCCGGAAGACGGCGCCGACCGCGTGCGCCATGCCGAGCCATACGGCGCGGACGAGTCGGTACAGGCCCCCGGTGGGGCTCGGCGCGGGCTTGGGCGGTGCCTTGCGGACCGGGGCCCGGCGGGCCGCCGCCTTCTTGGCCGGGGCCTTCCCGGCGACCGCCTTCCGCGCCGGAGCCTTCGCGGGAGCGGCCGCCTTCCTGGCGGGCGGCTTCTTGGCTGCGGAGGGACGTGAGGCCATGGGACCGAGGTTACCGGGGGAGACGACAACGGACACGTGTGCCCACTGCTTCACCCGTTCGTGTCGCCCTTGACCGGGAGTCGAATTGACGCTCGCTCATGGGGTTCCGGGGACCCGGCGGAGCGTCAACTCTGCGGAGGTAGTGGGGCGGAGCCGTCGGCACCGGGCTCCAGAGCGTCCAGCGCCCGGCGCAGACCGGTGAGTTTGCGCTCCAGGTGCGCGGCCGTGGCCACCGCCGCCGCGTCGGCCGACTCGTCGTCCAACTGCTTGGAGAGCGCCTCGGCCTGCTCCTCGACGGCGGCGAGCCGAGCCGACAGCTCCGCGAGCAGCCCGGCGGGCTCCTTGGTGTCGACCGTGTCCTTCTGCCCGCCCTCCAACTGGAGCCGCAGCAGCGACGCCTGCTCCCGCAGTTGGCAGTTCTTCATGTACAGCTCGACGAACACCGAGACCTTGGCGCGCAGCACCCACGGGTCGAACGGCTTGGAGATGTAGTCGACCGCGCCCGCCGCGTAACCCCGGAAGGTGTGGTGCGGGCCGTGGTTGATCGCGGTGAGGAAGATGATCGGGATGTCCCGGGTCCGCTCCCGCCGCTTGATGTGCGCGGCCGTCTCGAAGCCGTCCATCCCCGGCATCTGGACATCCAGCAGGATGACCGCGAAATCGTCCGTGAGCAGTGCTTTGAGCGCTTCCTCCCCGGACGATGCCCGCACCAGCGTCTGATCGAGCGCAGAGAGGATGGCCTCCAGCGCCAGCAGATTCTCCGGCCGGTCATCGACCAGGAGGATCTTGGCCTTCTGCACCATGGCCCGCCCTCCTCGCCCCGGCGGTACACCGGGCGCCGCCCCAGGGGACGACTCCCTTTCGCCGCCCGTCCTTGTGCCGGTCATCGTAGCCGCACCCCGCCCGTCGCCACACCCTGTCACCGCGATGTCACGGTACACACGGTTCAAACGCGGGCAGAGCCCGGAAGGTTCCCGGAATCCGAGGTTCCCACACCTGGCCCGCGCTGTGCACCGCGCCCCCGTGGCCGGTCCTGGCGCACCGTCACTCCGGCCGCATCCACTGCCGCATGACGCCCAGCAGATGATCCGGGTCGACCGGCTTGGTGACGTAGTCCGAGGCGCCCGACTGGAGCGCCTTCTCCCGGTCTCCCTTCATCGCCTTCGCGGTCAGCGCGATGATCGGCAGCCCGGCGAACTGCGGCATCCTGCGGATCGCGGTCGTCGTCGCGTACCCGTCCATCTCCGGCATCATGATGTCCATCAGCACCACGGCCACGTCGTCGTGCTGCTCCAGGACCTCGATGCCCTCGCGGCCGTTCTCCGCGTACAGCACGGACAGGCCCTGCTGTTCCAGGACGCTGGTGAGCGCGAAGACGTTGCGGATGTCGTCGTCGACGATGAGCACCTTCTCGCCGCTGAACCGCACCGCGCGCACCGGGCGCTCGGTGTCCTCGGACTGCTCGATGGTGATCGGCTGATCCGGCCGCGCCTCGGCCTCGGGCAGGTTCCGGCGGCGCCGCCGGAAGAGCGCTGCGGGCCCGTTCTGCGTCTCCCGGTACGACTTCACCTCGGCCGGCGTCTCGGCCCGGGTCTCCGTCAGCCTGGCGGACAGATGCGCCTCCGAGGCGACCAGCTCCCCGGCCTCCATCGGGGCCACGGACTGCTGGTAGCCCTGCGGCGGGAGTTCGCTCGGGTGCAGCGGCAGGTACAGCGTGAACGTGGACCCGCGCCCCGGCTCGCTCTGCGCGTGGATCTCACCGCCGAGCAACTGGGCGATCTCCCGCGAGATGGACAGACCGAGGCCGGTACCGCCGTACTTGCGGCTGGTCGTGCCGTCGGCCTGCTTGAACGCCTCGAAGATCACCCGCATCTTGCTGGCGGCGATGCCGATCCCGGTGTCGGTCACCGAGAACGCGATCAGATCGGCGTCCGGATCGGTCAGCGCCCCGGCCTCCAGCAACTGCTCCCGGATGGTCTGCGGCACATCGGTGCCGGCGGGCCGGATCACCAGCTCCACCGAGCCCGAGTCGGTGAACTTCACCGCGTTGGACAGCAGGTTGCGCAGCACCTGCAGCAGACGCTGTTCGTCGGTGTGCAGGGTGGCGGGCAGCTCCGGGGAGACCCGCACCGAGAGATCCAGGCCCTTCTCCGCGGTCAGCGGGCGGAAGGTCGCCTCCACGTAGTCCACGAGCTGGACCAGCGCGATCCGCGTCGGGGAGACGTCCATCTTGCCGGCCTCGACCTTGGACAGGTCGAGGATGTCGTTGATGAGCTGGAGCAGGTCGGACCCGGCACCGTGGATGGTCTCGGCGAACTCGACCTGCTTGGGAGACAGGTTGCTCTCCGCGTTGTCGGCGAGCAGCTTGGCCAGGATCAGCAGCGAGTTGAGCGGCGTACGCAGCTCGTGCGACATGTTGGCGAGGAACTCGCTCTTGTAGCGCATCGACACGGCGAGCTGCTCGGCACGCTCCTCCAGGACCTGCCGCGCCTCCTCGATCTCGGTGTTCTTCACCTCGATGTCCCGGTTCTGGCGGGCCAGCAGCTCGGCCTTCTCCTCCAGTTCGGCATTGGAGGACTGCAGCGCCTTCTGCCGGTTCTCCAGCTCCGCCGAGCGCTCCCGGAGCTGCTCGGTCAGCAGCTGGGACTGCTTGAGCAACTGCTCGGTCTTGGTGTTGACGGAGATCGTGTTGACGCTGGTGGCGATCATCTCCGCGATCTGGTTGAGGAAGTCGCGCTGGATGTGCGTGAACGGCGTGAACGACGCCAGCTCGATCACACCGAGCACATTGCCCTCGAACACCACCGGCAGCACGATGACCTGCGCCGGCGGGGCCTCCCCCAGCCCCGAGGAGATCTTCAGATAGCCGCTCGGCACATCCCTGACCAGGATCGTCCGCTTCTCCTGCGCGGCCGTCCCGATCAGCCCCTCACCGGGCCGGAACGAGGTCGGCATGGCCCCCGTGGAGCAGCCGTACGAGCCGAGCATGCGCAGCTCGTACTCCTCCTCGCCGTCCCCGGCGAGGTCCCTGCCGTCCAGCAGCGGCATGGTCAGGAAGAACGCGCCGTGCTGCGCGGAGACCACCGGCGTCAGCTCGCTCATGATCAGCGACGCCACGTCCTCCAGGTCCCGGCGGCCCTGCATCAGCGCCGAGATCCGGGCGAGGTTGCCCTTGAGCCAGTCCTGCTCCTTGTTGGCGATCGTGGTGTCGCGCAGGTTGGCGATCATCTTGTTGATGTAGTCCTGGAGTTCCTGGATCTCCCCGGACGCGTCCACGTCGATCTTCAGGTTCAGGTCGCCGCGGGTCACCGCGGTGGCCACCTTGGCGATGGCGCGCACCTGCCGGGTCAGATTCCCGGCCATCTCGTTCACCGACTCGGTCAGGTCCCGCCAGGTGCCGTCCACGTCGAGCACGCGCGCCTGGCCGCCGAGCTGGCCCTCGGTGCCCACCTCGCGGGCCACGCGGGTGACCTCCTCGGCGAAGCTGGAGAGCTGGTCGACCATCGTGTTGATCGTCGTCTTCAGCTCCAGGATCTCGCCCCGCGCGTCGATGTCGATCTTCTTGGTCAGGTCGCCCTTGGCGATCGCCGTCGTGACCATGGCGATGTTGCGCACCTGGCCCGTCAGGTTGGACGCCATACCGTTCACCGACTCGGTGAGGTCCTTCCAGGTGCCCGCGACACCGGGCACGTGCGCCTGGCCGCCCAGGATGCCGTCCGTACCCACCTCACGTGCCACCTTGGTGACCTGGTCGGCGAACGAACTCAGCGTCTTCACCATGGTGTTGATGGTGTCGGCGAGCTGAGCCACCTCACCGCGCGCCTCGATGGTGACCTGCCGCGTCAGGTCGCCGTTGGCCACCGCGGACGCCACCTGGGAGATGTTGCGCACCTGCATGGTCAGGTTGTTGGCCATCAGGTTGACGTTGTTGCTCAGGTCCTTCCAGATGCCCGTGACACCCGGTACGTGCGCCTGCCCGCCCAGGATGCCCTCGGTACCCACCTCGCGGGCCACCCGCGTCACCTGCTCGGCGAAGCTGGAGAGCTGGTCGACCATGGTGTTGACCGTGGTGACCAGTTCGAGGATCTCGCCCTTGGCGTCGACGGTGATCTTCTTCGACAGATCGCCCTTGGCCACCGCCGTCGTGACCTCGGCGATGTTGCGCACCTGGATCGTGAGGTTGTTGGCCATGAAGTTCACGGACTGCGTGAGGTCCTTCCAGGTGCCGGAGACACCCTGCACCTCGGCCTGACCGCCGAGCATGCCCTCCGTACCCACCTCACGGGCCACCCTGGTGACCTCCTGCGCGAACGACGAGAGCTGGTCGACCATCGTGTTCAGCGTGTTCTTCAGCTCCAGGATCTCCCCGCGCGCGTCCACGGTGATCTTCTGGGAGAGGTCGCCGCGCGCGACCGCGGTGGCGACCTGGGCGATGTTGCGGACCTGGGCGGTGAGGTTCCCCGCCATGCCGTTCACCGAATCGGTGAGGTCCCGCCACACCCCGGCCACGCCCGGCACCTGCGCCTGACCGCCGAGTCGGCCCTCGGTGCCCACGTCACGGGCCACCCGGGTCACCTGGTCGGCGAAGGCGGAGAGCTGGTCCACCATCGTGTTGATGGTGTTCTTCAGCTCCAGGATCTCACCGCGGGCGTCCACGTCGATCTTCTGGGAGAGGTCGCCGTTGGCCACCGCCGTCGTCACCTGGGCGATGTTGCGCACCTGGGAGGTGAGGTTGCCGGCCATGAAGTTGACGGAGTCCGTCAGCTCCTTCCAGGTGCCCGACACCCCGTCAACCCGTGCCTGGCCGCCCAGCCGTCCCTCGGTGCCCACGTCACGGGCCATCCGCGTCACCTGGTCGGCGAAGCTGGAGAGCTGGTCCACCATCGTGTTCACGGTGTTCTTCAGCTGGAGCATCTCACCGGACACGTCCACGGTGACCTTCTGCGACAGATCGCCGTTGGCCACCGCCGTCGTCACCTGGGCGATGTTGCGCACCTGGCCGGTGAGGTTGCGGAAGGCAGTGTTGACCGAGTCGGTGAGGTCCTTCCAGGTACCGGCCGCGCCGGACACCTGCGCCTGGCCTCCCAGCTCGCCCTCGACACCGATCTCCCGCGCGACCCGCGTCACCTCGGCACCGAACGCCGAGAGCTGGTCCACCATCCCGTTGACGGTGTTCTTCAGCTCCAGCATCTCGCCCGCCACGTCGACGGTGACCTTCTGCGACAGGTCACCGCTTGCCACGGCGGTCGTCACCGCGGCGATGTCCCGCACCTGGGTGGTGAGGTTCCGGAACACCGTGTTCACGGAGTCCGTCAGGTCCTTCCACGTGCCCGCCGCACCGGGCACGTTCGCCTGCCCGCCGAGGCGGCCCTCGGCACCGACCTCGTTGGCCACCCGCGTGACCTC
The DNA here is from genome assembly GCF_053596035.1 of Streptomyces sp. NPDC001781. Taxonomy (NCBI): domain Bacteria; kingdom Bacillati; phylum Actinomycetota; class Actinomycetes; order Kitasatosporales; family Streptomycetaceae; genus Streptomyces; species Streptomyces sp. NPDC001781. The sequence goes on along the minus strand of NZ_JBSFFI010000040.1, from coordinate 5,296 downwards.
GTCCGCGAAGATCCGCAGCGTCTCGGTCATCTGGTTGATCGTCTCGGCGAGCTGCGCCACCTCGCCCCGCGCGGGCACGGTCACCTTCTGCGAGAGGTCACCGTTGGCCACGGCCGTCGTCACCTGGGAGATACCCCGCACCTGGAGCGTCAGGTTGCCGGCCATCGTATTGACGGAGTCGGTCAGCTCCTTCCACACCCCGGCCACGCCCGGCACCTGCGCCTGCCCGCCCAGGATGCCCTCGGTGCCCACCTCACGGGCCACCCGTGTCACCTCGGAGGAGAACGAGGAGAGCTGCTCCACCATCGTGTTGACGGTGTTCTTCAGCTCCAGCATCTCGCCCGCCACCTGCACGGTGACCTTCCGCGACAGATCACCGCCCGCGACCGCCGTCGTCACCAGCGCGATGTCCCGCACCTGGGCGGTGAGCCGGTTCGCCATCGTGTTGACGGACTCCGTCAGGTCCTTCCAGGAACCCGACATGCCCCGCACCTTCGCCTGCCCGCCGAGCTTGCCGTCGGTGCCGACCTCGACGGCCACCCGCGTGACCTCGTCGGTGAAGGTGGAGAGCTGGTCGACCAGGTTGTTGACGGTCCGGCCGACCTTCAGGAACTCGCCCCGCAGCGGATGCCCGGTTCCGTCCGGCGCCTCGGTGCGCAGGTCCATACGCGGCGACAGATCGCCCTCCGCGACCGCCGTCAGCACCCGGCTGACCTCGGACACCGGCCACACCAGGTCGTCGACCAGCGCGTTGGAGTTCTCCACCGCGGCCGCCCAGGAGCCTTCGCAGGCGCCCGTCTCCAGCCGCTCGGTGAGCTTCCCCTCCCGGCCGACCGTGCGCCGCACCCGGGCCAGCTCACCGGTCAGATGCAGATTGCGGTCGGCGACCTCGTTGAAGACCGCCGCGATCTCCGACATCACACCGTCGCCGGACACCGTGAGCCGCTTGCGGAAGTTGCCGTCGCGCATGGATTCCAGCGCGGCGAGCAACCGGTTCAGGGCAGCCGTGTCCACCTCTGTGACGCCACCGCTCCCGCGCGGGGACGGCCGGCCCTTCGCGCGCGTCCTATTGCCCCGCGTCGCTGCGCCAGACTCCACTGTGTCCCTCCCGGAGGGGTAGACCGCCACTGCCGTGCCCGGCCGCGTTCTGGGGCTGCTGCCCTGCGTGCTCGGGACGCACTCAGCCCGAACGGACCTTCATCAAAATCCTGCCCAGTGTTTCACCCCTGCCGAACCAGGCCATAACAGTTCGGCAGCTTCGCACACGGTTCGCACACCGTGGGGGGTAATCACCGGCGACCGGCATCCACTGCGACGGCGAAGGTAAGTAACCTTGCATCCGGCTGTCCAGCCGCACCGGCCCGACCGGCCTGGGCGGCGGCACGAGAAGGACACGGGCATCGGAGGGGCGGCCGCAGAGCATGACCACCGGACTGATCTCGGGGGGGCCTCCCCCGGAGCCACGGCCCAAGGGCGAGCGGACCCCGCAGCAGCGGTCCGGCCCGGCCGGACCACCTGCCCCGCACGTCGACGACAGAGCAAGGAGTTCCGTGATCACCGCCCGCGCGGCCGCCAGCTTCGAGCCCGTCGGGCGTTCGGTCGCGACCGCCCGCGCCTTCGTCCGCGACACCCTCCAGGGCTGGGGGTTCGCGGACATCGTCGACGACGCCGTGGTGCTCACCAGCGAGCTGGTCACCAACGCCGTGGTCCACGCGGGCACCGAGGCCGAGGTCCTGTGCCTGCGCACCGAGCACGGCGTACGCGTCGAGGTCTCCGACCGCTACCCCGAGCGCGAGGTCCCGCTGCAGAGCGCGCGCGCCGTCATGGGCAGCCCCGACCGCGAGGGCGGCCGCGGCCTGCAACTGTGCGCGGCCCTCGCCACCCGCTGGGGCGTCGAGTACAGCCCCACCCACAAGAACGTCTGGTTCCAGCTCGACCTGCCCGAACGCCACGTCGGCACCCGCGCCGCCGGACCGGCCCTCCCTCCCGACCTGCTCCCGCTGGCCGACAGCCGGGTCCGGGTGGCCGTCCTCCAGATCGACCGCAAGGGCTGCGTCAGCGCCTGGAACGAGGACGCCGAGGAACTCTTCGGCCACCCGGCCCACGAGGTCGTCGGCAGGCCCCTGACCGACCTCGCCGCCTGGCCGCACACCCCCGGCACCGGCACCGGCATCGCCGAGGCCCTCCAGCTCTCCCGCTGGGAGGGCAGCTACGGCGTCCGGGGCGCCGACGGCCGCGTCTCCCCCGTATACGCCTCCCACCTGCGCGTCCGGGACACCGGCGGCGAGCCCTCCACCGTCTGCCTGCTGGTCCGCGACCACGAGCGCGCCGTCCTCCAGACCCCCTCGCGGGTCCCCTCCGGCGATCCGAACGGCTCCGACGGCCCGAACGCGGACCCCTTCGAGGTCTTCATCGGCTCCCCCGCCCCCGACGACCTGGACGGACTCCTCCAGCGCACGGTCGAGCGCGCCCGCGACATGCTCGACGGCGACTCCGCCTTCCTGCTGCTCGCCACGGACGACGAGACCGAACTCGAGGTCCGCGCCTCCACCGGCCTGCCCTCCACCCGCCAGCGTTTCGCCCGCGTCCCCGTCGAGGCCGGCCCCGGCCGCTACGGCTCCGCCCGCATGCCCGCCGTCCACGACGACCTGAGCGCCGTCCCCAGCGCCGCCGTGCCTCTCCTGGCGAGCACCGGCATGCGCTCGGTGGTCACCGTGCCGCTCAAGGTCGAGGGCCGTCTCACCGGCTCCCTGGGCGTGGCGGCCGAGGCGCCGGGCCGGTACTCCAACGAGGAGGCACTGCGCCTGCAGTTCGCCGCCGACCGCATCGCGCTCGCCGTGGAGTCCGCCCGCCTCGGCGAGCTGGAGCGGCTGCGCCGAGGATCGCTCAGCTTCCTGGTCGAGGCGTCCGACCTGCTCGCCGGCACCCTGGACCGCGACCAGACCCTCGCCCTGATGGCCCAGATGACCGTGCCGACCCTGGCCACCTGGTGCGCGGTCTACACGATCAGCGAGCAGTCCGCCGACCCGTACCTCTCGTACGTCCTGCACGAGGACGAGGAGTTCATCGACGGCATCAAGTCCCTGCTGTCGAAGATCCCGCCGCCCGACCCGGTACTGACGCCCGGCGCACGGGTCTGGCCTCTGCCCGGCGAGGTGGCCCACCAGGCAGCCCTGCGCAGCTCCATGCGCAGCCTGGGCCTCTCCGGCGGCCCCACCCAGCAGCTCACCTCCAGCATCGGCCCCAGCCTGGCGACCGCCTCGGCGGTCGGCGGCGAGACCGTGGTACTGCCCCTGGTGGCCCGCAACCGGGTCATCGGCATGCTGACCCTGGGCAAACCCACCGACGAGCACTTCCGCCAGGAGATCCTGGAACTGGCCGAGGACCTGTCCCGCCGGGCCGCCCTGGCGCTGGACAACGCCCGCCTGTACTCGGAGCGCACGGCCATCAGCCAGTCCCTCCAGCGCAGCCTCCTGCCCCCCGGCCTCCCGCCCATCGACGGCGTCGAGGTCGACGTCATCTACCGCGCGGCGGGCGAGGGCAACGAGGTCGGCGGCGACTTCTACGATCTCTTCCCCATCGGTGACGGCGCCTACGGCTTCGCCATCGGCGATGTCTGCGGCACCGGCCCCAACGCCGCCGCCGTGACCGGCCTCGCCCGGCACGCCCTGCGTCTGCTCGCCCGCGAGGGTCTCAGCGGCCCGGCGGTCCTGGAGCGGCTGAACTCCGCGATCCTCGACGAGGGCGACCGCAGCCGCTTCCTGACCCTGCTCTACGGCGAGCTGCGCCCCCAGGAGAACGGCGGCGCCGAGCTGAAGGTGGTCTGCGCCGGCCACCCGCTCCCCCTGCGCCTGCGCCAGGACGGCACGGTCACCGCGGCCGCCGAACCCCAGCCCCTCCTGGGCGTCATCGAGGACCTGGAACTGTACGAGGAGACGGTCACCCTCGACCCCGGCGACGTCCTCCTCTGCGTCACGGACGGCGTCACCGAACGTCGAGAAGGCACCCGCATGCTCGGCGACGACGGCCTCGCGGACGTCCTGACGACCTGTACGGGGCTCACGGCCGGCGCGGTCGCGGCACGCGTGCTGCGCGCGGTGGAGCGCTTCGCCTCGGACGCCCCCTCGGACGACATGGCCATCCTGGCGATGCGGGTACCGGGGCTTCAGCAGGACTGAGGTCCCTGGTCCGGCCCGCCGGGCGGGCCGGACCTGCGGACATGCTAAAGGCCCCACCCGAATCGGGTGGGGCCTTTAGTGCTGAGCCCCCAAACGGAATCGAACCGTTGACCTTCTCCTTACCATGGAGACGCTCTGCCGACTGAGCTATGGGGGCCTTGTCGCTTTCGAGGTCTCCCTCGCGGCAACAAGAAGATCGTACCCTGAACGGGCTCGGCTTCCCAAATCCGTTCGCAGCCTGTTCAGAAAGCGGGCTGGAGCAGTCCGCCAAGTGCATTGCACGCGGCGACGATCCGCTGCATCTCCCGCTTCGTCAGGGCAGGGTCGACGGGCAGTGCGAGCGTCTCGTCCGCGGCCCGCTCGGTCTCCGGCAGCGTCCAGCCGGGGCGCCGGAACGCCGGCAGGCGGTGGGCGGGGGTCTGGACCGGAATCCGGCAGGCGACTCCCCTGGCCCGCAGGGCCCGTGCGAACGCGTCCCGGTCGGGACGCCCGTTGCCCGGCACCCGGACCACGTACTGCTGGTAGGTGTGCCCGTCACCGCTGTCCGGCGTCCGAACTCCCTTGAGCCGGGCGTCCAGATAGGCAGCTCGCTCGCGACGCCGGACCAACTCCTCACCAGGAGCGTCGGCTTCACCCCGTTCCAGCACCAGCAACCCGCGCCGGTGCCCCAGCTCGCGCAGCAGCCTGACGTCGGCCCGCCGGCCGAACCGGTGGACTACGACGACGGCCGCGGTCCGGTCCGTAAGGGCCGCCCCGACGGAGTCCGCGTCCAGGCAGTAGGAGGCCGGATCTATGTCGGCGAACACCGGCCGCGCGCCCACCAGAGCGACCGCCTCGGCGACTTCGGCGTTGCCGAAGGCAGGTACGACGACTTCGTCCCCGGCGCCCACGCCGGCGGCCTTGAGCATGGCTGCGGTACTCATGCGGCACATGTTCGATGGGCGGCGTGAACGACAAGTTAAGGAAAACAAAAAAGGGTTGGTCCCTGAACCGAAGTTCAGGGACCAACCCTTTTATCAAGATTAGTTCGGCGGCGTCCTACTCTCCCACAGGGTCCCCCCTGCAGTACCATCGGCGCTGTGAGGCTTAGCTTCCGGGTTCGGAATGTAACCGGGCGT